>CASFQF010000112.1 GCA_949296635.1 uncultured Alistipes sp. | reverse complement strand
AGCTGCAAGGAGCTGGAACGGCAGGGCTATGAGGTCACTTATCTGGCTCCTGACCACCAGGGGCGGATCTCTCTCCAACAGCTGGAGGAGGCCCTGCGTCCCGACACGGTGCTGGTCACCATGATGCTGGTGAATAACGAGTTGGGCACTGTCCTCCCTGTAAAGGAGGCGTCCCGGTCCATCAAGCGCTCCGGCTGCCCTGCCCTGCTCCACTGCGATGCGGTTCAGGGGTTTTTGAAGGTACCCTTCACGCCCAAAGAACTGGGGGTGGACCTGC
Organism: uncultured Alistipes sp.; assembly: GCA_949296635.1. Lineage (GTDB taxonomy): Bacteria > Bacteroidota > Bacteroidia > Bacteroidales > Rikenellaceae > Alistipes. The sequence continues at coordinate 6,839 of CASFQF010000112.1, read as the reverse complement.
TGTCCATCAGTGGACACAAGATTCACGCCCCCAAAGGGATCGGGGCGCTATACATTAAAAAAGGACTGAAGGTTTCTCCCCTGATCCGGGGAGGCGGACAGGAGTCCGGCCTGCGCTCGGGCACTGAGGCCACCGGGCAGCTTGCTGCCTTTGCCGCTGCTGCCCGGCTGGGAAAGGAGAGTATGGAGCGGGATCTGGCGCATATGGCTAAGCTGAAGGAGGAGACGGCCCGCCACGGCGACCTGAAAAAGCACATGACCAACGGCTGGCGTCAGCCCACGTGGAACGAGGCCGTCGTGGCCATAGACCTCTTCTACAACTCGCAGGCCAACACGCCGCCCGAAGTATCCTACATACCGATGAACCTGCAGAACGGCAGATACTGGATCTCGAACGACGGAGGCTACTCGTTCTTCATGATGACCATATCCATGGCGGATGGGAAGATACTCATGGAGTCCGACAACAACGCCGAAGGGGCCACGGCCTCCTTCCGCGCCGTATACGAGTTCTGACCGTGCCGCCGCACGGAGGACAACACCTCTGAAGCGCGCCGAAACATAACACCAATAGATATTACAGCAATGGGGAGATCATGAAAATCTCCCCATCGCGTTTTATTCCCCGCCCCGCCTGCGCGCGGCATCCGTATGGCTGCGGCCGCACGTCATATCTCGTCGGGCCACGGGCAGGGCCTGCCGTCCGAGCGGAACACGGGGCGCTGGGCGCCGCTGCGGCGCAGGAACGACCCCAGCTCCTTCGACAAGCGTTTCACCACATCGGGACGCTCGGCCGCAAGGTCGTGCTTCTCGCCTATGTCGTTCGGTATGTCGTATAGCTCCTTATGGCCGTCCTCATAGAAGTATATCAGTTTCCAATTGTCGCGCCGCACCGCCGCCGTCGGCGCCACACCCGGGCCGCTGCCGCCGTCCCATTCGTTGGGGAAGTTCCAATAGAGGCACCGGCCGCGCGAAGGATCCCCCTCGCCCGTGAGCAGGGGCACGAAGCTCACGCCGTCGACCGTCTGCGGCACCGACCAGCGGCCGACGCCCGCCATCTCGAGTATCGTCGGGAAGAAATCCTCTATAATCACATACTTGTCACAGCGCGTATCGGCCTTCGCAACGCCCGGCCACGACACGATCATCGGTTCACGTATGCCGCCCTCATAGGCCGACCCCTTGCCGCAGGTCAGAGGGTAGTTCTGCGTGTAGAGCGGTTCGTCACGCCACCCCGTGCTGGAACAGAAACCGCCGTTGTCGCTCATGAAGATGACGATCGTATTGTCGGCCTCGCCGCTCTGTTCGAGCCAGTCCAAGATGTCGCCCAGACTCTTGTCCATACCCTCTATCAGAGAGGCATACGCCGCCTCCTTGGCCGAGAGGCCCTTGCGCAGGTACTTCTCGTAATAGCGCATGTCGCGGTCGATGGGCACATGTATGGCGTAATGCGACATGTAGAGGTAGAACGGGCGGTCGTAGCGCACGGCTTTCTCCATTGCGGCGATGGCCTCGCGCGTGAGCGCCTCGGTAAGGAAGGTGCCCGACTGCCAATACTTCTCCAGCCCGGGTATGGCGAAGAGCCCCTGCGGACGGCCGTCGGCGCCGTAGCCGTAGTTGCGCTCGCTCAGGTAGGTGGCGGGGCCGCCCGCGGCATGGCCCGCGATGTTCACCTCGAAACCGAAGTGGTGCGGGTTCTCGCCCGGGGTGTCGATAGCCCCCCAGTGCGCCTTGCCGCAGTGTATGGTATGGTAGCCGCTCCGGCGCAGCAGGTCGACGAAGCTCGTGCCTACATACGTCAGTTCAGTGCCTTCCGACTGGGCTATGCCGTTGCAGTTCCATTCTGGGAATTCGAGCACGTCGTTCGGGCCGTCGGTGGTGACGCCCTTGCGCAGCGTCCAATTGGTCACACGGTGCCGTGCGGCGTTGCTCCCCGTCATGAGGCTGCACCGCGACGGCGAGCTCAGGCTGCACGCATATGCCTCGGTGAACATCACGCCCTGCCGCGCCAGCCGCTCCATGTTGGGCGTCTCGTAACGGTCGTTATAGAACGTGCGCTCGCTCCAGAAAGGGAGCGAGGTATCCTGCCAACCCATGTCGTCGACCATGAACAGCACGATATTGGGCCTTTCGGCGGCCGGATGCTGTGCCTGCGCCTGCTGTGCCGCACCGCCCGCAAGGGGCAGGGCCAGCGGAAGAAGTAGTCTGTCGCAATTCATATACGGTATCGTTTTCCGCCGCATGCGGGCGGGGCCGCCGACCGTCGGCGCACCGCAATAAAAATACGGTTTTTTTCCGAAAGAAACAACTCCCGCGGCATCCGCCGAGGCTCTTTTTTTGCATCAGGCATTATGACATTTCGTGCAAAAACAGTATCTTTGTATGATTATACCGTTTCCGAAACATGCACTACATCGACACCATAATCGAACACTACGGATGGCAGGGTACGGCTTTGGCAGCGTCGATACTGATACTGTTCCTCGTACAACTCTATTACCATATCGTACTTTACGGGCGCATCGTACGTTTCCGCAACTCGCGGCGCAAGAAGGTCCTCGACGCCGAGCCGCCGGTATCGGTCATCGTACCCCTCTTCTCGGAGGATTACGACTATCTGGACGAGCGGCTGCCCGCACTCTTCGCACAGGAGTACCCCACCTCGTACGAGGTCGTGGTGGTGTACGTCGGCGCCGACGGCGACTTCTACGAGGAGCTGTCGCGCCAGCGGCTCAACTACCCCAACCTCACCGTCACAAAGATCGAATACAACCCCCGCTTCCCCATATCGGTGAAGATGGCCATAAACGTGGGTATCAAGTCGGCCTCGTACAACCACCTGCTGCTGACCACGGCCAGCGCCGTGCCCGCCTCGGCGCAATGGCTCGCCATGATGGGCAAGGCGTTCACGCGCGGCGAGGTGGTCCTCGGATACTCGGGCATAGATCCGGCAAAGGGCCTGTCCAACTACCTGATGCGCATGTCGCGCCTGCAGTTGTCGGTATACTGGCTCTCGCAGGCCGTCAGCCGCAACACCTACCGCGGCATACGCAACAACATAGGCTTTACCAAGGATCTCTACTTCGGCAGCAAGGGTTTCACCCACCTGAACATGAATATCGGCGAGGACGACCTCTTCATACAGAAGATCGCGCGGCGCAACAACGTCAGCGTGGTGCTCATAGCCAAGGGCACCACCGTCGAGCACCCGTGGGGCGGCCTGCGGTGGTGGTTCGGGCGCCTGCGATACTACGGCTCGGCCTATGCGTTCTATCCGCGCGAGGCGCGTACGGCCATAGAGTGGGACCTCGGCAGCCAGATGCTCTTCCTGCTGGCGGTCATCGCAGCAATCATATTCATGCCCGTGGAGTTCAAGGCGGCGGCCGCGCTATTGCTTCTGCTGCGGTATGCCGCGGCGGTGTACCGCATACGGTCGATAGCCAAGCGCGTCGGCGAGAGAGGCGTAACGCTGCGCTTCTTCCTCTTCGACCTCTTCAACCCGTTGCTGCTGACGGCAGTACGGCTGTCGCTCGTGCGTAAAGTACAGGGAGTATGGAGATAGCCGACTACATCGTTGCCGACGACCGCAGGCTTGTGGAGCTCACGCTCGGTGGCGACCACACGGCCTTCGAGTACCTTTTCAACCGCTACGGCGACGCCATACGGCGCCTCTTCCTGCAACGCTCGACCTCGCCCGAGGATACGGACGACCTGCTTCAGGAGACCTTCATAAAGGTATACGCCAACCTGCACCGCTACTCGCCCGAATACACCTTCGGGCAGTGGGTCTACACCATAGCCAAGAACACGCACATAGACTTCGAGCGCAAGCGGCAGGAGGACATATCCATCGACGGCAAGTTCTCGGCCCCCGCCTCCAGCGCCCCCTCGCCCGAGGAGAGCCTCATCAACACACAGCAGCGGTCGCAGATCGAACGTTACATCGAGCGGCTGCCGCAGCAGTACCGGCGGCTTTTCGTCATGCGCTTCATCGACGACTTCTCATACGAGGAGATCGCCGAGAAGCTCCACATGCCCATGGGCACGGTCAAGACCCGCATACACCGCGCCCGCGAACGCATGTGCCGCTTCATCATCGAGGGCGAGAAAGCATAGCCGGCCGCAACGGCGGCACGCCGCGCATGCACCGAGATTTCAACGCCCCGCCTTCACCTCCACAGCCCGTACAGGACATATACGCCGCCGCGCGAGACATATCGGAGCGTGCGCCGCCTCGAAATTCTCACCGAAAACTCTTATCTTTGCAGACAATAAACCAACCGTAACGACAGATGTTGCGCAAGATACTGTTCATAGCGGCCCTGTTCACAGCCACGGTGCTTCTCATGGCACTGCAGAAACCGCTCTTCCTGCTGTGGTACGCGCCCCTTGCGGCCGATGCCACGGCGGCGGAACTGCTCGCCGTCTCGTGGCACGGACTGCTGCTCGACTCCACCACGGCGGGATACCTCTGCGTCGTGCCGTTGCTCGTGATGATAGCCACGGTGTGGGCGCCAATACCGGAACGCACCGTCCGCCGCATCCTCAACGCATATTTCGCCCTGATGTCGGCTGCCGTGGCCGTGATCGTCGCCGTCGACCTCGGCCTCTACCGCTACTGGGGCTTCCGTCTCGACGACACCGTCCTGCTCTACCTGCGCACGCCGGAGGAGGCGGCCGCCAGCGTCACATGGCACGACGTATGGCCGCAGATCATAGTGATCGCAGCGTATACGGCGCTGATGATATTCGTATACCGCCGCATCGCCGCACTCTACACCGCCGATACGCTCACACTGTGGCGGCGCATCGGCGCGACCCTCGTGCTGCTCTTCGGCGGCGGCCTGCTCTTTCTGGCCATACGGGGCGGTACGGGCACCTCGCCCGCCAACGTCAGCAAGGTATACTTCAGCGACCGCATGATCCTCAACCATGCCGCCACCAACCCCGTCTTCTCGTTCCTTTCGTCGGCCGTACAGTCCGACGACGGGCTCTACGACTACGAATACTATACGGAGGATGAGCGCGCCGCGCTGTTCGAGCCCCTGCGGGGAGATGCCGCACCCGCAGGTGAAATTCCCGCGCTGCTGACGACGCGGCGGCCCAACGTGGTGCTGATACTGCTCGAGAGCTTCGGCCGCACCATCACCGACGAAACCGTGGACGGCGAGCAGGTAACGCCCAACCTCAACCGCCTCAAGGACGAGGGTATCTGGTTCGAGAATATCTACGCCAACTCGTTCCGCACGGACCGCGGGCAGGTGGCCGTCATGAGCGGCTATCCGGCACAGCCGGTGATGTCGGTCATGAAACTGCCGCACAAGGCGCAGACGCTGCCCGCCATAGCCCGCTCGCTTCAGGCCGAGGGCTACGCCACGTCGTTCACATACGGCGGCGACGCCGACTTCACCAATACGGTGTCGTACCTCTACGGCACGGGCGTCGAACGCATAACCGACCAGCGGGACATGCACTTCGACGTGGCGCCCGCACAGTGGGGCTATGCCGACGACGTGGTATGCCCGCTCTTTGCCCGCGAGGTGGAGCAGCTGGCCGCCGACGGGAAACCGTTCTTCGCCACGCTGCTCACGCTCAGCTCGCACGAGCCCTTCGACGTACCGTACCACCGCCTCGATAACAAGATTCTCAACGCCGCCTCTTTCACCGACGAGTGCGTCGCGCGCATGATCGACTCGTGGCGCGGCACTCCCCTGTGGGACAACCTGCTCGTGATACTCGTGGCCGACCACGGCATCGGCTACCCAGAGGGTCTGGAGGCGGGATCGGTGGCGCGGCAGCGCATACCCATGCTGTGGGTGGGCGGCGCCGTGCGGGAGCCCGCCGTCGTGGAGACCTTCGCCTCGCAGAGCGACCTTGCCGCGACGCTCCTCTCGCAGATGGGCATCTGCCGCGACGGTTTCACCTTCAGCCGCGACATATTCGACCCCGCCCGGCCCCACTTCGGTTTCTGGACCTTCAACAACGGCTTCGGCATGATCTCCGAATGCGGGCACGTCATATACGACTGCACGGGCGGCCGGATCGTCGAGAGCACGGGCGACGACGCCTGCGTCGACGGATTCGTCCGCGACGGCAAAGCCTTGCTGCAGACCATACACAAAGACATACGAGAGAGATGAGACACGCGATATACCTGATTCTGGGACTCCTGCTCTCGGCCTGCGCACACGACGGCGGGAGGGGCCTCGAAGTCTTCACCGAGAGCGCCTACACGCCACGCCACGCCGCAGGCTTTTCAATCCTGCACACGCCGCAGGGCGATGCGACGCTGCTCGAGGTACGCTCGCCGTGGCAGGGTTCGGGCGACGCGCGGCGATGGCTTTTGATCGACCGCGGCGGCCGCACCGAGACGAACGGCCTGCCTGATGTACAACGCATCGACGGCCCCGCCCGACGTATCATCTGCATGTCGTCGACACATGTGGCGATGCTCGGCGCCATAGGCTGCAGTGACCGCATAGTGGGGGTCTCCGGCCTCGACTTCATCTCCGACCCATACGTCACGGCCCACCGCGACGCCATCGCCGACGTGGGATACGAACCCGATGTCGACTACGAGCGCATCGTGGCCCTCGACCCCGACATCGTACTGCTCTACGGCGTGACGGGCCCCAGCGGCATGGAGTCGAAACTGCGCGAGCTGGGCATACCCTACGCCTATATCGGCGAGTATGTCGAGCCGTCGCCTCTGGGCAAGGCCGAGTGGATGGTCGCCGCGGGCGAGATCGCGGGATGCCGCGACGAGGCCGTGCGGGCGGTCGGGGCGCTGCCGCCGCGCTACGCCTCCCTGTGCCGTGCCGCCGCGGCGACCTCCGGCCG
>CASFQF010000111.1 GCA_949296635.1 uncultured Alistipes sp. | reverse complement strand
CTTTGTGTGGGTACGAGGGCCGTGCGCAGGAGATTGCGGCGCTGCAGCGGAGCATGGCTGCGGGGCGCGATGCCGTGCGCGTGACCGAGACGGCGGATGCCGCGGCGGCGGTGCGTGCCGTCGAGCAGCGGGCCAAGCGTACGAAGGTGAGCGGATACACTATCGTGATCCTCTTCGACAACTCGCAGCAGGCGCGCGAGAATGCCGTCGAGGCGAAGAAGACCTTTGAGGAGAATTTCAAGGGCATCGACATAGAGGTCACCTATGAGAATCCGTGGTTTACGGTATCGGTGGGGCGTTACCTTACGATGGAGGAGGCGATCATCGAGCTGGGCCGCTTCCGTTCGGTCTTCCCCAAGGCTTTCCCCCGCAATGCCGAGATGGACATCGCCGATTTCGTGATCGACGAGGCGGCCGCGGCGGAGACGGAACAGACTGCACCGCAGGCGGCGGAGACGCCGTCGCAGCGTAGCTTATTATAAGCGTGCGGCCGCGCATGCACGGGCCGGTATGCGGCGGTGTGATGCGTGGCGAGGAGATCGGAGTACCTGTAAGTTTGTACCGTTATGGATATGAGGAGAGTTGCAATTACAGCGGCGGCCGTATTGTGGTGCCTTGCCGCGGCTGCCGAGGAGTGGCGGCCGGCCGAGTGGCCGGTGTTGAGGCATTATGACGGGGATCACCTCTACCGTATAGCGCTGCCGCTGGGCGGCATAGGCACGGGGACCGTGTCTCTGGGCGGGCGCGGCGAGTTGCGCGACTGGGAGATCATGAACGTGCCGGCGAAGGGTTACAGCACCGTCACCACGGGTAACGACGCACCCTTCTTCGCCGTATATGCCGCGCCCGAGGGCGGTGAGGCCGTCACCCTGCTGGCGGCGGGCCCTCTCTACGACCATGAGATCCTGCATTACGAGGGACGCGCGGTGAACCACCACGGCATGCCCCGTTTCGGGGAGGCGTCGTTCGATGCGGCCTATCCCTTCGGGCAGGCGCACCTGTCGGACGGCGGGGTGCCGCTCAAGGTGACGGTGCGGGGCTTCAACCCGCTTGTGCCGTGCGACGCCGATGCCAGCTCGCTGCCCGTGGCGGTGCTGGTGTACGAGGTGGAGAACACCTCCGGCAGGGACATGGATGTGGCCGTGTGCGGCTGCATGCGCAACTTCATAGGCAAGGACGGCAGCCGCTTCTATACCGACTGGAAGGGCGATTATGTCCCCACGGGGGCCGCGGCAAACCGCAACGAGTACCGTGAGAACGGCCTCTTCCGCGGCATATACATGTACTCCGACGGTGTCGACCGTAACGATCCGGCATGGGGCACGATGGCGCTGGTCACCACCTCGGATGGCGAGGTGACCTTCCGCACCTCGACGCGGCGGAACGACTGGAACAACTCTATCCTCGATTTCTGGGACGACTTCAGCGCCGACGGGCGGCTCACCGAGCGTACGGATCCCGTCACGGAGGATGACCCCACGGCGGCACTCGCCGTAAGGCGGCGTATTCCCGCAGGCGGGCGTAGCGAGTTCGTCTTCTTCCTTACGTGGAACTTCCCCAACCGTGTGGCGTGGTCGCAGCAGACGGTGGGCAACTATTACAGCGGCCTCTATACCGATGCGTGGGCTGCGGCCGAGGCGATAGTGCCTCGCATGCCGGAGCTCGAGAGGCGTACGTTAGGTTTCGTCGGGGCGCTGCTCTCGTCGTCGTATCCCGACTGCGTGAAGGAGGCAGCGCTGTTCAACCTCGCGGTGCTGCGCTCGCAGACGGTGTTCCGCCTGCCGAGCGGCCACCTGATGGGGTGGGAGGGTGTGATGGACCGATTCGGGTCGTGTATGGGTTCGTGTACCCATGTATGGAACTACGAGATGGCCACGCCGTTCCTCTTCGGCGACCTTGCGCGCACGATGCGCGACGTGGAGCTAAACTACGCTACGCGCGAGGACGGACTGATGAACTTCCGCGCCTCGCTGCCCCTGTCGACTGCCGCCGACGGTTCGGCCGCCGCGGCCGACGGGCAGATGGGGTGCGTGATGAAGGCCTACCGCGAGTGGCAGCTCTCGGGCGACAACGGCTTCCTTGCGGAGAATTGGGAGCAGGTCAAGCGGGTGCTCTCCTATGCGTGGGCCGAACGGGGCTGGGACGGCAACCGCGACGGCGTGATGGAGGGGTCGCAGCACAATACGATGGATGTAAATTACTTCGGCCCCAACCCGCAGATGGGCTTCTGGTATATGGGGGCGCTGCGTGCGGCCGAGGAGATGGCCCGGGCGATGGGGGACCGCGACTTTGCGCGCGAGTGCCGCACGCTCTTCGAGCGGGGCAGCCGCTGGATGGGCGAAAACCTCTTCAACGGCGAATATTACGAGCACCGCATAACCGATCCCGAAACGTTCGAGTATCTCGACATGGACGACCCGCAGACGGCCGTGCCGCCCTACCAGCTGGGGCGCGGCTGCCTCGTCGACCAGATGGCGGGGCAGTATATGGCCCATATCTGTTCGCTGGGTTACCTTGCCGAGCCGGAGCATGTGCGCAGTGCGCTGCGCAGCGTCATGCGCTATAACTTCGTCGAGGACTTCGGCCGCCGCTTCAACAACATGCGCACCTACGTCACGGCGGGAGAGGCGGGCCTCGTGATGGCGTCGTGGCCGCGCGGGCGCCTCGAGATACCCTTCCCCTATTTTGCCGAGTCGATGACGGGCTTCGAGTACTGCGCCGCCGTGGGCATGATATACGAGGGCATGGAAGAGGAGGCGCTGAAGTGCATAGGCGCCATCCGCGACCGCTTCGACGGGGCGCGCCGCAACCCCTTCAGCGAACCAGAGTGCGGCCACCACTACGCCCGCTCGATGGCCAGCTGGGGTGCGGTCATAGCGCTCTCGGGCTTCAGTTACTCGGGTGTCGACCGCACGATGGGCATCACGCCGCGTGCGGGGCGCTACTTCTGGAGCAACGGCTATGCGTGGGGCGTGTGCGAGGTCTCGGAGAGGGAGGTGACGATAGAGGTGTGTGAGGGGAGCCTCGACCTTGCGACGCTGCGCGTCGGGGAGCGCACGGTGCGCCTGCACGGCTTCTCGCTCTCGGCGGGCGAACGGCGCACGGTGAAACTGTGATGTGATTTTGTAAAACGGAGATATGGCGTGACTATGAAATTGACTGCAGGAATATTCGCGGCGCTGGCCCTGATTGCGGCGGCTGCGGCGACGGAGGGCGTTGCGGGAAATGCCGGGGGCGGCGGTGCGGCCGCGCCGCGGCAGGCGGCTGCGGCATGGGATTTCCTCAACTCCATCGGGGTGTGCCTCCACATACAGCACGGTGACGATGCGGCGCGCATAGCGCCTCTGCTGCGGTATACGGGCGTGCGCAACGTACGCGATGCCGCCGATGGCAACTATGACATGTCGGGACTGCTTCTGGTGCACCGCGAGGCGGGCGTAGGCGTAGTCTTCGGCCCGGGCAGCGGCGCGCGCGACGGCTGTATCGAAGCGACCCTGCGTGCGGCGCGGGAGCTGCACGAGGCGGGGGCGCTGGCGGCCGTCGAGGGCCCGAACGAACCTAACAACTTCGGCGGCGTGGTCTACGGCGGCGAGGCGGGGGGCCGCGAGCTGTCGTGGCTGCCCGTGGCGCGCATGCAGCGCGACCTTTATGCCGCCGTGAAGGGAGACCCCGACCTGAAGGATTACCCCGTATACAGTTCGAGCGAGATGGGGGCGCAGAGCGACGACTGCGGCCTGCAGTTCCTCGAGATCCCCGAGGGAGTGCAATGCCTGATGCCTGCCGGCACGCGCTATGCCGACTATGCCAACTGCCACAACTACATGTACCATCCGAGCTGGGCGGGTGCGCCGCACGACAATCAGGTGTGGAATGCGGCCGACCCCTCGCCCGAATGCCATGCCGACGGCCTCTACGGCAATTTCGGCCGTACGTGGTGGCGGGGCTTCGAGGGCTATGCGCAGGCGCAGCTCGACACGCTGCCGCGCGTGACGACGGAGACGGGCGTGCGCGTGGGTGACTGCGACGGCGCCATTACGGAGAGCGTGCAGGCGCACAACTACATGAATGTCTACCTTGCGCAGTTTGCGCGCGGCTGGGCCAAGACCTTCATCTACGAGTTCATCGACGACGGCGACGGCCGCTTCGGTTTCTACGGCTCGGACTATACGACCAAACGCATGGCTGCCGACTGTCTGCATAACCTGACGACGATCCTTCACGACGAGGCGCCGGCGCGGCTGCTGCCCCGCTTCGATTACGCCATTGAGCCGCAGCCTGCGACGGTGCATGACCTGCTTCTGGTAAAGGGCGACGGCTCGCTGTGGCTCGTCGTATGGGACGAGCGTGTCGAGGGTGAGGATACGGTGACGGTGCGGCTGCCGCGGCTGCCGCGGCGCATGCGCCGCATCGCGGTATACGATCCCGTGGAGGGGACGGAGCCGTTGCAGCGGCTGGAGCGCGCGGACGGGGTGCGGCTCACGGTGAGCGACGGCCCCCTGATCGTGGAGCTGCGGCGGTAGATATGTTTATATATGTATGTTTAAAAGCAATCCATATGAAAATGTTTGATTTCGGGCGTAGGGGCGCGCGGCGTCTCTTCGCGGTGCTGGCGGCGGCGCTGGCGGCGGCAGGATGCGTACGGTACGATGTGCCGATCGCCCTCGACCGTTTTGTCAATACGGCGGGCGGCGCAAGCCGCGGCAGCGAGATTACGGTGCAGGCGGGCCAGTCGTGGCTTGCCGAGGGCGAGTACGGCAATTTCCTGCTCAAGGGTCAGGCCTTCACCTCGCCAGGGGCGGAGGCGGCGCTTGCGTTCCATACCGACGGGGGGCGCGGCGGCTACGATGTGCTCTTCCGCAACGGTCCCATAGACGGCACGTGCAAGAGCGGCTCGCTGGCGGCGGTGCGCAATCTTTACCGGTCGCTTGCCGAGGACGGCAAGTGGTTCGACTTCGAGGTGGCGGTGCGGGGCCGCAACATCACGGTCTCGGTTGCGGGCACCGAGGTCGTATGCTACACCGAGCCTGACGAGCCCTACCGTACCGACGAGTATGCCGGCCGCCGTCTGGGTTACGGCATGCTGGCACTGCGGGGCATCGGGGGCAGTGTGACGTTCCGCGACATGAGCGTGGTGCGCCTGCGTGATACGGTACGCAACGCGGCCGACACGATGGCTGTCGTGGACGAGACGGCGGACGGGGTCATACGCCTGCAGCAGCAGGGCTTCCCCGTCATCGACTACCATGTGCACCTAAAGGGGGGCCTGACGAAGGAGATGGCGCACGCCATGTCGATGAACTACGGCATCAACTACGGCGTGGCGCCGAATGCCGGCGAGGGCGGCGTGGGCCGCATGCTGGCCGACGATGACGAGGTGTACGAATATTTCGACGAGGTGCGCGACATGCCTTTCCTGCGGGGCGTGCAGGGCGAGGGCCGCAAGTGGACCGCGACCTTCTCGCAGGAGGCGCTCGGGGTGTTCGACTACCTCTTCACGGACGCCATGACCATCGTCGACCACAAGGGGCGCCTCTCGCGCATATACCGTCCCGAGGAGGTGCACTACGACGGCATAACCAAGGAGCAGTATATGGACCACCTTGTCGACCAGACGGTGAAGATCCTCACCAACGAGCCGGCGGACATATACGCCAACCCGACCTACCTTCCGGAGGATATGCAGGCCGACTACGCGCTGTATTGGACCGACGAGCGTGTCGACCGCGTGCTGGAGGTGCTGCGGCGCTACGGCATAGCGCTGGAGATAAACGCCCGCTACCGTATCCCGAGCTTCGACATCATACGCCGCGCCAAGGATATGGGTATAAAGTTCACCTTCGGCACCAACAACGTCGACGCGGACTTCGGCCGTCTGGAATACTGCGTCGAGGCGGTGGAGAAGTGCGGCCTGACGAAGGAGGACATGTGGTTCCCGACGATGAGCGTACGGCGCACGCGCCCCGTGGTGATATACAACAAGTGGTAGCGGGGCCTGCCGTGCGGTGCGCGGCATGTGCTGGGGACGGCGGCATCCATGCGGAGGATGCCGCCGTTTGTGTTGCGGGCCCTCGGTGCCACGGTGTCATGCGGGTGCTGACACTTTGTCTCGGCGGCAGGGACAGGGTGTCCTGCCGGCATGACACCCTGTCGGCGGCATGCGGTGCGGGCATGCCGTTTCGGGAGGGCATGTTATTTGCAGCGGTAACGGTCGATAACGGATATTTCTAAACTTAAACAGTGACTGTTATGAAAGATTTGGTAGAGGAGATGCGCGGCGCCGTACGGCACTGGTGGACGTCGCTCATCATCGGCCTGCTGGCCGTCGTCTTAGGAGTGTGGTGCCTCTTTACGCCCGTGGCGACGCTCGGTGCGCTGACCATGCTCTTCATTGCGGCCTTTCTGGTGAGCGGCCTCTTCGAGATCATCTTCGCCGTGGGCAACCGCCGCCATTTGCGAGGCTGGGGCTGGGCGCTTACGGGAGGTATAGTCGACATGCTGCTGGGCATAATGCTCGCGGCGGCCCCCGCACCTGCGGCTACGGCCGTGCTGATCTATTTCGTGGGCTTCTGGATCATGCTGCGGTCGCTTTGGGCCATAGGCGGGGCCTCGGAGCTCAGCGCGCTGGGAGTGCGCGGCTGGGGCTGGCTGCTGGCGCTGGCCATAGCGAGCTTCATATTCTCGCTGATCTTCATCTTCAGCTCGCCCATCTTCGGCGGCACCTTCGTCGTGGCCTTCTTCTCGACGGCGATGATCGTATACGGCATCTTCCGCATATGGCTGGCCCTGAAACTCAAGGCTGTCAAGGATGCGGTGATGCCCGAATAGCCCGCCCCTGCATCGGGTGAACGGAGACGTGCGGGCCGCCCTTCGGGAGCGGCCCGCTTTGCGTATGCCGCGGCCGTATCGTTGCGTATGGCTCGGGCGGCGGGGCGATCGGGCCGTCTTATGCGGTATGGCCGCCGCAAACCCTTTTCTGGAGTGTTTTAGGTCCCGAAAAATTTGGCGGGACGGGCTTTTATCGCTATCTTTGATATTCAAGCCTCCGTGCCTGCGACAATCCCGGCAAGATATGTACACCTTCGACCACGAGCTTTTTCTGGCGCTTAATTTCGACGGCGGCCCCGTCGCCGACCGTATCATGGTGCTGTGTTC
>CASFQF010000110.1 GCA_949296635.1 uncultured Alistipes sp. | reverse complement strand
GTCGCCGCCGCCGGTGATAACGGCGGCAGCGTTCTGGCCCTCGCGGCCGTAACGGACCGCATACGCGAAGGGGCGGCCGAGGCTGTGGAGATGCTGCACTCGATGGGCATAGAGACCGTAATGCTCACGGGCGACAACGCCGCAGCCGCCGCGCGCGTAGCCCGTGCGACAGGCATCACGCACTTCCGCGCCTCGATGCTGCCGCAGCAGAAAGCCGAATATATACGATCCCTGCGCGCAGCGGGGCATCGCACGGCAATGGCCGGCGACGGCATAAACGACAGCGCGGCGCTGGCCGAAGCCGACCTCGGCATCGCGATGGGCGGCGGCAGCGACATAGCCATGAGCACGGCGGGGATCACACTCGTGGCATCCGACCCGCGCAAGATAGCCGAGGCGGTACGTCTCTCGCAGCTAACCGTGCGCACGATACGCCAAAACCTATTCTGGGCATTCTTCTACAACATGATCGGGGTGCCCATAGCCGCCGGTGTGCTGTATCCGATATGCGGGTTCCTGCTCAACCCGATGATCGGTGGAGCGGCAATGGCCCTGAGCAGCGTATGCGTGGTGGCCAACAGCCTGCGCCTGCGCCGCCTCGACACCCGCCCTGCGACAAGGAAGCGAGCGGGAACCTCCGCCACGGCCGTCTGCGAGCATATGCCCGAAGAAGAGCAACCTCAAAAAACATACGTCATGAAAAAGAGATTCAATGTCGAAGGCATGATGTGCGACCACTGCCGCGCACATGTCGAAAAGGCCCTCAACACGGTGGAGGGCGTCAAAGCCGTCGTAACGCTCTCACCCGCCGAAGCGGAGGTGGAGTTCACCGGCGGCGAGAGACCGCTCGAGGAGTTGCAGCGCGCCGTCGCGGAGCATGCGGGCGCCTACCGCCTGAGCGAGAAATGACACCGCGCAAAAAAATACGGAGTCCCGCATGAGGCTCCGTATTTTTGCACAGCACACCGGCAAAAGATCCGAGGATCCGCCCTAAAGTATCTTCCGCACCCAGCCGAACATCTTATACGGCATGTATCTGAACGGCAGGTCGAGCCACGTAGGCGTAATTACCACCGAGCGGCGGTGCGAGAAGGCGTCGAAACTCTCGCGGCCGTGATAGCGGCCCATACCCGAGTTGCCCACGCCGCCGAAAGGTATGTTCTCGTTGGCTATGTGCATTATGGTATCGTTGATGCAGGCACCGCCAGACGAGGTGCGGCCTATGACGCTGCGCCCCACGCTTTCAGGACCGAAATAATACAACGCCAGCGGTTTTTCGCGTTCGGTGACGAAATGCACCGCCTCGTCTATATCGTCGAAGGCGATCATCGGCAGCACGGGACCGAAGATCTCCTCCTGCATGACCGACGACGAAGGGTCGACGTCGGCCAGCAGCGTAGGCTCGATATACAGCTCCCCGCGCCGCATGCCGCCGCCTGCGGCGATATTGCCGTCATCCATATACGCCGCCACACGGTCGAAAGCCCGTTCGTTCACCATACGCACGAAATGGCGGTCCTCACGCGGGTCGTCGCCGTGCATGCGCCGCACCTCGCGGCGGAAAGCCTCGACGAAACGCTCCCGAAGCGGGCGGTAGATCATAAGGTAGTCGGGCGCGATACAGGTCTGCCCCGCATTGAGGGTCTTGCCCCACACTATGCGCCGCGCCGCCAGCTCCACATCGGCACCGCGGTCGACGATACAGGGGCTCTTGCCCCCGAGCTCCAGCACCACGGGCGTCAGGTTCTCCGCCGCGGCCCGCATCACGATACGTCCCAGCGACGGGCTACCCGTGAAGAATATCACGTCGTAACGCTCCCCGAGCAGGCGGCCGTTCACCTCGCGGTTGCCCTGAACCACGGCTATGTAACGTTCGTCGAAGGTCTCCGCGATCATGCGCTCGATGACCAGCGACACGTTCGGCACATATGGCGAGGGCTTCAACAATGCCGTACATCCGGCCGAGATGGCGCCGACCAAAGGGTTCAGCAGCAACTGCACGGGATAGTTCCACGGCGCCACGATAAGCGCACACCCCAGCGGCTCGCTCACGATGCGGCTGCGCGAGGGAAACATCTTCAGCGGCGTGGGGCGGCGCTCCCACCGCATCCACCGCTTCAGGTGACGCAGGTGGTTGCGTATCTCCCCCGCCACGATGCTCAACTCGGTCAGCACGGCCTCCTCCTGCGACTTGTGCAGGTCCTCCCACAAGGCTTCGCACAAAGGCCGCTCCCACTTCTTCAGGGCCGCGCCCAGACGGCGCAGCTGCTCGCGCCGGAAACCGCAGCCGAGCGTCGCGCCCGACCCGAAATATGCCCGCTGCGCCACCGTAAGTGCCGCTATACGCTCGGGCGACGTGTTTTCAAGTTTCATAGTCGTCGATTTTTTTCGATTTTACCGGTCAAACGGGCGGCAATCACCGTCCCCATCCGTTCATTCGCCGGCACGCCGCGCCGGCCTCCCTATCGTCACTTGCCGCGGCGGCCCGTAAAGCCGTCCATCGCCGAGAAGATCCCGCACCAGTGTCCGAATATGGTGTCGAACCACGATACTGGCAGGATCCCCTGAAAGAAACGTATCAGATGGAACCCGAGCGGTATGCCGCAGAAGTCGGTGTTGCGTTCGATGGCGCGGATGATCTTGCGTGCCGTAGGCTCCGGCTCCAGTATGGGCAGGATACGGGAGTGAACACCCTCGAACATGCCCGTATTTATATAGTACGGGGCGACAGTGGTGACGTGCACGTTGCTGTGCGCCTGCTGCAGCTCTATGCGCATCGAGTCCGACCACCCGATCACGGCCCACTTGCTGGCCACGTATACCGACATCCGCGGATTGGAGATCATGCCCGCAGCCGAGGCGATGTTGCATATATGCCCCGCGTTGCGCTCCATCATCCCCGGGAGCATCTGCCGCGCCAGCGTCATGGGCGCCGTGGCGTTTATGGCCATCGTACGCTCGATCTCGACCTGCGACATGCGGTCGAAGGTCTTGTTGCCCGTGACGATGCCGGCGCAGTTGATGAGTATGTCCACATCGCCGCACTCACGCTTCACACGCCCGTACGCCTCCGCCACGGCCGCACTGTCCGACACGTCGACACGGTAACATGTCACTGCCGACGGCCTGCCGGCCTCGGCGCCCAAAGCCGCGCCGTCCGCCTCGTTTATGTCCCACACTACCAGATGCCGCGCCCCGCGCTCGAGGGCCATGCGGCCCATTATCCGGCCTATACCCGATGCGCCGCCCGTGACGAGCACGCACCTGTCCTTGATTTTCGTCATATATTCTCTCTTTGCTGCCGCCAGCGACCCCGCGCAAGCGGCATTTCACGGTTGCAAATATACTAATTTTTAGCCACGGTAGCCCCTGCTGCGGCAAAACGACCCGAACTGCACCCCTTTCGGACAGAGCCGGAGCCTCCGGCATGAAAAAGCGGCCTTCCCGCCATCGGGAAGGCCGCCTCGTATCGCATCGCGCGGATTACTCCACGGGAATGTCCTTGTTGACGTTCTTCGAGCCCACCAAAGCGTAGAAGAGCATGAAGAGGATACCTACGACAATCACCCAATAGCTCTGAATGAAGCCTACGGCATCGGCAGCCCAACCCTGAATGAAGGGAAGCACGCCGCCACCGCAAACCAAAGCCATGAAGATACCCGAAGCCGCAGGGGTGTACTTGCCAAGGCCCTCGGCCGCGAGGTTGTATATCGAACCCCACATAACAGAGGTGCACAGACCGCAGAGGAACATGAATACCATGCTCAAGGGCACCTGCGCGTCGGCGATGGGAACACTAACGGTAACACTCTCGGGGATGAACATGATGCATAACACGAATATCAGCGCCACGGTGCATACCGTCGCCAGCATCACCTTGCTCGGCACCTTGCCCCCCACGACGCCGCCGATAAGACGGCCGCACATCATCAGGAACCAATAGAAACCGACGAGCGTGCCGGCAATCGCCGGACCTACACTCGGCAGGCTCGACATATAGAGGTTGGCCGTGTTGGGAATGCCCACCTCAACGCCTACATAGAAGAATATGGCCATAGCCCCCAGTACGAAGTGACGGAACGACATCGGGCCGTGGGGATCCTTGGGAGCGCTGCCGCTCTTGCGGGCAGCCTTCTCCGCGGGAGTCTCCATATGGGGTTCGGGGATATTAGACAGCGAGATGATAATGAACGCCAGAGCGAAGATAGCCATGGCCGCGATCATCGCGGGAGCCGCATCGCTCACGCTGGCCGTCTCCATCGAACCGCCGATAAGATAACCCAGCAGGATGGGGGCTATCGTACCGCCTATCGAGTTGCACGAACCGCCGAACTGAATGAGCTGGTTACCGCGGTTACCGCCGCCACCAAGAGTGTTGAGCATGGGGTTTACCACGATGTTCAACATACACATAGAGAATCCGGCCACGAAAGCTCCGAGTACATATACGCCGAACGATCCGGCATATCCCGAAAGGAACTGGATGCCCACGCCGATGAAACCCACCGTGGCGGCGGCCAGCGACGTGAACTTGTAACCCTTGCGCTTGAGGATGATGCCTGCAGGGATACCCATGCAAGCGTAGGCGATGAAGTTGGCCAGAGTTCCCAACTGTGCCATGGCATTCGACGCACCGAACTGGTTCTTCACGATAACGCCCATCGAACCCGCGAAATTGGTCACGAATGCGATCATGAAGAAGAGCAGGAACATCACCGCAATGGCTAAAACATTGCTTTTTTGCTGTTTTGCTTCCATTTTCTTGACTTTAATTTTAGATTGGTTAATGAATATTTGGTTTTCGTTTACATTATTCAAAGCGTCAGCGGTCGCGTTCCGCGACATAGGCACACAGGTTCACCAGAGCCGTCCGGTAGGGAGAGTCGCCGTAGCGTGAAACTATCTGCACGGCACGTTCGATATATGTCTGCATCGTGCGCGCAGCCAGCACAAGGCCGCCCGAGTTCTCCACAACGCCTTGGATGTAATCCACGGCCGCAGGGTCGGTGCCGCATTGCGACAGGCGGTCGAGCAGCTGCACACGCTCCACGGGAGTACACCGCTCCAGCACCTCGATCAGCGGCAGCGTGATCTTGCGCTCGCGCAGGTCATTGTTGGCGGGCTTGCCCGTATGTGCCGAGCGGCTGTAGTCGAGAATATCGTCCTGTATCTGGAAAGCCATACCCAGCGCCTCGCCGAAGCGGCGCATCTGCTCCACGTCGCCGCGCGGCGCTATGACCGACACGGCGCCGGCAGAGGCGCTCACGCTGATGAGGCTCGCCGTCTTCTTGTATATGATCTCGAGATAATCCTGCCGCGTGGTATCCATATCGCGCGAATGCTGGCTCTGCAGCACCTCGCCCTCGCAGAGCGTGGCCACAGACCCTATTATGTGCGACACCAGATCGTACTGTGCGCTCTCCATGCCCGAGGCCATCGTCCGTGCCAGAATGTAGTCCCCCAGCACCACGGCGTTGCGCGACTGCCACAGGGCGTTGGCCGAGGGGCGCCCGCGGCGCGTATCGGCTTGGTCTATCACGTCATCGTGCACCAGCGACGCCGTATGCAGCATCTCCACCATCATGGCCGCCAGATAGGTGCGCATCGAACAGTTGCGCTCGCCCGCCACCCACGTACGGTTGTTCGCCGCCGACGTGAGCGCCGACGTGAGCATGACGACAATGGGGCGCAGACCCTTGCCCCGTGACGAGAGCGTATGCGCCAGCATCTCCGACATCAATTTGCCCTCCGAGCTGAAACGGCTCTTTACGAACTCTTCAAACGCCTCCAAATCCGAGGCTATCGGAGCGCGAATCGCATCAAGACTTATCATAGCAGGCTTTTTAGCACATGTTGTTGGTTTTGCAAATATAGTAAAATTTCGCAATCGAACACCGCAAAAGGAATGTTTTTCGTAACTTTGACCCGATTAATATTCCACTTTATGAATATCGACACCCGATCATACAGGAAGGCTGCCGGCGTCGCCGCCGCCATAGCACTCTTCTTCCTCACAGCGGCATTGTACTTCGCCCCGCAGTTCAGCGGAGAGACCCTCCTGCAGCACGACGTACAGCAGTACGAGGGCATGTGCAAGGATATACTCGACAACCGCGAGGCCACGGGCGAGGACGCCCAATGGACCGGCCGCATGTTCGGCGGCATGCCCGCATTCCTCATAAACGTAAAATACCCCGCACAGGCCGTAAAGGGGACCATTGGAAAGATCGTCAAGATAGTCGACACGCCCGCCTCGTTCCTCTTCTTCGCGATGACGGCCATGTGGGTTGCGATGCTGCTCTTCGGACTCTCGCCGTGGGTGGGCCTCATAGCCGCCCTCGCATACGGCTTCTCGACATACTTCATGCTCATCATCGGCGCCGGACACATAACCAAAATGTGGGCGTTGGTCTACGCCCCGCTCATGATGGCGGGCGTATATTACACCCTGCGGCGCAACATGTGGGCCGGCGCCGCCCTCACGGCCCTCTTCACCTCGCTCGAGATCGGCGCCAACCACCCGCAGATAACATACTACTTCATGCTGGCAATGGCCGCCCTCTGGATAAGCGAGGGTATCGCAGCCCTGCGCTCGAAGCGCGGCCGCGACTTCGCCCGCCGTACGGCGCTGCTCATCGTGGCGGGCATAGCGGCCGTAGGGTCGAATTTCGCACCCCTGTGGTATACGTGGCAGCATACGAAGGAGACCACGCGCGGCGGCTCGGAACTCGTGGCCGAAGGCGACCACGGCGACGCGGGCCTCGACCTGCAGTACGCCACGGCGTGGAGTTACGGCAAGACCGAGACGCTCAACACCCTCGTGCCCGACCTCATGGGAGGCGCCTCTGACGACACCTTCGCCGCCGACGGCCCCGTAGCAGACGCCCTGCGCCCCTACGGCATGGAACAGGCGGCACAATACATGCCCCGCTACTGGGGCGACCAGCCATATACGGCCGGCCCCACATACCTCGGCGCTGCGGTCATATTCCTCGCCCTCACGGCCCTGTTCCTGCTGCCCGACCGGCAGCGGTGGTGGATCGCCGCCGCAACGCTCCTAACGCTATTCATGGCATGGGGCGGCAACATGATGTGGTTCACCGAACTGCTCATGCGCTGCCTGCCGGGCTACAACAAGTTCCGCACCGTATCCATGGCCATCGTGGTGGCGCAGTGGACGCTGCCGCTGCTCGCGGCCCTCG
>CASFQF010000109.1 GCA_949296635.1 uncultured Alistipes sp. | reverse complement strand
CGGCGCGCGCCGCACAGCGCCCCGTCGACAGCGTCACGGTGGGCGGCGGCGATGTGGCCGAGCAGCTGCAGCGTTCGTCGTCTGCCGACTTCGGACTGCGCGGTGAGCTGCCATATGTCGACGCCGTGGTTGCGGCCGTCAACGACGAGGCCAACATGCTCGAAAAGGAGCGCAAGATAGACATGGT
Source organism: uncultured Alistipes sp. (assembly GCA_949296635.1). Classification (GTDB taxonomy): domain Bacteria; phylum Bacteroidota; class Bacteroidia; order Bacteroidales; family Rikenellaceae; genus Alistipes. The sequence goes on along the minus strand of CASFQF010000109.1, from coordinate 7,099 downwards.
GCGCTGGGATATGGCGGGCGAGCTGGCCGCCTTCGACTATTACAACATAGGCGCCGTGCTGTCGTATCTGGTGAAGATCAACATCGTGGCGCGCTGGAGCGTGCTCGATCCCAAACGGGGCCGTGAGATATTCGAGCGCCTGATGGCCGAACTCGACGGCAAGGATTTGATAAATAAACAATAAAAGAGATATAGATGAAAACATTGGGACATGTAAACGGAATCATCTCCAACATCGTGATCGTTAAGGCCGACGGCGCGGTGGGGCAGAACGAGATATGCTACGTATACTGCGGCGAGACCCGTATGATGGCCGAGGTCATCAAGGTCATAGGCGACGACGCCTACGTACAGGTGTACGACAGCACCCGCGGCCTGAAGATCGGCGACAAGGTTGAGTTCATGGGCCACATGCTCGAGGCGACGCTGGCGCCGGGCCTGCTGTCGCGCAACTACGACGGTCTGCAGAACGATCTGGAGAAGATGGACGGGCTCTTCATCTCGCGCGGCTCGATCACCGACCCCGTCGATTTCGAGCGCAAGTGGGAGTTCTCGCCCATAGCCAAGGCCGGGGACAAGGTGACGGCCGGAGCGTGGCTGGGCCGCGTCAAGGAGCAGTGGATCGACCACAAGATCATGGTGCCCTTCGTCATGCAGGGCAGCTATACGGTAAAGAGTGTCGCTGAGGCGGGCGAGTACAAGGTCACTGATACGGTGGCCGTGGTCACGGATGCCGACGGCAACGACTACAATATAACTATGGTGCAGAAGTGGCCCGTCAAGCAGGCTATCCGCTGCTATGCCGAGAAGCCGCGTCCGTCGCGCGTGATGGAGACGGGCGTGCGTGCCATCGACACCTTCAACCCCATGGCCGAGGGCGGTACGGGCTTCATCCCGGGACCCTTCGGCGCCGGCAAGACGGTGTTGCAGCACGCCATATCGAAGCAGGCCGATGCCGACGTCATCATCATGGTGGCGTGCGGCGAGCGTGCCAACGAGGTGGTGGAGATCTTCGCCGAGTTCCCCGAGCTGGTAGACCCCCGTACGGGACACAAGCTCATGGAGCGTACGATCATCATCTGCAACACGTCGAACATGCCCGTTGCGGCGCGTGAGGCATCGGTATATACGGGTATGACCATCGGCGAGTATTACCGTTCGATGGGATTGAAGGTGCTGGTTATGGCCGACTCGACGTCGCGCTGGGCACAGGCTCTGCGTGAGATCTCGAACCGTCTGGAGGAGCTGCCCGGACAGGACGCCTTCCCGATGGACCTCTCGGCCATCATCTCGAACTTCTACGCCCGCGCCGGCCTTGTGAAGCTCAACAACGGAGAGACGGGTTCGGTGACATTCCTCGGTACGGTATCGCCCGCGGGCGGTAACCTCAAGGAGCCCGTGACCGAGTCGACGAAGAAGGCGGCACGCTGTTTCTACGCCCTGTCGCAGGGCCGCGCCGACTCGAAGCGCTATCCCGCCATCGACCCGCTGGAGTCGTATTCGAAGTACCTCGAGTATCCCGAGGTGCGGGAGTATCTCGACGGCCACATCGGCAAGAGCTGGGTGGACATGGTGTACGAGGGCAAGACCATCGTGCAGCGCGGCAAGGAGGCCAATGACCAGATCAACATCCTCGGCGACGACGGCGTGCCCGTATCGTACCACGAGCGTTTCTGGAAGAGCGAGCTTCTGGACTTCGTGATCCTGCAGCAGGACGCCTTCGACGACATAGATGCCAACTGCCCGATCGAGCGTCAGAAGATGATGTACGAGATGGTGCTCGACATCTGCCGCAAGGATTTCGATTTTCAGGATTTCGAGGCCTGCTCGCAGTATTTCAAGGGCCTTATCAACCTCTTCCGCCAGATGAACTATTCGGAGTGGCAGAGCGAAAAGTTCCTCGACTACAAGCGTCAGGTCGAGGAGTACGTTAACGGAAAACTCTTAAAATAAGGGCAGCTATGACAACACGAGCATTTCAGAAAGTATATACCAAGATAGACAATATCACCAAGGCCACCATCACGCTGCGCGCCACGGGCGTGGGCAATGACGAGCTGGCCACCGTCGGCGGCAAGCTGGCGCAGGTGGTGAAGATCATGGGCGACAATGTCACGTTGCAGGTGTTCGCCGGCACGGAGGGTCTGGCTACCGATTCGGAGGTGGTCTTCCACGGCAGTTCGCCCAAACTGCGCGTCTCGGACGCTCTGGCGGGGCGTTTCTTCAACGCCTACGGCGAGCCTCTGGAGGGGGGCGAGCCCATCGAGGGCGAGGAGCGCGAGATCGGCGGCCCCACGGTCAACCCCTTCAAGCGCAAGCAGCCGTCGGAGCTGATCGCTACGGGTATCGCCGGCATCGACCTCAACAACACCATCGTGTCGGGACAGAAGATCCCCTTCTTCGCCGACCCCGACCAGCCGTATAATGCCGTCATGGCCAACGTGGCGCTGCGCGCCAAGGCCGACAAGATCATTCTGGGCGGCATGGGACTGACGAACGACGACTTCCTCTACTTCAAGCAGGTGTTCGAGAACGCCGGTGCGCTGGACCGCATCGTTTCGTTCGTAAATACTACGGACAACCCGCCCGTGGAGCGGCTGCTCGTGCCGGACATGGCGCTGACGGCGGCCGAGTATTTCGCCGTGGACAAGGGCGAGAAGGTTCTGGTGCTGCTCACCGACATGACGCTCTACGCCGATGCGCTGGCCATCGTGTCGAACCGTATGGACCAGATCCCGTCGAAGGACTCTATGCCGGGTTCTCTCTATTCGGACCTTGCGAAGATATACGAGAAGGCGGTGCAGCTGCCCAACGGCGGTTCGATCACCATCATCGCCGTGACGACCCTCTCGGGCGGCGACATCACGCACGCCGTGCCCGACAACACGGGTTACATCACCGAGGGACAGCTCTTCCTGCGCAACGACTCGGATACGGGAAAGGTTATCGTCGACCCGTTCCGCTCGCTGTCGCGACTCAAGCAGCTCGTCATAGGCAAGAAGACGCGCGAGGACCACGCACAGGTGATGAACGCCTGCGTGCGCCTCTATGCCGATGCGGCCAATGCCAAGACCAAGCTCGAGAACGGTTTCGACCTGTCGGACTACGACGAGCGCGCGCTGAAGTTCGCGCACGACTACTCGGAGAAGCTGCTCTCGATCGACGTGAACATAGAGATTGAGAGCATGCTCGACACGGCATGGCGGCTGTTTGCCGAGTATTTCTCGAAGGAGGAGGTGTCCATCAAGGCCGACCTTATCGCAAAGTATTGGAAAGCGTAACGTGTTATGGCAATCAAATTTCAGTATAACAAGACTTCGCTGGGCGAGCTGAACAAACAGCTCAAGATGCGGCAGACGGCGCTCCCTACCATCAAGAGCAAGGAGTCGGCGCTGCGCTCCGAAGTGAAGAAGGCGCGCGACACGGCACGGGACTACCGCCGCCGCCTCGATGCGCTGACGGCGGAGTACGACTACATGTCGGCGCTGTGGGGCGAATTTGATTGTAGCCTGCTGCGCGTGGCCGATGTGAGGCTGGCGACGCAGAAGATTGCCGGCGTGCGCACTCCCGTATTGGAGGATGTGGTCTTCGAGGAGAAGGCCTACGACCTCTTCTCTTCGCCGGCGTGGTATGCCGACGGCATCGATCTTCTGAAACGTGTCGCACGTCTGGGTATCGAGTGCGAGGTGTACAACCGCAAGATGGAGCTTCTGGACTACTCGCGCCGCAAGACCACGCAGAAGGTGAACCTCTACGAAAAGGTGCAGATCCCGGGTTACGAGGATGCCATACGTAAGATCAAGCGATTCATGGAGGACGAGGAGAACCTCTCGAAATCGGCTCAGAAAATTGTGAAAAACCGTCAACAACAGGCTGCGGAGGGGTCTATGCTATGATAGTAAAGATGTCGCGATACGATTTCGTGCTGTTCGCCGAGCAGAGCGACGACTTTTTGGCCCGTCTGCGCGAGACGGGGCTCGTGGACATCACGGCCACGGGCTGGGAGCCGACGGAACAGGACCGGCAGCTGCTGACGGACATCGAGAGCTGCCGCAAGGCTGTGGCGTGGCTCGAAGCCTTCGGCCGTTCGGAGTCCATGCGCAAGGATGCGGCGCCGTATGCCGGCGGGGACGAGGCCTTTGCCGCCTATACGGAGGCGCAGCAGCGCAAGGCCGCACTTGCGGCCGATGCGGCGCGTTTTGTGAAGATGGCCGACGAGATCGAGCCGTGGGGAGAGTTTTCGGTAGAGAACGGCGCCTTGCTCTCGCGTGCGGGCATCGTGCTGCGTTACTTTACGGCGCAGCCCTCGACCTTCGACGCTTCGGAGGCTGAGTGGGGCGAACGCTACACCGTGGCGGAGATCAGCCGTACGGCCTCGACCGTATACTTTGTCGTGGCGGCGGCGCCCGACGAGGAGGTCTCGATAGACGCTCAGGAGATAAAGGCTCCGGCTATGGACTACCGCGCGGCGCGCGCCGAGGCGGCGAAGGCGCAGGCCTCGATCGCGGAGCTGGACAGCGTCTTCTCGCGCTGTGCCGCGAGTGTGGACGCCATACGCGCCAAACTGCGCGACCTCACCGTGCGCATGCAGAACGTGAAGATACGGGGTACGGCTGCGGAGGCCGCCGACGGCTCGCTCATCGTCATGGAGGGGTGGGCCGAGAAGGAGACCTCTCAGAAGCTGGACGCACTGCTGGAGGAGTATCCCAATGTGGTGTATATCAAGGAGGACCCCGCGCCCGAGGACGACACCCCCGTGAAGCTGAAGAACAACCGCTTCGCGCGCGTGTTCGAGCTTATCGGCTCGCTCTATGCGCTGCCCAAGTACGGCACGCTGGACCTGACGCCCTTCTTCGCTCCGTTCTATATGCTCTTTTTCGCCATCTGCCTCAACGATGCAGGCTACGGACTCATCCTGCTGCTGGCGGGACTGCTGCTGCTCAAAAAGGGCGGCGCAAGCCTCCACCGTGCGGCATGGCTGACGATAATCTGCGGCGGCGCGACGGTGCTGTTCGGATTCTACTCCAACTCGTTCTTCGGCCTCTCGATCTCGAAGGTACCGCTGTTCGAGGGCTTCCACTTCCTCAACTTCCAGCAGGACTTCTTCTCCATAGCGCTGGCGTTGGGCGTGGTGCAGATAATGCTGGGCCTGTTGATAAACATCTGCATGACGACGCACATCTTCGGCCTGCGGCATGCGCTTGGCACTCTCGGGTGGTTCCTGCTGATCCTCTCGTGCTGTCTGGCCGCGGGACTGCCTATGCTCAACGAGGCGTGGGTTATCCCGGGCTTCACGATGGGTTCGCCGGCATTCCTTGCCGTGGCGGGTCTGGGCTTGGTGCTGATGTTGTTCTTCAACTCGCCGGGCAAAAACATATTCGTGAACTTCGGTTCGGGCCTGTGGAACACATATAACAATGTCACGGGGCTGTTGAGCGACGTGCTGAGTTACATACGTCTCTTCGCAATCGGCCTCTCGGGCGGCGTGCTGGCACTGGTGTTCAACTCTCTGGCGCTGGGTATCACGGGGCTCGACGGCGACCTGTCGGCCTCACCGTGGTGGGCTGTGGCGCTTCAGGTGGTCGGCGCCTCGATCATACTGCTGATCGGGCACGGCATCAACCTCTTCATGTCGACCATATCGTCGCTGGTGCACCCCATGCGACTCACCTTCGTGGAGTTCTACAAGAACGCAGGCTTCGAAATGGCCACGCGCGCGTTCGAACCGCTGCGGAACGAGGACAAGTAAGTAAACAAAATGTAAAATTCAATAACACACAAACACTATTATGGAAAATTCAACAGCATTGGTAATGGCCTACGTGGGCGTAGCTCTCATGGTGGGTCTTGCAGGTATCGCTTCGGCCGTGGGCACTTCGATCTGCGGTCAGGCGGCAGTAGGCGCCATGAAGAAGAACAGCGGCGCATTCGGTAGCTATATGGCCCTCTCGGCACTGCCGGGTTCGCAGGGCCTCTACGGCTTCGTATGTTTCTTCATGGTGACGAGCATCTACAACATCATCACCCCCGAGATCACGATGCTTCAGGGTGCGGCCGTCCTCGGCATAGGCATTCTGGTGGGTATCGTGAATCTGGCCGCGGCCATCTATCAGGGCAAGGTGTGCGCCAACGGTATCACCGCCATCGGCAACGGCCACGACGTGATGGGTAAGACGCTCATTCTGGCGGCATACCCCGAGTTGTACGCCATCCTTACCGTTGCGGCGACGTTCCTTATCGCCAGCGCCGTAGCATAAACGGTCCGTGCGGCGATCGCATGGCGGCCCTTCCCTCGGGAGGGCCGCCGTCGTTTGCGCGGGGTGGCGCGGTTTGTGTTTTTTTTGTATCTTTGTCAAAAAGAGAGAATGGCGTTTTCGCCCAAATGCAAGATGATGATGAAAATCTTTGTTGCGGCTCTTATGATGTGCGCGGGTGTTGCTTCGTGCGGTTCGCGTCCGGCGGCCCGCAGCGCGGCGGCGGTGAAGCCCGTGGAGCCCGTAATGTACGGTTATAGTGTAAAGGCGGTATACCCCCACCTGCGTACGAGCTACACGCAGGGGCTGCAATATGTCGACGGCGTGCTGTGGGAAGGCACGGGCGAGTGGGGCGAGTCGGTCCTGCAGAAGGTGGACCTCGAGAGCGGAAAGGCCGATGTGGTGGTGCGGCTGCCGCGCCGCGAGTTCGGCGAGGGCATCACGGTGCTCGGCGACAGGATCTACCAGCTTACGTGGACCAACAACACGGTGCACATATACGACCTTCAGGGGAAACTTATCGAAGACGTGCACTACCCGGGCGAGGGGTGGGGCCTTACCACGGACGGCGAGAAACTATACATGTCGAACGGCACGGCGCAGATCTACCGCATCGACCCCGACGGGTTCCGCCGCGAGGGGAGCGTGACGGTGACGCTGCGCGGCGAACCGGTCAACTACCTGAACGAGCTGGAGTGGATCGACGGCAAGATCTGGGCCAACGTCTATACGACCGACTATGTGATTATAATCGAGCCATCGACGGGCGTCGTGGAGGGCGTTGTGGATTTCTCGGGGCTGTTGGGTGCGGAGGATACGTTCGACGATACGGATGTCTTCAACGG
>CASFQF010000108.1 GCA_949296635.1 uncultured Alistipes sp. | reverse complement strand
GATAAAGTCGGTGGCGTCTACCTCGTAGCCGTTGATGGCATACTGCGCATGCGCGGTGGTGAAGATAAAGCAGCACTCGCGCGGCAGCGAACCGGCCATATCCAAACCGCTGATACTGTTCATCTCTATGTCGAGCAATACGAGGTCGGGCTTGCGGCGCATGATCTCCTCCAGACCTATGCGCGGCTCGCTGAACGTCGCGAGATCGATGTCGCCCCTGCGCTCGCAGAAACGGCTTATGACCAGCAACGCCAACGGCTCGTCGTCGACGGCTATGCACGAGATCTTCTTCATCGCAATCGGATTGTAAGGCATGTTCTGAATTTATGGCCGCGTTCCGTTATTTCGAGCGAGAAACGGCCGGGATAGAGCATCTCGAGACGCTTGCGGCAGTTCTCTATGCCTATGGCCGGCTCGTTCTGCGGCGGGGTCTTCATCACATCATTCTCGGTCATGAAACGCAGCGTACCCTCCCTGACGGCGATGCGTATCGTGATGAGGCAATCCTCGTCCGACGAAGTGCCGTACTTGAAGGCGTTTTCGACAAAGGTGATGAGTATCATCGGCGGGATCTGCACATCGCGCTCTTCGGCATGCACCTCGAACTCGACCTGCGTATGGTGGTTCAACCGCAGCGACTGCAGGTCGACATATTGTCGTATATAATCGATCTCGCTGCTGACGGGTATGGTCAGCGAATCGGTATGGGCGTACATGTAGCGCAATATGTTCGAGAACTTCATGAACGCCGATTCGGTCTTTTCCGACTTCGTTATGACCAGACCGTAGAGAGCGTTCAGGGTGTTGAACAGAAAATGAGGGTTGATCTGCGCCTTGTAAAGCGCTAGCTCGGCCTTGTTCTTCTCCGCCTCGATCTCCTGCTTGGAGATTATCTGCCTGAAAAGCTCGATCGTCAACTCGATCGAGAGGCTGAAGCCCGTAACGATCAGGAAAAAGAACCACACCGTCTGCCGGCGTATGCGCTGGCGTACCGCCAGATCGAGAACCGAAGTACGGTTGATGTCCTCGGACTGCGGGAAATCCCCCACGAGTACCGTCAGCAGCACCATCGCCGCTATTATCAGGGCTACGGAGCCGTACCTGCGCCGCATGACCAGCGACGGGATATTCGATTTGCGATATATGAAGTAAAGCAGGTAGAGATACGATACGAAGGTGATCAGGAACCACGTATTGTGCACATACCACTTATCCACCGGCATCATCATGATGATGAACGGCAATATGACCAGACAGAAAAGCAGGTCGATACAAACGGCTATTTTGGTCGATCTCATAGCTTGCGGGATTTGGCATACGCCGGGCCCGTTCCGCATTTCGGGCATACGCACGCCTCACGATATACGGCATATTGTCCGGTCCGCCCGACGGGCGCCGCCGATGCGTCGGAACAACGGACGGCATGGCAAAGTTAATCTTTTGCATGCAAATTTCCAATCACGGCCGTGACGTTCGACACCACATTTCATCCGTCCGTCGACACATTTGCGTTTATTAATAAGAAATATTAATTTTGTACGTTGAAACTTGAAAGAGGGGAATCTATAAATGTCAAAAATAATACGTATCGTAATGAAAAAATCTTTCTTATTTCTCGCTGGCCTGTTGTTGTTTTCGGCCTGCGGGAATCAACAGGCCGAACAGGCCGGGACCGAGTACAAGACGCTCGTTGTCTCATCGAGCGACCGCACGCTCAACACAGAGTATACGGCCAAACTGCGCGGCAGCCAATATGTTGAGATCCGCCCGCAGGTAAGCGGTCTGATCACCGAGATCCGCATCAACGAGGGTGACGCCGTACGTAAAGGACAGATACTATTCGTTATCGATCAGGTGCCATATAAGGCGGCGCTCGAGACCGCCATTGCCAATGTCAAGAGCGCAGAAGCGCAGCTGGCTACAGCCAAGCTGACGGCCGAGAGCAAGGAGCAGCTCTACAAGGAAAACATCGTGTCGGATTTCGACCTGCAGTCGGCACGCAATGCGCTCGCCGCAGCCGAAGCCGCCCTCGCACAGGCCGAGGCGCAGGAGATAAACGCACGCAACGACCTGTCGTACACCGAGGTCAAGAGCCCCGTCGACGGCGTGGCCAGCATGATACAGTACCGTGTCGGCGCACTCGTCAACAGCAGCATAGCCAGCCCGCTGGTAACGGTGGCCGACACCCAGCGGATACATGCATACGTATCGCTCTCGGAGATCGAGATCCTCGACCTCATACAGCAGTACGGCTCCATAGAGGCCGCCATTGAGCAGATGCCCGACGTCAGCCTCAAGATGATCAACGGCGCGGCCTATCCTCATACGGGACGTATTGATGCCATCAGCGGCACGGTGGAAGAGAGCACCGGCAAGCTGCGCCTGCGCGCATCGTTCCCCAATCCCGAGGGGCTGCTGCACAACGGCGGCAGCGGACAAGTGATGATCCCCACAACCCGCAAGGGATGCATCATAATCCCCAAAACCGCGACCTACGAGTTGCAAAACCGCATCTTCGTCTACAAGGTCGTGGACGGCAAGACGCAATCCGCCCCAATTACCGTATACAAACTCGACAACGGAACCGAATATATCGTCGAATCGGGCCTCTCGGAGGGCGATGAGATCATAGCCGAAGGCGCAGGTCTTCTGACCGACGGAATCGAGGTAAAGACCAATAAATAATCCGCGCCATGAAGATCAAGTTATTCATCGATCGACCGATATTGGCCGGAGTTATATCCGTTGTCATACTTATTCTGGGACTTATCGGTCTGTCACAGCTCCCAGTGGAACAGTTCCCCGAAATCGCGCCCCCTACCGTCAGCGTATCTGCCTCATACACCGGTGCCAATGCAGAAACCGTGCTGAAGAGTGTAGTCGTACCCTTGGAGGAGGCACTGAACGGCGTGGAGAACATGATGTATATGACCTCGTCGGCCACAAATACCGGTTCGGCGCGTATCACCATCTACTTCCGTCAGGGTACCGACCCCGATATGGCGACGATCAACGTCCAAAACCGTATAGCCACGGCTCAGGGCCTCATGCCCGCCGAGGTTACCCGCAGCGGTATCACCGTGCGCAAACGCCAGACAAGTAACATCAAGGCTCTGGCACTATACAGCCCTGACGATTCGTTCGACGAGAGCTTCCTTAACAACTACTTGAAAATCAACATCGAACCTCGTCTGGCACGTATCGCCGGCGTAGGTGAGGTGAACGTCATGGGATCGGACTATTCGCTGCGAATATGGCTCGACCCCAATAAGATGGCCCAATACGGCCTTATCCCATCGGACATAACCACCGTACTCGACGAACAGAACCTCGAGGCTGCGACCGGCACCCTCGGCGCCGAATCGGAAAACACGTTCCAATACGTGCTCAAGTATCGCGGCCGCTACGAGTTCGAGGAGGACTACGAGAATATGGTCGTACGCTCGCTGCCAGATGGCGAGGTGCTGCGCCTCAAGGATATTGCCACCATCGAGCTCGGCTCGCGTACATATACGTACATCGGCGAGGTGAACGGGCACCCGGGATCGAACTGTATGATCGCACAGACCTCGGGCTCCAACGCCAACGAAATCATCGAACAGATCGACAAGGAGGTGGCCGAAATAACCAAGAACCTGCCCAAGGGCATGGAGATCGCCGACCTGATGAGTTCGAAGGACTTTCTCGACGCCTCGATCAAGAATGTGGTCAAGACCCTCATCGAGGCCATTATCCTCGTGATTCTGGTGGTATACGTCTTCCTGCAGAGCATGCGTTCGACCTTCATACCGGCCCTCTCGATCATCGTATCGCTGGTGGGTACCTTCGCATTCCTCATAGCCGCGGGATTCAGCCTGAACATGCTTACGCTGTTCGCCCTCGTGCTCGTGATCGGTACGGTCGTCGACGACGCCATAGTGGTGGTGGAGGCCGTGCAGGCCAAGTTCGACGAAGGATACAAGTCGCCGTACAAGGCCACCGTCGACGCCATGGGCAACATCACCTCGGCGCTTGTGACCACTACGTTCGTCTTCATGGCGGTGTTCATCCCCGTGAGCTTCATGGGCGGCACTACGGGTACATTCTACACGCAGTTCGGACTTACGATGGCCGTGGCGGTGGGTATCTCGCTCGTCAGCGCCATGACCCTCTGCCCCGCCCTCTGCGCCCTGATAATGACACCCCACGCCGACGCCTCGAAGAATGAAAAGCTGAGTTTCTCGTCGCGCTTCCACATAGCCTTCGATTCGGCATTCCACCGCCTCGTGATGAAATACAAGGGCGGCGTTATGTTCATGCTCAAGAACAAATGGCTTGCCGCAATCCTGCTCGTTGTGGCATGCGGAGGTCTCTACTACCTGATGAGCACCACCAAAACGGGTCTGGTGCCGCAGGAGGATATGGGTACCATCTTCGTCGACGTGCGTACGTCGCCGGGCAACAGCATTGAGCAGACCCGCAAGGTAATGGACGAGATCGACGCCCGCATAAAAACCATCCCGCAAATACGCATGTACTCGAAGATTACGGGTAACGGCATGATCAGCGGTCAGGGATCGTCTAACGGTATGTTCATCCTGCGCCTCAAGCAGTGGGATGAGCGCACCGAGAAAGGCGATGACATCAACTCGGTAATCTCGGAGGTATACCGCCGCACGGCGGACATTACGTCGGCCGACATCATGGCCTTCGCCCAGCCGATGATCCCGGGATACGGTGTCAGCAGCGGTTTCGAGCTTTACGTGCAAGACCAGAAGGGAGGCACGATCGAGGACCTTCTGACCGTAACCCGCAACATGATCGAGAAACTCAACGCACGGCCCGAGATCGAACGTGCCACGACGTCGTTCGATACCAAGTTCCCGCAATATCTGATCGACGTGGACGCAGCGCTCTGCAAGCGTAACGGCGTATCCCCCACAGATGTGCTCAACGTGCTGTCGGGATACATCGGCGGAACCTACGCCTCGAACATGAACCGTTTTTCGAAGCTCTACCGCGTCATGGTACAGGCGTCGCCCGAATACCGTCTCGACACCGAGTCGCTCAAGAACATGTTCGTGCGCAACTCGTCGGGCGAGATGTCGCCCGTAAGCCAATACCTTACGCTGACACGTGTGTACGGCGCGGAGACGCTGTCGCGTTTCAACCTCTTCTCGGCCATATCGGTGAACGGCACACCCGCCAACGGGTACAGTTCGGGACAGGCCATACAGGCCGTGCGCGAGGTTGCGGCGGAGACGCTCCCCGCAGGTTACGGATTCGAGTTCGGCGGCATGTCGCGTGAGGAGGCCTCTACCGGCAGCTCGACGACCATAATCTTCATCATCTGCATCGTATTCATTTACCTTATCCTCTGCGCCCTCTACGAGAGCCTCTTCATCCCGATCGCCGTCATCCTGTCGGTGCCGTTCGGTCTGGCGGGCAGTTTCCTCTTCGCCAAGATGTTCGGTTTGGAGAACAATATCTACCTGCAGATCGGTCTGCTCATGCTTATCGGACTTCTGGCCAAGACGGCCATCCTGCTCACCGAGTATGCCTCGGAGCGCCGCCATCACGGCATGACCATCACGCAGGCCGCGATCTCGGCCGCACAGGTGCGTCTGCGCCCCATTCTGATGACCTCGCTCACGATGGTCTTCGGTATGCTGCCGCTGATGTTCGCCACGGGCGTGGGTGCCAACGGTAACATATCGATCGGCGTGGGAACCGTCGGCGGCATGCTCATCGGAACCATAGCCCTGTTGTTCATCGTGCCGGTGCTGTTCATCGTATTCCAATACCTGCAGGAGAAACTGATGCCTGAGCGCGATCTCGAAGCGTTGAACGAAGAGCCGATCAAGTAGAAACAACGAATAAATACAGCCATGAAAAAGATTATAGTCATATATTTCATATCGGCATGGGCATGCCTCGGCGCCTGCTCCGTATACAAAAGCTACGAGCGGCCCGACATGCCCGTGGTGGACAGCCTCTATCGCCAGCCGTCGGCTGCGGCCGACACCGCATCGCTCGCTTCGCTCTCGTGGCGTGAGCTCTTCACCGACCCCAAACTGCAGGCTCTGATCGAGACGGGGCTGCAGAACAACACCGACCTTAATATCGCCCGCCTGAAGGTTACCGAGGCCGAAGCCACGCTCATGACCTCGCGTCTGGCATACCTGCCCGCGATCTCGTTCGAGCCGTCGGGAACGCTCCGCCATGCCGAAGGCAGTGCCACAACCAAAAGTTATGACATAGCCGCCTCGGCAAGCTGGGAGATAGACATATTCGGCAAGCTGACAAATGCCAAACGCGGAGCCAAAGCCGCCTTGGAGCAGAGCGAAGCCTACCGTCAGGCCGTACAGACGCAGCTTATAGCCACCATCGCCAACAGTTACTATTCGCTGCTGATGCTCGACGCACAACTCGACATAAGCGAGCGTACGGCTGCCAACTGGAGCGAGAATGTGCGTGCGATGAAGGCCCTCAAGGCTGCCGGCAATGCCACGGAACTCGCTGTATCGCAATCCGAAGCCAGCAAGCTGTCGGTGGACGCCTCGGTAGCATCGCTGCGGCAGCAGATCGACCAGATGGAGAATACACTTACGGCGCTGCTGGGCATCGCCCCGCAGAAAATAGAGCGCACGACTATCGCCGAGCAGGAGTTTCCCGACGAGCTCACGGCAGGAGTGCCCCTGCAACTGTTACAGCGCCGTCCCGACGTACGCCAGAGCGAGGCGGCCCTCGCACAGGCATTCTACGCCACCAACGCGGCCCGCTCGGCATTCTACCCCAGCATCACGTTGAGCGGCTCGGCCGGATGGACCAACGCCGCAGGCGCCGCTATCACCAACCCGGGACAGTGGCTCTTCACGGCCGTAGGATCGCTCGTACAGCCGTTGTTCAACCGCGGCAAGAACATCGCCAACCTGCGCATAGCCAAAGCCCAGCAGGAAGAGGCGCTGCTGTCATTCCGCCAGAGCCTGCTCGACGCCGGCACCGACGTGAACAACGCCCTCATACAGTGGCAGACGGCGCGACAGCGCCAATTGCTCGACGCGCAGCAGGTAAAGTCTCTGGAATCGGCCGTACGCAGTTCGGAGCTGCTCATGCAGCACTCATCGCAGAACTATCTCGAGGTGCTCACTGCACGGCAGACGCTACTTCAGGCCGAACTCACGGCCGTATCGGACCGTTTCGACGAGATACAGGGCGTAATCAACCTCTACCACGCATTGGGCGGCGGCGCGGAATAACACCCTGTTTTTACAATGTAAAAAGCGGTAATGATGCCAAAAATGGTTGGTGACATATAATGTAACCGACATAATATTTGGCAGTTATAAGGATAAAACAGAGATTAGTAGAAACGGGTTTCTAC
>CASFQF010000107.1 GCA_949296635.1 uncultured Alistipes sp. | reverse complement strand
AGGGGAACCTGTTCGACGCGCCCGTGCCGGCGGCGGCGCCCGCACCGGACGTGCGGCCGGAGGAGGATGCGGCCGGCGGGGAGCCGGAGTTCGCCACGGCGGCCACAACGCCCCACGACTACCGTCTGGTTACCGAGCTCGGGGCGCTGCGCGAACTCGTGCGGCGGCTGCAGGGCGAACCCGAGATATGTTTCGATACGGAGACTACGGGCTTCGACCTCTTCAACGACCGTATCGTGGGGCTGTCTATCGCGGTACGGCCGCACGAGGCGTGGTACATATCCTTCACGCCCGAGAATACGGCGGCCTTTGCCGAGACGGTGCGGCCGCTGTTCGAGAACGGGGCGACGGTGAAGATAGGCCAGAACATCAAGTTCGACATCATGGTGCTCGCGCGGCTGGGCATCGGGGTGCGCGGCCGAAAGATCGACACCATGATCCTGCACTACCTGCTCGATTCGGAGTCGCGCCACAACATGAACTACCTTGCACAACGCTATCTCAACTATTCGCCCATCGCCATCGAGACGCTCATCGGGCGCGGCGCGCGGCAGTTGACGATGGATCAGGTCAATATCGAGAGCGTCAGGGAGTACGCCGCCGAGGATGCCGACATCACGCTGCAGCTCAAGGAGGTGCTGTGGCGCGAGGTGTGCGCGCAGGGGCTCGACGACTTGTACCTGCGCATCGAGGAACCCATGATCGACGTGCTGGCCGAGATGGAGCTTACGGGCGTGAAGATCGACAGCGCGCTGCTGGACGATTATGCCGTGGAGCTGAACGCCCTGCTCGGGCAGCTCGAGTCCGACATACGCGCCGAGGCGGGCGAGCCGTCGCTCAATGTCAACTCGGCGCGGCAGATAGGCGAGGTGCTCTTTGCCAAGATGCGCATAGCGGAGAAGCCCCGCATGACGCGCACGCACCAGTTCTGCACCGAGGAGGAGTACCTCCAGACCTTTGCCCGCAAGCACCGCATCGTCGACCTGATACTTCAGTACCGCGGCGTGAAGAAGCTGCTGTCGACATACGTGGAGGCGCTGCCGCAGCTGGTGAACCGCACCACGGGGCGCATACACACGTCGTTCAACCAAGCTGTGACGGCGACGGGGCGCCTCTCGTCGACGAACCCCAACCTGCAGAACATACCCGTGCGCGAGGAGCTGGGGCGGCGCATACGCGAGGCCTTCATACCTTCGGACGAGGGGCGTCTGCTGCTCTCGGCGGACTACAGTCAGGTTGAGCTGCGGCTTATGGCCCACCTGAGCGGCGACGAGGCCCTCATCGCGGCGTTCCTGCGCGACGAGGACATCCATGCCGCCACGGCTGCGCGCCTCTTCCACAAGGGCCTCGACGAGGTGACGCCCGAGGAGCGGCGCCGCGCCAAGACCGCCAACTTCGGCATCATATACGGCATCTCGGCCTTCGGTCTGAGCCAGCGCCTCGACATCCCGCGCGGCGAGGCCAAGCAGATCATCGACGGCTACTTCGCATCGTATCCCAAGGTGAAGGAGTATATGGATGCGGCCGTGGCCTCGGCCCGCGAGAAGGGATACGTCACGACGGTCTTCGGCCGCCGGCGTTTCCTGCGCGACATAGACTCGCGCAACGCCGTGGCGCGGGGCGTGGCCGAGCGCAACGCCATAAACGCCCCCATACAGGGCAGCGCCGCCGACATCATGAAGCTGGCGATGATCGAGATATACCGCCGCCTGCACGACGAGGGCCTGCGCTCGCGCATGATCCTTCAGGTGCACGACGAGGTTATCGTCGACATGGTGCGCGGGGAGCAGGAGCGCGTCACGGCGATCGTGCGCGAGGCTATGGAGGGTGCGGCGTCGCTGCGCGTGCCCCTTGTCTCGGACGCCGGCACGGGCCGCAACTGGCTTGAGGCGCACTGATACGTAACCGCAGAGGAGAGACGAAACCAACCCAAAAACAGAGATATGAACATACGCACACTATTTATGGGCGCACTTGCGCTCGCCGCCACGGCGGCATACGCGCAGCCTGTCGACCGCATGGTGGTCGAGGCGGGCAAGGCGGGTGCGGCGATACAGCCCACCATGTACGGACACTTCTTCGAGGACATAAACTACGGCGCCGACGGCGGCCTCTATGCCGAGATGGTTAAGAACCGCTCGTTCGAGTTCCCGCAGCGGCTTATGGGGTGGGACACCTTCGGCAACGTCGCCGTCGAGGATGACGGTCCCTTCGACCGCAACCCCCACTATGTTCGCCTCACGCCTCCGGCACACCCCCATATGGCCACGGGCCTCGAGAACGAGGGATTCTTCGGCATGGGTGTCGAGCAGGGCAGGGAGTACCGCTTTACGGTGTGGGCGCGCGGCGCGGGCCAGAGCATCAGGGTCGAGCTGATCGACAACGACGCGATGGAGGAGACGCAGGTGCTTGCTGCGCAGGATCTGGCGCTCGACGACGCGGCATGGAAGAAGTACGAGCTGCGCCTCACGCCCTACCGCACCGACGACAAGGCCCACCTGCGCATCTTCCTCACCTCGGGCGGCACGGTCGATCTGGAGCATTTGTCGCTCTTCCCCGTCGACACGTGGCAGGGCCGTGAGAACGGCCTGCGCAAGGATCTGGTGCAGGCGCTGGCCGACACCAAGCCCGGCGTCTTCCGTTTCCCGGGCGGCTGCATCGTCGAGGGCACGAACCTCGAGACGCGCTACAACTGGAAGAACTCGGTAGGCCCCGTCGAGAACCGCCCGCTGAACCTCAACCGCTGGCACTACACCTTCCGCCACCGTTTCTTCCCCGACTATTTCCAGACATACGGCATGGGCTTCTACGAGCTCTTCCTGCTGGCGGAGGACATAGGGGCCGCGCCGCTGCCCATCCTCAACTGCGGCCTTGCGTGCCAGTACCAGAACGACAAGCCCGAAGCCCACGTGGCGGTATGCGACCTTGACCCCTACATACAGGATGCCATCGACCTCATAGAGTTCGCCAACGGCGGCACCGACACCGAGTGGGGTGCGCTGCGTGCCGAGATGGGGCATCCCGAACCCTTCGGACTCAAGTTCATAGGCATAGGCAACGAGCAGTGGGGGCCGGAGTACCCCGAGCGTCTGGAGCGCTTCGTCGAGGCGCTGCGCAAGGCGCACCCCGAGATCGAGATTATCGGTTCGTCGGGCCCCAACTCCGAAGGTCCCGACTTCGACTACCTGTGGCCCGAGATGCGGCGCCTCGGGGTGGACCTCGTGGACGAGCACTTCTACCGTCCCGAGCGGTGGTTCCTCGCCTCGGGCAGCCGCTATGACAACTACGACCGCAAGGGCCCCAAGGTCTTCGCCGGCGAGTATGCCTGCCACGGCGCCGGCAAGAAGTGGAACCACTTCCATGCCGCGCTGCTCGAGGCCGCCTTCCTGACGGGTGTCGAGCGCAACGCCGACGTGGTCTACATGGCCACCTACGCGCCGCTGCTGGCGCATGTCGAGGGGTGGCAGTGGCGTCCCGACCTCATCTGGTTCGACAACCTGCGGTCGGTGCGTTCGTGCAGCTGGTACGTACAGTACCTCTACGGCAACAACAGGGGTACGAACGTGGTGCCGCTGACGATGGAGGGACGTGCGGTAAGCGGGCAGGAGGGCCAGAACGGACTCTTCGCCAGCGCCGTGTGGGATGAGCCGGCGCAGAGCTACATAGTCAAGGTGGTGAATACGTCGGATGCGGCCCGCACGGTCGAGGTCGTCTTCGAGGGCCTCAAGCGGTCTGTTTCGCTGGGTGCCGGCACCTGCATCACATTCCATTCGGATGATCCCGACGCCGACAACACGCTCGACGAGCCGGCGAAGATCGTCCCCGTGGAGGGGGCCATCGCCCCCGAGGGCAACACCCTGCGCGCCGAGGTCGGGGCGCGGACGTTCGCCATATACCGTATCCCCGCCGTGCGCAAGTAACCGCGGCGGACGGCGGGGGCTGCGGCCCCGATACGCATGAGAGGCCCTGCGGCAGTAGTCCCGAATGTACGGGAGCTGCCGCAGGGCTCTGTCTTGTCGGGGATGTCCGCCCGCAACGGGGGCGGGGGCGCCGGCCGGCCCCGCATCGGGGTGCGGCCCGCAGGGTCAGGGCCGTATCGCCACCTTGATGACGCCATCCCCGCGGCTTTCGAAGAGACGGTATGCCTCCGCGATGTCGCCGAGGGCGTAGCGGTGGGTTATGAGCGGCGTGGTGTCGATACGCCCCGCCCCGATCAGGCGCAGGATCTCGGCGCAGTCGCAGCCGTCGACGCCGCCTGTCTTGAAAGTGAGGTTCTTGCCGTACATGTCGGGCAGGGGCAGTATCTGGGGTGTGTCGTACAGCGCCACCACTGTCACCACGGCATTGGGGCGCGCGCACTCCCATGCCAGACGGAACGTATCCGCCCCGCCGGCGACCTCCAGCACGGCGTCGGCGCCGCCGCGGACGCATGTCGCACGCACGTACCTCGCACAATCCTCCGGCGCGACCACCTCGACGGACGGGTAGAGCTCGCGTACGAACTGCGCCCGTCGGGGCGACGCCTCGCATACGATCACCCTTGCGGGGTTGTGCAGCAGCACGCACTGCAGCGTGCAGAGGCCCGTCGGGCCTGCGCCTATGATGAGCACCGTGTCGCCGGCGCCGATCTCCGAGATACGCGCGGCCCAGAATCCTGTGGCGAGGATGTCCCCCACGAAGAGGGCCTGCTCGTCGCTCACCGTGTCGGGAATGCGGTTCAGCCCCTGATCGGCGTAGGGTACGCGCACATACTCCGCCTGCCCGCCGTCTATGCGGCAGCCGAGGGCCCAGCCGCCGTCGGGGTCGGTGCAGTTGTTCACGTAGCCGCGGCGGCAGAAGAAACACTCGCCGCAGAAGGTCTCGACGTTTACCGTCACACGGTCGCCCGCGCGGACGTTGTGCACGTCGCCGCCCGTCTGTTCGACTACGCCCACCATCTCATGGCCGACGGTTATGCCCGGCACGGCGCGGGGCACGCTCCCGTGCTTGATGTGCAGGTCGCTGGTGCAGATGCTGCCGAGGGTTATGCGCACGATGGCGTCGCGGGGCCCCTGCAGGCGGGGCTTCGGCTTGTCGAGCAGCTCGAAGCGGCCCGGCGCGACATAGGTATAAGCCTTCATACGCTCTCTATTTGAGTTTCCTGCCGCAGGCGAAGGCTTTGCCTGCGTCGGCCCCGAGCTCTACATATTCGAGGCGTATGGGGACATAGGTTACGGGGCGCAGCTTGCGCAGGTCGATCCTGCCATCGGTGAGGATGCTCTCGTCGGCCGAGACGTTCACGATGCGGCCGACCATGTGGCAGCTCTCGGCATCGTAGCTGACGAGTTCGCACTCGAGCGTCATAGGCAGCTCGTCGATCATGGGGGCGTCGACATGCGCCGAACGTGTGGCATGGAACCCCGCCTTGGCGAACTTGTCGGGGTCGTCGTTGCCCGAGACGATGCCCACATAGTCGCATGCGGCGGTCTGTGCGGCTGTGGCCATGCTGACGGTGAAGGCCCGCGCGGCGAGGATGTTTTTCGTGGTCTTGTGCCCTTCGGAGAGGCATATGCCGATCATCTCGTCGGAGAATATGCCGCCCCACGCCGCATTCATGGCGTTGGGCCGGCCCTGCCTGTCGTATGCCGCCACGATCAGTACCGGCATGGGATAGAGCCAGCTTTTCGGTCCAAAGTCTTTTTTCATATCTGTCGTCGGATAGGTGTTAGCAATTACCCCATAAAAATACGGGAAATCGCCGAGACTTCAAAACGGGCGGCGGTTTTCGTGCGGTGCGTCTTTGGGGGCAGTGCCTGCCGGCGATCAGAACTGGAAGTAGATGAAGGGCTGTATGTCGCTCGACTTGACCTGCATGACGCACCATATCGTGGCGGCCATAAGCGCCACCTGCCACCAGAACGAGGCGTTGACCACGCGGTTCTGTATGTCGATGTCGATCTTCTCGGGCAGGAAGTGCATGGCGTAACCCAGCACTATGAGGCCGAAGACGGCCTTGTAACCCTCGACCACCTGCGGTATGAGTGCGGGGTTGAAGTTGTTGAATATCTGGTAGAGCATCACATGCACCGTCTGCATGTCCTCGGCGCGGAAGAGCAGCCACCCGAAGCATACGAGGTTGAAGGTTATGAGCACACCCGCGAGGCGCATTACGATGTTCATATCCTCGCCTTTGGCCTTGGCCCACGGCACCACCGCCATCCACATCTTGTGCAGGGCGAGGGCCGCGCCGTGGAGCGCGCCCCACAGTATGAAGCGCACGGCGGCGCCGTGCCACAGGCCGCCGAGCAGCATCGTCAGCAGCAGATTGGCGTAGGTGCGTACGCGCCCCTTGCGGTTTCCGCCGAGCGATATGTAGAGGTAGTCCCTGAGCCACGACGAGAGCGATATGTGCCAGCGGCGCCAGAACTCGGTTATGGTGGCCGACTTGTAGGGGGCGTCGAAGTTCTTGGGGAAGCGGAACCCCAGCAGCAGGGCTATGCCTATGGCCATGTCGGAGTAGCCCGAGAAGTCGCAGTATATCTGCAGCGCATAGCCGTAGATGCCCATGAGGCACTCGAAGCCCGAGTAGAGGGCGGGGTCGTCGAAGATGCGGTCGACGAAGTTGAGGGATATGTAGTCCGAGATTACGGCCTTCTTGATGAGGCCTATGATTATGAACCCCACGCCGAGACCGAACATGCGGCGCGTGACGCGCAGCGGCTGCCGTATCTGGGGTATGAAGTCGCGGGCGCGGACTATGGGGCCGGCCACCAGCTGCGGGAAGAACGAGAGGTAGAACATGTAGTCCACCCAGCGGTTGAGGGGCCGTATGACACCGCGGTAGACGTCTATCGTGTAGCTCATCGACTGGAATACGAAGAACGAGATGCCCACGGGCAGGAAGATGTTCTGGAAGTCGAGGAACCCCGCGCCGAAGATGCCGTTTGCGATCTCGATGAGGAAGTTCGTATACTTGAAGTAGCCGAGCATGCCGAGGTTCACCGCCACGCTCAGCGCCACGAGCCACCGCTTGGTCTTGCGCGTGCGCGCGGCGGCTATGCCGTGTGCTATCCAGTAGTCGCTCACGGCGGCGAAGATGAGCAGGAAGAAGTATATGCCGCTCGACTTGTAGTAGAAGTATATCGAGAAGAGTATGACGTACAGTATGCGGAGCGTCGTGGTGCGGCGCAGCAATGCGTATCCCGCGGCGAAGCCCACGAACAGGAACAGGAAGAGCCCGCTGTTGAATATCAGCGGCGCGGAGGCGTCGTAACGCAGCAGTTCCAGCACTCTGTCGGCGATCTGTTCCATTCTCTTCGGGGGTTGTCTTTCGTTTCGGGGGTGCGGGGTTTGTCCGGGCAGGGGCTGGGGCTTGGGGGCGGCCGGGCGTATGTCGTCGGCCGTG
>CASFQF010000106.1 GCA_949296635.1 uncultured Alistipes sp. | reverse complement strand
AGAAACCCGTTTCTACTAATCTCTGTTTTATCCTTATAACTGCCAAATATTATGTCGGTTACATTATATGTCACCAACCATTTTTGGCATCATTACCCGTTTTTTTGTTTTGTCAATGTCGCGTCTCCACGCCGACAACCCGATAAAAAACCGCCTTCGGCGAAGGCGGTTTTTTTATCCTTTAATGTCAACGGCAACCATTAACGGCTCTGAACGGCGCCCAGATCGGGGGCCTTGCTCTGCGGAACGCTGCTGCCCAGAACATCCCGCCCGCCGTTCTCCTCCATCCGCATACCCGCGTCAAGACACGGAGAGCCGCGCCTCAAGGCATACCCCTCCGAATTCCTCACATCCAAGGCGGCACCGCCCGCCTTCACAAAGAGCGGATCCCCCGTAACGGCCGCAGGGTCATTGGGCCGGACATCCCAGCTGCCGCCGTAGCAGTTCGCCTCGAAGACGCCGAGTTCGGGATTCTGCACCGACATGGTGGCATCACCGGCCGCCATAAAGATATTGTTGATGAACGTCGCGTTGGGTACGATGTGCGACGCACCCGAGTCGATATAGAAGGTGTTGTTATATACCTTGTTTCCCTCCGACGCGCTGCCGACACAGAAAAGGACATGGTCGCGGTCGTTCTCGCTGATGTTGTAGCGGGCCGTATTGTTCGTGGCCGTATTCATTATAAGCAGGAAACCGCCGTCATTGTTGCAGCTGATGTTGTATTGCAGGATGTTGCCGTTACAGTTGAAATCGAAGTCGTACGCCATGCCGTCGTTGTTCCACGGCTGCTTCCTGCAGTCATAAACCGCATTGTACTGCATGATGCCGCCCTCGCAGTGGTGCAGCCATATCGCCGCCGACGAAGGGTTGTAATCGCGGCCGTATTGCGGGTCGCCCGTCTTCAGACAGCAGCGGCGCACGATGTTATGCTCTATGAGCGGGCGGTCCGAACCCAGCACCAAGATGGCGTCGCCCCCTATATCCTCCAGAGTGTTGCCGCGGATAACGACATTGCGCGACGGGATCAAGCCCTCGCGGAACTGGCTCCGCTCGCCCGGGGCGGCCGTAGTCCAGACAAGGATACCGTTGCGGTCCGACCCGTATATACGGTTGTTCTCGATCAGCACGCCGTCGAAACCCGTCGTGAGGCCGTTCTCATCGTCCCAGCCCGGCACGCCCACCCATATGGCACTGCTCTCGTACAGCTTGACCGAACCGTACGTATTGCGCACGACGCAGCCGCTCACGACGATATGTTTCAGCACGCGGCCCGCCGTCGTGGCCTGTACGTGTATACCGCCCCGCATCTCGTCGGGGCGCGGCCCGCCGCCGTCGACCTCAAGGTTGCGGATCTCCCAATAGTCCTGATTCCGCAACAGCACGGCGACACCCGGCAGTCCCTCATGCGAGATAACGGGCAGTGCCCCGCGGCCGTATTTGTCGATGGATACGGGAGCCCCCTCGGCGCCCGAGCCCTGCGGGCGCAACTGTCCCGACCAGCGGCAGCCGGCGCGGAAGAGGATTCGGTCGGACGGCCCGAATACGGCCGCATTCACACGCTCGAGCGACTGCCATGCCCGCCCGCGCGAAAGGCCGTCGTTCGAGTCGAGGCCGTTCACCGCATCGACATAATAGGTCTTCCCATCGGATGCCGCGCCGCACCCCGCAAGGAGCATATGCACGGCCAGCGCAACAGCGCAAACAATATGGCTCTTCATAACGGATGGATTATCTACATATCACGCGCGACGGCCGCCCGGCATCATACCGCACCCGTAACGCAACGGCCGCCGGACGTCACTCTATGTCCGAGACATATACCTCGACCGACAACGAATCGAAGAACGTACCCGTCCAACGGCCGTCTATGTAACGGACCTCGCCCGTGTTCTCCTCCACCATTTCGATGCGGAACAACGCCCGCAGACGTTTCATAGTGACCGTACCGCCGAATTCGTAGCGCGTCATCGGCGTAAGTGTATATTTGTCGCTCATGTGCGTTGTAAATGGCAGGTCGCTGCTGTCGAGTTGCAGCGGCGCCGTCATACCCGACGCCATATACCGCCACTCCTCGGCCGAGAGCAGCGACTCCTCCGACGGCACTATCGTCTCGGCAGCGGCAGCGGCGGCCTCGGCGAACATCCCGCTGTCGCCGCACTCGAACGTCGACGTGCCGCTCATGCCTTCCAGCCACTCTATCGTAAGCGACTTCTCCTCCGCCGAATCGTTCACTACAGGATCCTTCTCGATCGCCTCGTCGAAGTAATCCACAGCATTGTCCCCATCCAGCATCCAGCCAATGCGTGCCACACGCCACTGCCCGGGCTGCGGATCGGGTTCGCCCGTACATCCCTTCTTGCACGACACAAACGCCACACACGCGGCAAACAACACCGCCGCAAAAAATATACGTTTCATGATTCCGGTTTTTCTTACTTGAACAAATATACAACGTACGGAATGAAAAACCAAATATGGCAGTAACAAAAAACAGCCGCCGGACCTGATGTCCGGCGGCCGCATCCCGAATTATCCGCGAAGCGTCACGCTCACGCGCCCAACCTTGCCGCCCAGCGGCGGGGCAAGCTTCGCCACGCGGCATTCAACAGCCTCGACCTGCGGGAAACGCCCCCGCACGGCCCCGATGATGTTGCACGCAACGCGCTCGATGGTACGCTGCGGCACGGCCATCGTCTCGCGCACAAGCTCATAAACCGTGAGGTAGTTCACCGCCTGCGTGACGTCGTCGTCCTCGGCCACGCGGCCCAGATCGACCGTAATCGTCATGTCGACCACGAAACGGTTGCCCACACGCTGCTCCAGATCGTAGCAGCCGTGGCAGGCGCGGAACTCCATCCCCTCGAGGCGAATATCGTAGAGCATACTATTCGGCCGTTACGAGGTAGTAGTTCTTCTTGCCCTTCTGCACCACAAGATACTTGCCGGCGATAAGGTCGTCGGCCGTAACAGTGCGTGCGGCATCCGTCACGCGCTCCTTGTTGAGCGAGACGCCTCCGCCCTGCACCATCTTGCGGCACTCGCCCTTCGAGGGGAACACCTTGGTAAGGTCGGCGCAAAGGTCCACGAACGAACATCCGAGCGACGCCTTGGCCACCGCGAACTGCGGCACCCCTTCGAACACCTGAAGCAGCGTGCGCTCGTCGATACGGCGCAGCGCCTCCGACGTCGACCCGCCGAAGAGTATCGACGACGCCTCGACGGCCTTCTCGTACTCCTCGCGCGAGTGTATCATCACCGTCACCTCCTCGGCCAGACGGCGCTGCAGAACGCGCAGATGCGGCGCGGCATCATGCTCCGCTATGAGCGCGTCGATCGTTGCGCGGTCGAGCAGCGTGAATATCTTTATGTAACGTTTTGCGTCCTCGTCGCTCACGTTGAGCCAGAACTGGTAGAACTTGTACGGCGACGTGTAACGCGCGTCGAGCCATACGTTGCCGCTCTCCGTCTTGCCGAACTTCGTACCGTCGGCCTTGGTTATCAACGGGCAGGTGATGGCATAGGCCTCGACTTCGGGGCCCAGCACACGGCGGATAAGCTCCGTACCCGTGGTGATGTTGCCCCACTGGTCGGCACCGCCCAGCTGCACCTTGCAGTTCTCCGTGCGGTAGAGGTGCAGGAAGTCATAACCTTGAAGCAGCTGGTAGGTGAACTCGGTGAACGACATGCCCTCGCCCTCGCCGCTGAAGCGCTTCTTGACCGAATCCTTCGCCATCATGTAGTTGACGGTTATCAACTTGCCGATGTTGCGGGCGAAATCGAGGAAGGTCATATCCTTCATCCAGTCATAGTTGTTGACCATCATCGCGGCGTTGGGCGCGTCCGAGTCGAAATCCAGCAGCTTCGACAGCTGGCGCTTTATCGCCTCCTGATTGTGGCGCAGCGTCGCCTCGTCCAGAAGGTTGCGCTCCTGCGACTTGCCGCTCGGGTCGCCTATCATGCCCGTGGCGCCGCCGACAAGGGCGATGGGACGGTGCCCGCACATCTGGAAGTGTTTCAAGATCATCACTCCCACCAGATGGCCTATGTGAAGGGAGTCGGCCGTGGGGTCGATCCCCAGATATGCCGTGGTCATCTCCTTTTCGAGCTGTTCCTTGGCGCCGGGCATGATCGTGTGGATCATACCGCGCCACTCCAGCTCCTCTACGAAATTCTTGTTTGCCATTTTCGTGAATACGTTGTTTTTATCGTTTTCGTTAATATTTCCTCATTAATCTTTCCGCCGCCCGCAGGCCGCGCACCTCCGGCTCCGTCAAAGCACGTATGCGCCACCCACCCACTGCTATTCCTACTCCATGCCGAGCGCCTTTTCAGCTATTGCAATGCCATATCTCTCCCACTGCGGCTCCCGCACCCTGCTACTCGCACTCCATGCCGAGCGCCTTTTCAGCTATCGCAATGCCATATCTCTCCCACTGCGGCTCCCGCACCCGCTACTCGTACTCCATATCGAGCGCCTTTTTCAGCTATCGCAATGCCATATCTCTCCCACCGCGGCTCCCGCACCCGCTACTCGTACTCCATATCGAGCGCCTTTTTCAGCTCCAGCAGGGCGGCATTCTTCTCCGTCATGTAACGGATGCGGTCCTCGAGTTTTATCGGGCGCGAAGCCTTCACCTGCTCGTTCACCCGCACCTGAAGGTCGAGCGGCCCCGTTATTCCCGCCGTGCGGGCCACGAAGAGCAGTATCTCGGTCTTCGACCGCAGGATCTCCTCACAGAGCGTCGACGAGGGGACCTCCACCGTAATGGTATTGCCCGACACGCGCATCGACTCGAACGCCACGACAAAGCGCGGGCGCTCGTCCAGAATGCCGCGCACTATCTCGTCGCGGTGCCGCTCGATCTTGGACTCGCTCTCGGGGTCGGCCGTAACCTCCGCCTCCGCTTTGGGAAGCTCGGCCTCCTCCTGCGCCGCAGTCCCGGCAGCTGCCGCCGAGCCCATCAGCGACGCTATCGACAACCCCGACACGGCCGAATGGCGCGGGCGTACCACCGCCGTCCGCTGCACCGCACCTGCCTCCGCAGCAGGCCCCGCACTCTCGGCGCTACCCGACAGCTGCTGTCCGGCCGAAGAGCGCTGCTGCGGCACAGGTGCAGACACCGCGGCCGTCACATCCGGAGACGCCGCAGGCACAACGCCGCCGGCAGCCTTCGCTGCGGACGCGCCCTGTGCGCCGCCTGCGGCGGGAATTATATTGTCGGGGAGATCGGGCAGGGGATAATCCTCTACGAATGGGTCGCCGTCATTTTTTTTTTTGCCGAGACTCGCAATCTTCATGAGTCCCAGCTCGACGAGCAGCCGCCTGTTCGAGGATTGCTTTATCCTGCCGTCGGCTTCGGTGAGAATGTTTATCGCACCGAACAGAAATTGTGTATCGCACCGTCCCGCTTGGGAACGGTATCGCTCAAGCAGCGTACCCGTCAGCTCGATGAGCGACACGGCCGGACCCTTGGCCAGAAGCAGGTCGCGCATGTGCTCGTTCAGGCCGGCCATGAAGGTCTGCCCCGAAAAACCTTTCGAGAGAACCTCGTCGAAGAGCACCAGCGCCTGCACGTAATCGCCCTCCAGCAGGCGGTCCGTCATCGTGAAGTAGGTATCGTAGTCGAGGACGTTGAGCGTCTTGGCCACCTCCTTGTAGTCGAGCCGCGCATCGCAGAACGATACCGCCTTGTCGAACATCGACAGTGCGTCGCGCATGCCGCCGTCGGCCTTCTGCGCGATAAGGTTCAACGACTCCTCGTCATACGAGACACCCTCGCTGTCGGCTATGTGCTTGAGATAGCCCACGGCGTCCTCGACGCGGATGCGGTTGAAGTCGTATACTTGGCAACGCGACAGGATCGTAGGCAGGATCTTGTGTTTCTCGGTCGTGGCAAGGATGAATATGGCATGCTTGGGCGGTTCCTCCAGCGTCTTCAGGAAAGCGTTGAAGGCCTGCTGCGAAAGCATGTGTACCTCGTCTATGATAAAAACCGAATAATGTCCCACCTGCGGCAGGATGCGCACTTGGTCTATGAGCGAACGTATGTCGTCCACAGAGTTGTTCGACGCGGCGTCCAACTCGTGTATGTTGAGCGAGCGCCCCTCGTTGAAGGCGCGGCACGACTCGCACTCGTTGCACGCCTCGGCCCCGTGCGGATGCAGGCAGTTTATCGCCTTGGCGAAGATACGGGCGCAAGTGGTCTTGCCCACGCCGCGCGGCCCGCAAAAGAGGTATGCATGAGCCAGCTGCCCGCGCTCGATCGCGTTTTTCAGCGTCGAGGTTATGCTCTGCTGGCCCACGACCGAAGCGAATGTCGCAGGGCGGTATTTTCGTGCCGAAACGATAAAATCACTCATAACGGAGCAAAGGTAGTAATTTTTCGGGCTATTCGCAATTAAGATCGCACGGTGCCGTTTTTTTCGCCGCCGGCGCCGTGTGTACCCCTGCGTGCGGCATATGCCCCGCCGCCGTTACGGTTCCACTATGATGACGTCGATACCCCGCTGCCGCAGCTGGTCGAGTATATGCTGCGGGATGCCCGGGTCGGTTATGATCTGGTTCACCTCGTCCACGTCGCATATGCGGCTGAAACCGCGGCGGCCGAACTTGGTGCTGTCGGTGAGCACTATGATCTTCTGCGCCGAGCGTATCATGGCGCGGTTGAGATTCGCCTCCAGAAGATTGGTCGTCGACAACCCGTATTCGACATCGAGGCCGTCAACGCCGATAAAGAGCTTCGTTCCGGAAAAGTTCTCCAGCATACGCTCCGTATCGCACCCCACGGCCGACAACGAACTGCCGCGCACGATGCCGCCCAACTGTATAACCTCCGAATTGCGGTCCTTCGAGAGGATCGAGGCCACGTTCAGCGCCGACGTTATCACCGTAAGGTGCCCCGACGGATGCACCTCGCGCGCAAAGAACTGCACCGTGGTACCCGAAGCTATGATTATCGAGTCGTTGGGTTCGATCATCTCGGCCGCGCGCTTGCCTATGGCGATCTTCTCCGCGATATTCTGCTTCTCCTTGATGTTTACATCGCGGTCGTTGATGTAGGGGTTGATCTTGATGGCCTTGCCATGCGCACGATAAAGGAAGTTTTTCTGCTCGAGCATCGTAAGGTCCTTGCGTATGGTAACCTCCGAGACGTTCAATATGGCCGAAAGATCGGTCACGCTTACCGAGCCCTTCGCATCCAGCTCCTTGATGATCAGATCGTGCCTTTCGTTGATGGTCATTGTTTCAGGTTATTGGTTGCGAGGGTAAAGTTAATAAAAAATAACACTACTGTCCCGTAAAAGTGGATAAATAGTTCTTTGAAATTATTGAAATATAGTCAATTACACGGTTTTTTGAAATGAAACGGACTTGATTTTGCA
>CASFQF010000105.1 GCA_949296635.1 uncultured Alistipes sp. | reverse complement strand
GGCCGTAACGGTCTCGGGCAAGGGAAATGCGGCGCGCCACGGCGGTGTCAACGGCGACCTTCTGGTGATGATCGAGGAGGAGCACAACCCCGAACTGGTACGCGACGGCAATGACCTGATCCACAATCTGAACCTTACGATCACCACCTGTATTCTGGGCGGCGAGGTCGAGGTGCCGACCGTCGACGGCCGCGCCAAGATCAAGATCGCCCCGGGTACGCATGCGGGCAAAGTGTTGCGCCTGCGCGGCAAGGGTCTGCCCGACGTGAACGGTTACGGCCGCGGCGACATACTCGTCGTGGTGGACATAACCATCCCCGATTCGCTCACGTCGGAGGAGCGTCAGTTGGTGGAGAAGCTCTCGACGCAGCCCCATTTCAAGGCTGCGGCCGACCGCGACAAGCAGAATATTTTTGAGCGAATGAAGAATTTTTTCAGATAACGCAGCGTTATAACTGAAGGCAAAGCAATATAAAACATTACCGCCATGTCGTTTTTTTCACCTTACAAGCGTCACGCCAATAAGTTCAACTACAAACCGCGCTATTACGACCCCGAGCGCGAGGCGCGCGAACGGCGCCGTGCCGAGTTGCGCGGCGAACGGTCGGATGACGACGGGGAGTATACGCCCGGAAAGTATATCCGTACGCGCAAGGCGGCGCGTGAGGCCCGCCGTGCCGAGAAAGGCGAAGGTACGAGCCGCATGCGCATGTGGGTGCTGGGCGTGGGCGTCATACTGCTGGCGCTGTTCATATACCTGATATTGCCGCGCGTGATGTCGGTGTTCGAGATGGCGCAGGACCCCTCGTCGCGGACCCCGCAGGAGTCTGCCGAGGAGTTCAACCCCTATGCCCCCATCGTGGTGGTGCCTAACGACTACGAGGAGGGCGACGACATAGAGATAATCGAAGAGGAGTAGCCGCTTACTCGGCCCCTGCCGTATATGCAGAACATGGAGAACAAGATACGACTGCTGCCCGAAATCGTCGCCAACCAGATCGCCGCAGGCGAGGTGGTGAACAATCCGTCATCCGTAGTGAAGGAGATGATGGAGAACGCCATCGACGCCGGCGCCACCTCCGTTACGGTGAACTACCGCAACGCGGGACTGGAGTTGATACAGATCGTCGACAACGGGTGCGGCATGTCGCCGCTGGACGCACGCATGGCCTTCGACCGCCATGCCACGAGCAAGATCACCACGCTCGACGACGTCTACCGCCTCCATACGTTCGGGTTCCGCGGTGAGGCTCTGGCCTCTATCGCCGCTGTCGCGCAGGTGGAGCTGCGCACGCGCCGCGCCGAGGACGAGATCGGCACCGTGACCGTGGTCAACGGCGGCAAGTTCGTCTCGCAGACGCCGGCGATGTGCCCCGCAGGGTCGCAGTTCCTTGTGCGCAACCTCTTCTATACGGCCCCCGCACGCCGCAAGTTCAACAGCGACCGCACGCGCATGGTATCGGACATAAAAAAGGAGTTCCGCCGCGTGGCGCTGTGTTACCCCCACGTGCGGTGCGAGCTCATGTCGAACGACATGGCAATCATGACGCTGCCGGCGGCATCGCTTCAGGAGCGTATAATAGATGTTGTGGGCCGATTTATCCGCACGAACCTGCTGGAGGTGGCGGTGGATACCTCTATCGTCAAGGTAACGGGTTTCGTGGGGCGCCCCTCGGCGGCAAAACAGAAGAATGCCGAACAGTACCTCTTCGTCAACGGGCGTTATTTCCGCTCGCCGCAGATATACCGCTCGATAATGAAGGCCTACGAGAAACTCATTCCGGAGAACTGTTCGCCTTCGTTCTTCCTCTACCTTGCGGTGGAGCCGGACAGGGTCGATGTGAACGTACACCCGCAGAAGACGGAGGTGCGTTTTGCCGATGCCGACGACGTTACGCAGATCGTGACGGCGGCCGTGCGCAGCACGCTGGCCAAGAGCGGCGCCGTGTCGATGATGGATTTCGACAACAGCTCGGCCATCGAGATCCCCGTCATGCAGTCGCGTCCCGGGGCGCTGTACAGCGAACCGCGCAGTTCGTCGAACGACGACTACAACCCCTTCCGCGAGGATTATGCTGCGGCTGCAGCTGCGGATGCGGATGTGAATTTCACGGGTTTCGACGCTCCGTATGACGGATCTATGGAGGGTGCGGCGCATGGCGCAGGCACGACGGCGGAATCCGCCGGAGAGAGTTTTGTGGCAGGGGCGGCCCTTGCGCCTGCCGCGGGCCGCGGGCCGCGGGTACGGCAGTCGGACCATGCGGGCGGCGGTTTGCGGGACCTGTCGTGGAGCGAGATGCCCTTGAGCGGCGATTTCTCGGTCGGGGACGGCCGTGACGCAGGGCATGCCGAGGGCGGTTACCGCGATATAGCGTCATCGGCGGTAGCATCGGGTGCCGAGGCTATGCCGGAGACGAGTGCGCAGGAGGAGAGTACGTTGGAATATATAGCGTCGGCGGCCGTGCAGCAGGCGATAGAGCATACGGAGCCTGTCTCCTTCAGCGACTTCCTGTCGCTGGGCAACGGTTATGCCGTAGCTCTCTGCGGCGGGCGCAGTGTCGCCGTAGACCTGCGGCGCGCAAAGGAGCGCATAGTATATGACGGCTGCATGGCGATCGTGGGACACGGGTCGCTGCCGTCGCAGCGGTTGCTGTTTCCCGAGCGGCTGGTGCTTTCGGACGGGGATTATCTCCTGTTGGAGGAGCATATCGCCGAGTTGGCGGCGGTGGGCTTCGATCTGGCGCCGTGCGGCGATTCTGTTGTCGAGTTGCGTGGAATCCCGTCGTGCATAGCCGTGGAGCAGGCCGACCGTTTGCTGTTCGATCTGTTGCGCGAGATGGAATCGGCAGGGGACGCAGGCGGGCGCATGCGTGAGGAGATGGTGCGTACGATAGCCTCGCGTGCGGCGCGTTCCGCGGTGCGGGGGTTGTCGCGCGAGGAGACGGCGAGCCTGCTGCAACAGTTGTGCGGGTGCGATAATTTCAGTTTCTCGCCTTCGGGTAAGGCCATCATGACCGATTTGACGGCCGACGACCTCAAAGCCAAATTAAGTTGAACAAAAAAACAGATTGCCTATGAACGGGTTCCGATATACGACCCCGCCGGTAGTAAAGAATCTCATTATCGCCAACTGCGTGATGCTGCTGGCTACGACGCTGCTTCCGTTCCGTAACGAAATAATCGGGCGGCTGGCGCTCTTCAATGTCGAAAGCCCGCTGTTCCACAGCTATCAGGTCGTGACATACATGTTCCTGCACGGGGGCGTGTCGCACCTCTTCTTCAACATGTTCGCACTGTGGATGTTCGGCCGCGCGCTGGAGTACGAGCTCGGCTCGCAGAGGTTCCTTACATATTATCTGGTGTGCGGTATCGGGGCTGCGCTGCTGCAGTTGGCCGTCGGATATGCGGAATATTCGCATGCCGTGGAGGCCGTGGGGCAGATCGCGGCGATGGATTACCTGCGGGTGCCTACGGTAGGGGCTTCGGGTGCCGTCTTCGGCCTGCTCATGGCCTTCGGCGTACTGCACCCGAACGATATGATCATGCTCATATTCCCGCCCGTAGCGCTCAAGGCCAAGTGGTTTGTCATAATATACGGGCTTGTGGAGCTCTTCTTCGGCCTTTCGGGTTATCAGTCGGGTGTAGCGCACTTCGCCCATGTTGGAGGCATGCTGTGGGGGCTGATGCTGCTCTATTGGTGGCGCCGCCGCGGCAAGATATATTTTTAGGGTCAGGCTGCGGCGGCAGCCTGCTGTATGCGGAGAGAGGTAAAACGAAACGGTCATGGCGGAGTATTATCGCGATATTACGGATTACGGGGAGCGGCGGCGCAAGGGACGCTCTGTCGTCGGGGTGGTTCTCGACATAGTCATGACGGCGGTTTCGGCGTGTGTGGCCGTGATGTTCGTTGCCACGCTGCTGGCCCCGGCGCTGGGCCCCGAGGTTACGGGGTGGGTCTCGACGGTAGGGTTGATCGCGCCCTTCGTCTATGCGGCGCAGCTGTTGCTGACGCTCTATTGGGTCGTGCGCTGGCGCATGGTTATGATGATACCTATGGCGGTGCTCACCGTCGTGGCGTTGTTCCACCTCTCGCTGTTTTATAAGGTGGCGTTCCGCCGCAGCTACGGCGAACCCGAATACGAGCGGTCGGCGGTGAAGGTCATGACCTATAACCTGCGCAGCTTCATCGGGGACGACGGCAAGCGGTGTCTCGATTCGATCGTCGCCTGTGTCAAGGAGTTCAATCCCGACATACTGTGCATTCAGGAGAGCGGGTTCAACGATCTGGCCGACTCGCTGCTCGAGCCGCTGCACGCCCTGCCGCGGTCGGTGTCGCGTGCGCAGCTGAGCCCCGCAATATACAGCCGTTATCCCATATTGCGTGCGGGGCGTGTCGATACGATGAAGAATTTCGTGTGGGCGGATCTGGCCGTGCGCGACGATACGGTGCGCGTCTTCAGCGTCCACCTGCATACCACGGCCATAAACAGCGACGACAGCCGCTATATCGAGCAGCGGGAGTTTCTGGACGACGTCGACGGCGACAAGAAACTGCGCAGCATCGTGTCGCGCCTTGCGGAGAACAACCGCAAACGTGCCGTCCATGCCGACCTGCTCGATTCCATGGTGGAGGCGGCGCCTTATCCCGTCATCGTGTGCGGCGACTTCAACGACACGCCCGCCTCGTACACCTACCGTACCGTAAGCCGCGGCCTGAAGGACGCCTTCCGCGAGGCAGGATCGGGATATTCGTCCACCTATCGCGGGTTCTTTGACCTGCTGCGCATAGATTACGTATTATGTTCCGATGAGTTCGAACCTTTGTCGTACGGTGTTGTCGACTCGATGACCTGTTCGGACCATTACCCGCTCTTCGTGCGCCTGCGCTACAACGGCCGTTGAGGATGCGGCGGATGAGACTCAAACCATAACCGATATAACCATGATTCTGGATTCATTGAAAAACAAGGGGCGTTACGTCGCGCTCCATCCACGTTTCAAGGCCGTGTTCGACTTCATCGACACGCACGACGTCGCCGCCATGGAGTGCGGCCGCCACGAAATCGACGGAGACGACATCTTCGTCAACGTACAGGAGCTGGACCTGCGTGACCTGTCGCAGGCGCGTCTGGAGCTGCACCGCCGCTATATCGACATACAGCTGCTGTTGCGCGGTCCCGAGGAGACCTTCGGCTGGAGCGAGAAGAAGGACTGCACCAAGGCCGAGACCGAGTTCGACGAGGCGAAGGACATACAGCTCTTCACCGACATGCCGCAGTGTTTCTACACCGTGGGCGAAGGCCAGTTTTCGATCCTCTTCCCCGAGGACGGGCATGCCCCGATGCTGGGCGAGGGCCATGTCAAGAAGTGCATCTTCAAGGTGAGGATCTGACGGGGGGGGGCGTGGAGCCGCTTCATGCAAAAAGCCGCATTACCGAAAGGGTAGTGCGGCTTGTCTTTTTTATGTGCTGCGGCCGAGCTATACGATGAAGTACCGTGCATGCGGCGATGCCAGATAGAGCCCGCAGACGGACGATTGCGGGTACATGGCGCCGTTCTCGGTGAGGGTTATCCCTATGGCGCTGAAGTCTATGAGTTGTGCGAGCGGGAATATCGTGCGCTGGTCTGG
The DNA here is from genome assembly GCA_949296635.1 of uncultured Alistipes sp. Taxonomy (GTDB): domain Bacteria; phylum Bacteroidota; class Bacteroidia; order Bacteroidales; family Rikenellaceae; genus Alistipes. The sequence continues at coordinate 1,769 of CASFQF010000105.1, read as the reverse complement.
CAGCGAGGGGTAGCCTACGGCGGGACGTATGCCGCGGTATGCGGCCTGATACATCTGCTTTACGGTCAGATCCTCGTCGGGGGCGTATCCCCACAGTTCGCGCCGCACGCGGGTGTGGAGCATCTCGCTGGCCGCCTCGGCAAGGCGGTCGCCGAGGCTCTGCATGAGCAGTGCGGCGTATTGGTCTCCGCCGGCCTTGAGCCGTTCCACCTCCTCGGCGAACGACTGCGAGACCGTTATGGCAAAGACGCCGATATGGTCGCCCATGCCTTCGGGCGCAACGAAGTCGGCCAGAGCAAGGCACTGCCCCTCGGCGTTGGACTTCCGCTGACGCGGCGTGGGTATCGTCACCTGCTTCGCGACACCGCTGCAGCAGGGACATCCGGCCGTGTGCGAGACGACGATGCCGCTCTCGGTGCCGAAGGCGGGGAAGAAACCCGCTTCGGCGCACAGATGGTGGCGCCGGGCTATGGCATCGAGCATCTGCCCGGCCTCGGCCATGAGCTGTTCGGCCTCGGGTGTGCCGCTGCGCACACCCCACAGGTTGCGGAAATGTATCCAGTTGATGTATTCGCGTACGTCATCCACTGCAATGTCGAATGTACGTATCCCATCGTATGTGGGTTTTGGCAGCTCCTCGTGCCTCCAGTCTATCTCGGGGCGCAGCCGCAGCGCCTGTTCTTCGGTGAGGGATACGGTCTGCGTGCGCTGCATCTGCTGCCGCAGCTGTTCCTGCTCAAAGCGCAGGCAGGCGACGGTATGCTCTCGCTCGCTGCCCGCGAGGCGCATGGCGAGGATGGGGTTCTGCGCCGCATCCTTGACGTGGAAGACGGGCCCGCCGTAAAGCGGGGCGATCTTGGCTGCGGTGTGCAGGGCCGAGGTCGTCGCGCCGCCGATGAATAGAGGCACAGTGACGCCCGCCTCGCGCAGGCGTTCCGCCACACGGCACATCTCGTCGAGCGAGGGGGTTATAAGGCCGCTCAAACCGATGAAATCGGCCTTCTCGGCCACAGCTTCCTCGACGATCTTCTCCGCGGGGACCATCACCCCGAGGTCTGTCACCTCGAAATTGTTGCATGCGAGAACCACACCTGCTATATTCTTGCCTATGTCGTGGACGTCGCCCTTGACGGTGGCTATGAGGAACTTGCCTGCCGAATGTGTCGCTGCGGCGCTGCGGGCGCTTTCGATATGGGGGCGGAGGATCTCGACGGCGCGTTTCATCGTGCGTGCCGTCTTCACCACCTGCGGCAGGAACATCTTGCCGGCGCCGAAGAGCTCTCCGACATGTGTCATGCCGCGCATAAGCGGCCCCTCTATTATGTCGGCCGGAGCGGGGTATACGGTGAGGGCCTCTTGAATGTCGGCTTCGAGATACTCGTCGTCGCCGCGTTCGAGGGCATCCGCAAGGCGTTTCTCCAGAGGCGTTTCGCTGCGGTCGGCCGTGTCGGCGATGTCGGCGGCGGAAACTTCGCCGTTGAAGCGCGAGGCCATGGCCACGAGCCGTTCGGCGGCGTCGCCGCGGCGGCAGAGTATGGCATCCTCCAGCGCCTCGAGCAGGTCGGACGGGATGTCTCCGTACATTACCTTCGCGGCGGGGTTTACGATGGCCATGTCGAGACCCGCGGCGATGGCGTGGTAGAGGAATACGGCATGCATCGCCTCGCGCAGGTAGTTGTTGCCGCGCAGTGCGAACGAGAGGTTGCTCACGCCGCCGCTGACGCGCGCGCCGGGCAGGTTTTCGTGTATCCATCGCGTGGCTCGGATGA
>CASFQF010000104.1 GCA_949296635.1 uncultured Alistipes sp. | reverse complement strand
CGACTCGCTCTCGGCGCTGCCCATAACGCTCAACTACCAGCCCATATCGCACCACGAGGGCGAAGCCACATATTTCCGCGAGATGCTGCGGCAGGTGATGACCATGCAGCGTCCCACGCGGCGGCAGTTCCTCACCGACTGGGACTACGAGCAGGCGGTCAAGCAGTACGACGAGAACCCCATCTACGGCTGGTGCCTCAAGAACACCAAGGCCGACGGCACGCCATACAACATCTACCGCGACGGCCTGCGCATATATACCACGATCAACCCCACGATGCAGCGCTACGCCGAGCAGGCCATGCAGAAGCAGCTCGAGACGGTGATACAGCCCACCATAGACCGGCAGGTGGCAGCCACAGGCGTGCTCTTCCAAGGCACCACGGCCGAGGAGCGCGAGCAGATCGTCATGCGCGCCATCAAGGGCTCGGACCGCTACCGCGAGATGCGCAAGGACGGCGTCGTTGAGAAGGATATTCTGGCGGCGTTCGACCGCAAGTGCGAGATGCGTGTCTTCACATTCAAGGGCGAACGCGACACGGTGATGACGCCGCGCGACTCGATCCTCCACCACAAACGCATCATGCGCGCCAGCTTCGTGGCGATGGACCCCCGCACGGGCCACGTCAAAGCCTACATCGGGGGACCCAACTTCCGATACTTCAAGTACGACATGGCCAAGCAGGGCAAGCGCCAGATAGGCTCTACCGTAAAGCCCTTCATCTACACCTTCGCCATCGACCACCTCGGGCTCAACCCCTGCACCATGGCGCCCAACCTCCCCGTCTCGATCGAGACCCCCGCAGGCATATGGTCGCCCAAGGAGGCCGGCAAGGTCGAGTACGACGGCGTGCTGCACCCGCTCTACTGGGGTCTGGCCAACTCGCGCAACAACTACTCGGCGTGGATAATGAAGCAGGCCAAGCAGCCCGAAGCCGTGGCTGACTTCCTGCACAACATGGGTATCCGCAGCTACATATACCCCGCTTACGCACTCTGCCTCGGGTCGTTCGACTCCAACGTCTTCGAGCTGGTGAGCGCATACTCCACCTTCGTAAACGAAGGAGTATACACCGAGCCCATCTTCGTCACCCGCATCGAGGACCGTCAGGGCAACCTTATCTCGACCTTCATACCCAAGTCGCAGGACGCCATAAGCAAGACCACGGCATACACCATGCTCACCATGCTCCAGCGCGTCATCACGGCAGGTACGGGAGGCCGCCTCGGATGGCAGTTCGGCATGCAGAACATGGACATAGGAGGCAAGACGGGCACCTCGAACGAGAACCGCGACGCATGGTTCATGTGCGTGACGCCGACGCTTGTGGCGGGCGCATGGGTCGGCGGCGAGGACCAGTCGGTACACCGTACCGCGGGCGGCGAGGGCAGTGTCATGGCCCTGCCCATCGTGGGCGAGTTCCTCAAGTCGGCCTACGACGACCCGCGTCTGGGCATGAGCCGCAGCGCGAAGTTCACCCGTCCCGACGGCTGGCAGCCCTACGACTGCCCCAAGGCCGTCGAGCCCGATAGCGGAGCCGCACAGCAGACCGAGGACGAGTTCTTCGACTGACGGCAGGTCCGCGGGCCGGACCCGATAAGGCCGCAACTACAACGGCCGCAACCAAAAGAAGAGTATAACCAAACAGGTATTCGACAGATATGAAAATTGCAATCGTAGGCGCGAGCGGCGCCGTGGGACAGGAGTTCCTCACCATACTGAACGAAAGAACCGATTTTCCCGTAGACGAGCTGCTGCTCTTCGGGTCGCAGCGCAGCGCGGGACGCAAATACGCCTTCCGCGGCCGCGAGGTCGAGGTGCAGCTCTTGCAGCACAACGACGACTTCAAGGGCGTGGACATAGCCCTCACGTCGGCCGGCGCCGGCACCTCGAAGGAGTTTGCCGAGACCATCACCCGCCACGGCACGCTCATGATAGACAACTCGAGCGCCTTCCGCATGGATTCGGACGTGCCTCTGGTCGTTCCGGAGGTGAACCCCGCGGATGCCCTCAACACCCCGCGCCGCATCATCGCCAACCCCAACTGCACCACCATACAGATGGTTGTGGCACTAAACGCCATAGAAAAGCTCTCGCACATACGCCGCGTGCATGTAGCCACATACCAGTCGGCCAGCGGCGGCGGCGCGCAGGCCATGGCCGAGCTGCGCACGCAGCACGCCCAGATCGTTGCGGGCGAGGAGCCCACGGTGGAGAAGTTCGCATACCAGCTGGCATACAACGTCATACCCCACATCGACGTCTTCACCGACAACGACTACACCAAGGAGGAGATGAAGATGTATAACGAGACGCGCAAGATCATGCACTCGGACATCGAGGTGTCGGCCACGTGCGTGCGCGTGCCCGTCATGCGCGCCCACTCGGAGAGCATCTGGGTGGAGACCGAGCGTCCCGTCACCCCCGACGAGGCCCGCAGGGCCTTCGCCGAGGCCGAGGGCGTGGTGCTGATGGACAACCCCTCGGAGAAGGTCTACCCGATGCCCCTCTTCATCGCGGGCAAGGACCCCGTATACGTCGGGCGCATACGCCGCGACCTGACCTCGCCGAACGGGCTCACCTTCTGGTGCGTCGCCGACCAGATCAAGAAGGGCGCCGCCCTCAACGCCGTGCAGATCGCCGAGTGGCTCATCCGCAACCGCAAGTAATACGGGCCACATATACGGAAACGGGACGGAAAGCGTGCTTTCCGTCCCGTTTTTTCCTTGTATAATCTACCGTCCCTTCGAGCGGCCGTACTCTCCGGTTCCCGCCGCAGCGGCATAAACATCCCCCGTCCCTGCCGCAACGGCAATTCCACTCCGGCCGACACCGCTGTGTCTCTCTCCAACCCTACTGCAGCTCCTCTCTCACGCCTGCACCGCAGCACCCTTCTCGCGCCATAACCTCAACGTCCTCTCTCTCGACCACTACCGCAGCGACATAAGGCCCTTGCGGGGCGAGGCGTCGAGGCGTATGGCGATAAATACGAGTATGGTGAATGCCACCAGCGACGAGCCGCCGTAGCTGAGGAACGGCAGCGGGATACCCATCACGGGGAAGATGCCGACGGTCATGCCGACGTTGACCATGACGTGGAAGAGCAGTATGGCGGAGACGCAGTAGCTGTATATGCGGCTGAAGGGCTCCTCCTGCCGCTCGCCTATCTGCATCAGCCGCAGGATCAGCGCACACAACAACCCGAGCACCACCATCGCCCCGACGAAGCCCCACTCCTCGCCCACGGTGCAGAAGATGAAGTCGGTGTGTTTCTCGGGCACGAAGTTGTACTTTATCTGCGTCCCCTGCATGAAGCCCTTGCCGAAGAAGCCGCCCGAACCGATGGCGATCTTCGACTGGTTGACGTTGTAGTCGGCGCCGTGGGGGTCGCTCACGATGCCGAGGAAACTCAATATACGTTCGCGCTGGTGGGGCTGGAGGATCGTCTCGAAGATCATGTCGGCCGTGGGCACGAAGACCATAGAGCCGACGAAGAGGGCCAGCGTCACGAACATGGCCGAGATATTCTTGCGCAGGGCATACACCGCCGCCACGACAACGGCCACGCCCATCACTATCACGGCCGAGGCGTATGCGCTCAGCGCCCCGTCCCAGAAGAGCACAGACGCGAGGTACAACAACGACGCGGCGAGCGTCACCGCCGCCAAGAAAACCGTATGGGCGCGCCACGCGCCGATCATCATGGCATCCGACACGGTGAATATGATCACGAGCAGCGCCAGCAGGAACAGCGGCGTGAAGAGGAACGAGAAGATGAAGAGTGCCGCCACCAGTATGATGGGTATGCAGATCCACTTGTTCAGCCCCTCACGGTACAACACGAAGAGGAACGAACATAACACCACACCCGAGCCGGTATCGTTCTGCAGCACGATGATGGCCAGCGGCAGCAGTATGATGAAGGCCACGCGCAGCAGGTCGCCCGTGCGGCGTATCGAGAAGGAGTAGTTGCTCATCATGCGGGCCACGGCCAGCGCCGTGGCTATTTTGACGAACTCCACGGGCTGCACGCGCACCGACCCGAACTCGAACCACGCCTTGGCGCCGTTGACCTCGCGCCCGAACAGCAGCACCGCCACCAGAAGCACCAGACCTGCCGCATAGGCATAATAGGCGTACATGTGGTAGTAGCGCGAGTCGAGCAGCAGTATCACCACCGCGGCGCCCAGCGCCACGGCGATCCACACCACCTGCTTCATGTAGAAGTGCTCGAGCGAGAAGAACCCGCTGATCGTGTCGTCGTACGAAGCCGATATGATGCTCACCATGCCCGCGGCGACAAGCAGCAGGTAGAGGATGACGGCCACACGGTCGACACCCTCGAACAGAGACATCTGACGGTTATTTCCTGTCCTCGGCATATATCGGGTAATAGATGTTGTACGCCTTCACCTGCTCGACCAGCTGCGGGCGGGTGATGGTGTCGGTAAGGTAATACTCCTCCAGCAGGCTGGCTATGGGCAGCGCTATCGTGGCGCCGAAACCGCCGTTCTCGACATATACCGAGATGGCGATGCGCGGGTTGTCCTTCGGTGCGAAGGAGAGGAACGTCGAGTGGTCGCGGCCGTGGGGGTTCTGCGCCGTACCCGTCTTGCCGCAGACGTCGAGCCCGGGCAGATAGGCGCGCCACGAGGTACCCGCGCCCGGTACGTTCACACCGCGCCACATGCCCTCGACGATAGGCTCGAAATACCGCGGGTCGACCTTCGTATACTGCTTCTCGTAGAAGCGGCGGTCGATCGAGTCCTGACCTTCGATCTGCTTGACGATGTGGGGTATGTAGTAGTATCCGCGGTTTGCGACCGTCGCCGCGAGGTTGGCCATCTGCAGCGGCGTGCAGCCCAGCTCGCCCTGACCGATCGAGAGCGACAGCACCGTGAGCGAGCTCCACGAGCCGCGGTAGCGCTTGTCGTAGAACTCGCGGTCGGGGACATACCCCGGGCCCTCGCCCAGAAAGTCGGAGTCCAGCTTGCGGCCGTAGCCGAAACTGCGGACATACTCGCCCCATACCTCGATACCCTCCTTGACGCTGCCGTACTTGCGGTTGTCGATTATGTCGCGGAAGACATAACAGAAATATGCGTTGCACGACTGTGCCACGGCATTGCGCAGGTCCAGCGGCGAAGCATGGGAGTGGCATCCCTGATGCACGCGGCCCACGCTGTAACCCATATGGCACGGGTACTGCGTCTCAGGCGTGAGGACCCCCTCCTGCAATCCCGTAAGGCCCTGCACCAGCTTGAACGTCGAGCCCGGGGGGTACTTCGCCTTCACGGCGCGGTTGAACAGCGGCTGACGCTTGTTGTGCAGCATACGCATGTAGTTGTTGCCGCGCTCGCGCCCCACCAGCTCGTCGGGGTCGTACGTAGGCGACGACGCCATCACCAGAATCTCTCCCGTCGCGGGCTCTATGGCCACCACGGCTCCCACCTTGCCCGCCATGAGCTCCTCGGCAAAGGCCTGCAGGCGCGCGTCGATGGTACACATCAGGCGCTTGCCGGGAATCGGGACCGAATCGAACGCCCCGTCCATATACGAGCCCTTGATGGCCCCGTGGGTGTCCACCTCGACGACCTTGACGCCGTCCTTGCCGCGCAGCTCCTTCTCGTAGGCGGCCTCGACGCCCGTCATGCCCACATAGTCGCCCGAACTGTACTCGGGATTGCGCTTGATGAAGTCCTCGCTCACCTCGCCCACATATCCCAGCAGGTTGCCGCCGATCTTGCGCGGATACTGGCGCACGGTACGGTAGACGGTATAGAACCCCGGGAAGCTGCACTCCTCGAACCGCAGCTTCACCTCCTTGGGTACATAGTTCAGCACCAGCGTGGGCGCCCGCGGCCGCATGCGGGCATTGCGCAGCACCGACTCGAGCTTCTTGCGCTCGATGCCGACGATATTGCAGAAACGGGTCGTATCGAAACCTTCGCGCCCGATGTCGCGGTATACCACCATCAGGTCGTAGCACTCCTTGCTCTGCACCAGATACTCGCCGTTGCGGTCGACCACCTCGCCGCGCGGCGCATACTGCACCTCGTAGCGCAGCACGTTGCCCGCGGCCAGACGCTTGTACTTCGTATCGACCAGCTGTATGTAGCCTATGCGCAGCGCCAGCACGATGAAGATGCCCAGCACGATGGCACGCAGGATCCTGCGCCTAACGTATACGTCGCTGTCAGCCATAACAACCCTCCGATCACTTGTTTAGAATCTTCTCGACAAAGAGCCGCACGAAATACCATGCCAGCGCGAAGGCCGCCGTGCCGCTCACCGCAAGCCGCAGCAGCATGTGCGGCAGGTGGCGTAACGATAACGTCTCCATGAAGAAGAATATTGCGCTGTGCAGGGCCACCATCGACCCGATATACCACGCGAGATTCTTCGCCGTCAGGCGGTACAGCGCCGGCAGCGTATCGTCGGGGCCCACCGTGCGGCCGCAGGTGGCGCCGATGACCATCGGGCGGAAGAACCCCGCCGCCGTGGCGGCGATGACGTTCAGCCCGTCGGTGCCCGTCATGGCATCCATAACCACGCCCAGCAGCGCCGACGACAGAACCACCCACACCGGCTTGGTGTCCAGAGGCAGCAGTATGATAAAGACGGAATAGACCAGCGGATGGAAATACACGCCCAGCGAGATGTTGTCCAACAGAAATATCTGCAGCAACACCGCCGTCACGAAGACCCCCGCGTATGATAAGATGTTCTTGAACATAAATCTTTCCTTTCTGCTTTATCCTCCGGCATCCGCCGCCCGATCCCGCTTCCTGCTCCCGCCGGCGGCTTCCCGGGCACATATCCTTCCGGTATTGCACCGTCACGACAACCGCCGCTCCGATCCGGTATTGCACCCCCCCCGCCTCGGGCATCCGCCGCTCCGCACCGCCGCGCAAGGCCGCTACGGCTGGAACTCCATGGTCTCGGTGCGGCCCGCGGCGGCATCCGCCTCGAGCGCGGATACCTCGCCGAAATCCATGTTTTCGATAAGTATAACGTTGCCCAGACGTGTCATGTCCGTCGCCAGACGTATCTTCACGTCATAGGCCGTCTGGCTGTCGTTCAACTCAAAGCTCTCGACATAACCGATACGCACGCCGGCAGGGAAGTAGTGCGAAAGCCCCGAAGAGACGACCTCGGAGCCGACCTCTATATCGGCATATTTCGACAGCTCGGTCATATCCACCTCATAGGGGCTCGCGCCGCTCCACGAGATCGACCCGAAGTAGTCGTCGCCCGAGATCTTGCCGCTGGTGCGAAAGTCGGTGTTCAGCAGCGGCAGCACGACCGAATAGCGCTCCGAACACCCCACGACATACCCCACCATCGCCCCGTCGGGCGTGATGACGGCCATGTCGGTCATGACGCCGTGCGCCAAACCTCGGTTGAGCGTGATGAAGTTGCGGTCGCGGTTTATCGAGTTCGAGACCGTACGCGCCGTCATGTAGCGGTATTGCGACATGCCCTCCAACCCCACGCCCAGCGTAT
>CASFQF010000103.1 GCA_949296635.1 uncultured Alistipes sp. | reverse complement strand
TGCCGTACAGTTTTCCGCGCGTGTACTCCGTCTGCCCGACATACAGGAGCGTATCGCTGCGCAGGCAGTTGAAATCCAAACTCTTTTTGGGAGTATACTTGTAGTTGATGTAAAGTCCGGCGATCGAATCCACGGCCAGATGCCACAAATCGTCATATACCACAGGCTCTTCCTCCTCGCCGTCATCGCCGCCACGGGAAATGGGACGCATGTACGAGCGGCGCAGCTTGGAGGCCTCCTCGTTATCGTCCTCGGGCGCAAGGCCGCCGTTCCTGCCGGCAAAGGACTTGACCCACTGGTCCTCGTACGCCACGGGGTTGTTCACATGACCCCACACGTCCACATCGACGATCATGGGACGGTTGGCATCGAGCTTGTATTGGCCCTGATAACCGCCGTCGCCGCCCATACCCTGCGGGCCCGCCGCTATCGACGACGGAAGATATAGACGCATCTTGGTACCATATCGCACGCGGTATTCCTCTTCGCCTATTTTCAACTTGTTGCGCAGGGCCAAGTACGTACCTTCGAGCATGGACGTGTTGTCCTTGCCGCAGAACAAGAAATACGGTACATAATGGGTGTATTCCGTATATGCGTTCTGCATACGCGCCTGATCGGCGTTGCGGGTCATGCAGACATTGCCCGAGAGGTCACGGCACGTAACGTCGAACCACAGCCATGCATTGTCATCGCTGACGGGAAGGCTGTCGGCCGCACCCCGGTCGAGCAGTTCGACATAATATCCCCCATCCTCCTGATAGTTCTCCATCAGGTCGGGACGGTGCTGCTCGATCCATGCCTGCAGGGCTATCCGCTCCACCTCGTCGAACTCCATCTCGCTCGACTTGACACACGACGTCATGGCCATCGCACAGGCGGCGGCAACACATAGTAAACGGGTTACGAATTTCATATAATCAATTAAACACTTTTATCGTTTCACCTCGCCGCCCCTTGCCGGCACGGCATCACGGCTTGTCAATCCTTCAAGACCTTTTCTATCGTATAGACCCACAAAACAGCCGACTCGACGGGTACGATACCCACCTCGCTGCTGCCGTACGCCGCTTCGAAGGTCATGTACGCCTCGACATTGTCACCTTCCCTGCATCCCAATAACGACATCTCCACGCCTTTTATTATATCGGTCCGGCCCAATTTCACCGTCAGCGGATCGGTGCTCCAATACTCGGCATTCAATCCCTGCTCGACCAGCGCAGCCAAGACGGTGGCGTCGTTGGTCATATATACCGACGAGGTACGCGGCACGCTGCCCGTGAAGATATAGGCCGTATATGTGAGCTGCACCTCGTCCCCCGATTCCACCAGCGTCCGGTTTCCGCGGCCGGCGTCGTAATAGGTCGAGATGTAACGGTAGACCTGCTGGTCGATCTGCTCGTAAAACGGGGGGTTGGGTTCGAGCGAGGTTTCGGCGTCCTCCTCCGACACGAGCTGCGGCACATGCGACGACGTGAGATACGAGACGATGCGCTGGCGCTGTGACGTCAGGGCATCGTCGTTGTCTTCGCATGCCGCCGGAAATACGCACGCCGCCAGCAGGCAGGTTATGTACGCTATGGTCCTCTTCATAACTTACTATTCGCGCAAAATTATGAAAAATAATCGACACGGCCAACCGCTGCCGCCATTATGTTCGCACGGCACCGCCGCCGAACGGTCACATGCGGCGCAAAGCCTGCCGTACGGCCTCCTCGACAGCGATCGAGGGAGACTCCTTGAGAATAGCCTTCAACGCCTTGTCCGACGCCGCGCGCTGGAACCCGAGCATCGTGAGCGCCGCCATCGCCTCGTCGTATATGCCTCCCTGCACTGCCGCAGACATATACGCAGCCGCCTGCTGCCCCATGAGGGCCATCTTGCCGCTCAACTCGACGATGATCTTCTGTGCTGTCTTGAGACCCAGCCCCTTGACATTCTTCAGCAATACGGCATTTTCCGCAGCGATGATGTTGCGCAGTTCCGAAGGGCTGTATGTCGAGAGTATCGTACGTGCCGTATTTCCGCCCACGCCTGAGACGCTGATGAGGCTGCGGAAGAACTCCCGCTCCTCCTTCGTAGCGAACCCGTAAAGCGTTTGCGCATCCTCACGTACGACGAAATGCACGTAAAGCCGCACATTGTCGGCATGTTCCACGGCAGAGAATGTCTGCAACGATATGTTTATATAGTACCCGACGCCGGCGGCCTCCACCACAGCATACGTCGGGGCGAGTTCCGCCACTTTTCCGGAAATATACTCGTACATATGTTAATTTTAACTTGAAACATTACAAATGTAAATATTTTTTTCTACCTTTGTCAATTATACGTAAATTTTATCTCAAAAACTAAAAAAGGAACAGAGATACCATGAAAAAAGTTTTTTGGACACTGCTCGTCGCCGCGCTGCCGCTCGTATCCTGCGACAACAAGACGACTGCGCCTGCGACCGAAACAGCGGAGGTCGAGACTGAAACCATCACCGGAGGCGATATTGCATTCGTAAGAGTCGATTACGTACTTGCACAGAGCCAGATTTACCAGACCGAGGGCGTCGCTCTCAAGGAGAAGACCGAAAAGGCCCAGAACGCTTGGGCCCAGAAGGAGAAGAACCTCCAGTACGAGGCCAACCAGCTTCAGGAGAAGTACCAGAAGGGGCTCATCACCACGGCCGACGCGCAGAAACAGCAGCAGAACATAGAAAAGAAGGTCGCCAACTACCAGAGCAGCGCCCAGAAGGAGGCACAGACCCTCGACGAGGAGAACTACGTATTCTCGAACCGTACGCAGGACCTCGTAATGCGCGCCATCAAGGAGATCAATGCCGACAAGAAATACAAACTCGTAGTGAATGCCACGGCCCTGCTCGACGCAGCCGACGCCCTCGACATCACGGAGGCGGTTCTGGCCAAGGTTGACGAACTCTACGCCGCAGAAAAGAGCGAAGCGGATAAGAGCAGCAAATAAATCCCCCGAATACACAGGCGGCCGTCGGGCGGCACTGCCCCCGAAGAAGGCTTAAGCCTAAATAAAAAATACGACGCAGACATATCCACATGTCTGCGTTTTTTTTACCTTTGTCATCGTAAATCGATCGACCATGGATTTCATACCGTTCACATTCATAGATTTCATCGACATCTTTTTCGTGGCGCTCATCATGTTCGGCCTCTACCGCATGACGCGCGGCACCAACGCCCCCTATATCCTCTCGGGTATAATCGTCATATACATCGTATGGGTCGTGGTGCGCGCGCTCAACATGGAGCTGCTGTCGTCAATTCTGGGGCAGATCGTCAGCGTAGGCGTACTGGCCATAATCATAGTTTTCCAGCCCGAGCTGCGCAGCTTCCTGCAGATGATCGGCATGCGCCGAAAGGGGTTCAACTTCATAAACCGCATATTCAACGCCCATGACGTCAAGGGTCCCAATCTAACACCTATCATATCGGCATGCTCCGACATGGCGGAGAGCAAGACGGGCGCCCTGATAGTCCTTGCGCAGGAGAGCGACCTGCGCGACATCATCGACGGCGGCATACGCCTCGACGCACAACTCTCGCAACCCCTTCTGGAAAATATATTCTTCAAGAACGCCCCGCTGCACGACGGCGCCGCCGTGGTGATGAACAACCGCGTCGTGGCGGCGAAGTGCATTCTTCCCGTCACGCAGTCAAATGTCCCCAAATCGTACGGTACGCGCCACCGCGCCGCCATAGGCATCACGGAGACATCGGATGCCATAGTCGTGGTCGTATCGGAGGAGACGGGCGGCATATCTGTGGCTTTCGGCGGCAGGATCGAACGCAACATAGCACCCCGCAATCTGGCACAGGCCATATCCCGTCATTTCGTCAATGCCGAGAACGGCAAGGATAAGGAGCGAAAACAGCGTAAAAGCAGAACCCCGTACCCCGAGGAGAATACCGCCGCAGGCAATGAATAGGCCCGCCGCAGCGGACAAATCCGCCATATATCCTGTCCCGACCGGCCTTTGGTTGATCGGGATTTTAAGTTTGTCACACGGCAGATTGTACACACCCGTCCCAATATCCGCCCCGCACCCACACCGCCGTGCCGTCTGACCGAACTGACGCCGCTGCGCCATATCGCTCCGGCCGCCGCTGACAGCCGGCGGTTCCGGCCTTCCGCCGCAAACAGGCATCCGGTACGGGCACGAAAAAAGAGAGCGTTGCCGCTCTCTCTTACTCTAATCATACTGCGATTATGTTCGCCGCCCGATTACGGCTCCGCTTATCGGCTGCGCCGCGTGCCGGCATTTAAAACGCCCGCCGCAGTGCCGTTACTCGGCCTCTGCAGGCTGCTCGGCCGCTGCGCCCTCCGTTGCCGCCCCCTCCGCTGCGGGGATCTCGGCATTGGGCATGGCGTTAACGGGAGCCGAAGTATTCATACGCTCCATAAGGGCGTTGGCATCGTTCTGAAGAGCGCTGTTGCTCGTCGATACCAGATTCTGGTCCATGGCCAGCGTAGCCACAAGGCTCAATACGACGATCAGGCCGGCAAGCGTCCACGTGGTCTTCTCGAGGATATTGGCCGACTCGCGTACGCCCATCACCTGATTGGCGGCACCGAAGTTGGCGGCCATGCCGCTCTTGGGGCTCTGCACCAGAATGGCCAGAATGAGGATTACGCTCGCAATCAGAATCAATACGATACAAAGTGTGTACAACATAAACTTATTATTTTTTAATTATTTTTCGCTTCCATCTCACCTTCGCTTACATGCTCCGCCGCGGCCTCACCGTCCAACTCGGCAATAAGTTGCGCAAAGTAAATACTTTTTTCGGGATTTAGCAAACTTAATTTGCGATAAGTTTCTCTGGCCATATCGTTCAGCCCTTGAGCACGGTATACTTCGGCCAGCTCCTCGCTCACCAGATCGTCCTCGCCGTCGAACTCGGCCTCCGTCCGTATCTCCTCCGCCGGACCCGCTTCGTCCGCCACGATGCGGTAGTTGTCCGAACGCAGGAAACGGTCTATTATATCGTCCGCCGTAATCTCCGTAAGTTTGGCGACATCTATATCCTTGCTTTCGAGATGCGGCATGCGGCACAGCTCCGCAGCCGCGGCAGACACCGCCTCCGCCGGTGCCACTGCGCCGGCGGCATGCCAACGCTCCGAACGCATGAGCAGTTCGACATCCTCCTTCTCGATAAGCACCCTGCAGTCGGCGGCTTGCGTATCGGATCCCTTTCCCATCATATATTTTTTTACCAGTTCGATGCCGAAGCCTGAAAAATATCCGTCACCAACTGTTCGACTATCTCCTCGTCGAGCTGGCTCTGTATATCGGTCAGCAGCTGTGTGGATTCGTAGTCGGTGAAGGCCGTGAACACCTGATTGAACGAATTGTCGGGCTCGATGACATTGGTGAAACGCACACGCACCGTTATGGTAAGGCGGTTCAGCAGGGCATAGTTGTCACTCGAAACCGACGCCGTCGTGGAGGTATATCCCGTGATCTCGCCCTCGAAGGCGAAATCGCCGCCCTCATCGACCATCTCCAGCTTGGTTTGGCGCGAGAACTTATCCTTGAGCGCCTCCGTCAGCGTAGTGCTCAATGTGGGCGATACCATGGGGGCGTTGTTCGGGAAATAGGCCACGCTGAAAGTTTTGGCCCCCGTCGGGATACTCGCTCCCGAGAGCGAATACCCGCCCTTGAAAAATATGCAACCCCCCAGCGTAAGCATGCTCAACGCCATCGCCGCCAGCACGGCATAACGGTATATCATCCTCTTCATTGCGCCTGCCATCGTTATATGTCGTCGTCCGTTATGCCCAGCTCCTTGATGCGGCGGTAGAGCGTGCGTTCCGACATGAACAACTCGCGTGCCGCATCGCGCCGGCGGCCGTTGTTGTTGCGCAGCGCCCGTATGATCAACTCACGCTGCACGTCGGCCTTGGTCTTTTCCGCATGTGCCGGCACCTCCGTCACCTCCTCGCTTTCGGCATAGTCGACGGCCGCGGGATGCGACACCGAAGGCAGCAGGCCGATAACCTCGTGCGACTGCTGTGCCGGTGCCGGCGTACGGTGCGCCGTACCCTGCATGAGGTCCGTCAGCATACGCTTGACATCGTTTATATCGCTGCGCATATCGAACAGCACCTTGTACAGCAGTTCCCGTTCCGTGGCCACATCGCCTGCGGCGCTGCCGCCGCTCGGGGCCATCGCCGCAGACGACGGCTGCACGGGCGTAAGATACCCCGACAGAATCTCGGCCGTTATTACACGGCTCTGTTCCAAAGCCGAGATCTGTTCGGCCACATTCTTCAGCTGGCGGATATTGCCCCGCCAATAGTAGTTCTGCAACAGCTGCCGCGCCCCTTCGTCCAACGATATTGCAGGCATATGGTACTGCACGGCCACATCGCTGGCGAACTTGCGGAACAGCAATGGAATATCCTCGGGGCGGTCGCGCAACGCCGGCACGGCGATAGGCACCGTATTGAGCCTGTAATATAGGTCCTCGCGGAAACGGCCCGTCTCGATCGACTTCATCAGGTCGTTGTTCGTAGCGGCCACCACGCGCACGTCCGTTTTCTGCACCTTTGCCGAACCTACACGCAGGAACTCGCCCGACTGCAGCACGCGCAGCAGGCGCACCTGTGTCGAGAGCGGCAGTTCGCCCACCTCGTCGAGGAATATGGTGCCGCCGTCGGCCTCCTCGAAGTAGCCCTTGCGGGCGTCCGTAGCACCGGTGAAAGCACCCTTTTCATGTCCGAAGAGTTCCGAGTCGATCGTACCCTCCGGTATGGCGCCGCAGTTGACTGCTATATACTTGGCATGCTTGCGCGCCGAGTAAGCGTGTATTATCTGCGGGAAGAACTCCTTTCCCACACCGCTCTCGCCCACCACCAGCACCGACAGGTCGGTGGGAGCCACACGCAATGCCACACCCAACGCACGGTTCAGCAACTCCGAGTTGCCGATGATGCCGAAACGCTGTTTTACGGCGGTTATATCAATATTTTCTGCCATTTCAGGTCTCTTCAGCGACAATCGCTACTCGTTGGGTTCCTCGATATATTCCAGATCGGGATTTGCAACATCCCCCTGCGGGGCATCGTAATACCCGCTCTCCATGCGGGCGGCGCGCACATCGCAATAATATCCGTATCCGAGGGCCGCTATGGCCAATGCCGCCGCCACGATGGCTATGATGAGGATACGGTCGTTCCGACGGCGCGACCGCGAACCCATATCCCTGTCCGGAGAGATCTTGCGGCCCTTGCCGTAACGCAGGCCCTTGACGTAGTCGGCCGGATGGCGCTTCGGAGAGACGCTTATGTGAGGTTCGTCATAAAGCGCCTTCATACGGTCGCGGTGCATATCCTGACGCTGGCGGCGCTCCGCAGCGGGGTCATACCCCGCTTCCGGCTCCGGCATCTCGGCCGCATAAGGTTTTGCCGCATGTTCCGCTACCGCCTCCGCCGCCTGCGGCGCCGCAGCACCGGCAACGGGTTTCTGCCGCACAGGCCTCTCGGGAACGGGGTCCGCCATGCGCCGCGCCGGCTCCGTATGAGGACGCGGCACTTCGCGCTCCGCCGCCGCGGGG
>CASFQF010000102.1 GCA_949296635.1 uncultured Alistipes sp. | reverse complement strand
CCGGCAGATAGCGCCGCGGCAGGTGATGGTCTACTCGCTCGACCGCGACACCCCCTGCCCCACGCTCGAGAAGGTGGGCAAGGAGGAGCTGCAGGCCATAGCGCGCCGCGTCGAGGCCGCAGGCATACCCTGCACCGCCGCATAACGGCCCGGCCGGCCATAACAGGAATATCGCCGACCTTTTTCAAGGTCGGCGATATTGTTTGAGTTTGACGTTTTTTTACTATATTCGCCATAATTCCAACACCCTGCTGTCATGAAAAAACTCCTGCTCCTGTCGTTCGCCCTTGCAGCTGCGTTCACGGCTGCCGCGCAGCGCGTGATCGAAAATCCCGACATCGACTACGTACCCACATGGATCACCTTTACGGAGATCTCGCTCGGCAGCGACCGCACCGTCGTCAAGGCCGAGTTGCGCAACCACCCCAACTGGTGGGTTAAGGTTTCGTCCGACACCGACCTCATTGACCCCGCCACGGGCAACAAATACCATATCCTCGGGGCCGAGGGGATCGAACTCGGCAAGGAGACATATATGCCCGAATCGGGCAAGATGCCCTGCACGCTGTTCTTCGAGGCCGTGCCCGCATCGGTCAAGCGGCTCAACATGGTAGAGGATGGCAACCAGCCCGACAAGAACGTCTACGGCGTACACCTTGTCAAGCAAGCGACTAAAGTCCCTGCCGTCGGGAAGGAGGGGATCGACCCGTGGACCATGACAGCGGAATATTACATGAGCCTGCCGCCCAGCCGCGCCGAGGTTAACATCGACTACCGCCGTCACCGCGGCATGGAGTTCTGCAAGAGCGCAACGGCACACGTCAAGGTGCATCTGGACAACTACTCGCCCGAGATCGGAGTGTCAGTCGTCAAACTGACAGGCTACGACCATGTCAGCCGCGGCGAAACCTCCGTTCTGGCAGAGATAGGCCCCGACCACACCTACGAGGCCGACATACCGATGGATTACCCGCAGTATGTCTTTGTCGATTTTCCCGCGGCGTCGTGGCTGCTCATACCGGGCGATACGCTCGAGGTCTTCGCCACGGTAAATTCCGACGGCGCGGCATTCCGCTCGTCGGGCGAGTCGGCCATGATAAACGCACTGAACGACAAGCTGCTCGACCGTTTCTATACCCGCGGCTATGACCAATACAAGCAGATGGAGGACTCCGTTGCCGCAGGGCAAGCTGCAACCGAAGCGCTGATAGATCACCTGACCGACAAATACAACCGCGTATGGGACGGCACCTTCGCCGAGCAATACCTGCGCGACACGCCCCTGTCGTCGTTCGGCAAGGAGCTGGTGATGGTAAATGCGGGATGTGAACTGCTTGGAAACATGGAGGACCTGTATGACATGTACGACAGCAAACGTATAGTGCAGCACACGGCCGAGGACGGCTCGATATACTATACTTCCGTACCCGATTTCAAAGAACTCGACCCCTCGCGCATGTTCGACGCCATACGCGACTATCAACAGTTCATCTACGACAACCCTCTCACGCTGATGAACTCGACATCGTGGGTGATATTCAACCGCAGCGAGTATAATCCCGTATTCCGCAGCCATTCGAGGGCCGCGTATGAATATACGATTAATAAAAAATACGGCGAAGAGCCCGTAGCCGCGACCTTACTCGAAAGCATTGAACACATTAACAGCGAAAACATGCTCAAGTACGGCATCGGAGAGTGTTTCATGGCCGAGGTGACGCGCGCACGCGACCATCTGTTAAGACTGGAAGACTTGTGCAAGGGCATGAACTATTTAGACGAGAAAGAGCATGTCGATGCCCATATGGAGGCGACGATGGACTTGCTCACTACCATAACCAATCCCTACATCACGCGCAAGATAGTGGAGGGGTACATCCGTGCGAAGGAGAAAATTGCAGAGAAGCGCGCCGCCGAAGCGGGCGAAAAGGATGCCGGCACCGCGGCGAAGGCCCCCGCCACGGCCGAGGAGAAGGTGCTGCAGCACATCATCGAGCCATACGCAGGCAACCTGCTCTACCTCGACTTCTGGGGTATGGGTTGCGGCCCCTGCCGCGCGGGGATGATCGCCCAGCGCCAGATCGTCGAGGAGCTGAGCGGCGAGCCGGTGCGGTTCCTCTATATCTGCGAGGAGGCTGCCTCGCCGCGCGAAGCGGCCGAGAAGTGGATGGCGGAGAAATCGATCAAGGGTGAGCATATATATATCGGCAGCGACGACTGGAACCGCCTGTCGCACCTGTTCGAGTTCTCGGGCATACCGCACGCCGTGCTTATCGGCCGCGATGGCAAGGTCATCGCCAACGGCTTCCATCTCATGTCGGCCGACGACCTGCGCAAATATCTGAAATAGAAACCGGCGGCGCCACACTCCATACACACCGCAGTATAACGTCCGCATGGTCCCGACGGAACGGGACGAAACATGGGTATCCGCAAACAAAAGGCCGTTCAGGTTTGGATTTTGTTCGCGGATTTCCTATATTTGGATAATATAGGGCACGGATCGGCACAGTCGAATCCGGAAACTGCATTTTCGATATGTCTTTGCGCCCGCCTTTCGCTATATTTGGATAATATAGGATGCGGCTCGGCATAGCCTAATCCGAAAACTGCGTTTTCGATTTGTCTCTGCGCCAGCCTTTGTGTATATTTGCACTATGAATTCAATCGAAACGATAGAATACGATCTATTATACAAGGTCAACTCGCCCGCCGACCTTAAAAAGCTCTCCGTGGCGCAGTTGCCCCAATACTGCCGCGAGCTGCGCAAATACATAATCGAGGAGTGCTCTAAGAACCCGGGGCACCTCGCCTCAAGCCTCGGCGCCGTGGAGCTCGCCGTGGCCATACACTACGTATACGACACGCCCGACGACAAGGTGGTATGGGATGTGGGACATCAGGCTTACGCCCACAAGATCATCACGGGCCGCCGCGACCTCTTCCCCACAAACCGCAAGCTGGGCGGCATAAGCGGCTTCCCCCGCATGAGCGAGAGCGAATACGACGCCTTCGGCGCAGGCCACGCCTCGACATCCATCTCGGCGGCATACGGCATGGCCAAGGCCGCGGAACTGCGCGGCGAGCGGCGCAAGGTCGTAGCCGTCATCGGCGACGGCGCCATGACGGGAGGCCTTGCGTTCGAGGGGCTCAACAACGCCGGCGAGAAGAAATCGACCGACATACTCGTAATCCTCAACGACAACGAGATGGCCATAGACGAGGGTACGGGCGCCCAGAAGAGCTACTTGGCGCACGTCTCGACATCACGCCACTACAACCGTTTCAAGCGCAAGCTCTGTAACATCTTTGCCCACGTGCCGCCGCTGCTGCGCCTGTGCCAGAAGGCCGGCAACGCCGTGAAGCAGGGACTGCTGCAGAACAGCAACTTCTTCGAGAGCCTCAACTTCCGTTACTTCGGACAGATCGACGGCCACAACATCGAGGAGCTGGTACGCATACTCTCGGCACTGAAGAACATCCCCGAGCCCAAGCTGCTGCACGTAATCACCGTCAAGGGCAAGGGCTACACCCCCGCCGAAGACAACCAGCCGGTATGGCACGCCCCCGGGCGCTTCAACCCCGACACGGGTGAGCGCACCCCGTCGAACAACTCCGCAGCCCGCTATCAGGACGTTTTCGGCGAGACACTTCTCGAGCTGGCACGCGCCGACCGACGCATCGTCGGCATAACCCCCGCCATGCCGTCGGGATGCTCGCTCAACATAATGATGCGCGAGATGCCCGACCGCTGTTTCGACGTGGGCATAGCCGAAGGGCACGCCGTGACGTTCTCGGCAGGCCTTGCCGCGGGCGGCCTGCACCCCGTATGCAACATATATTCCACGTTCATGCAGCGCGCCTACGACAACATCATCCACGACGTTGCGCTGCAGCGCCTGCCCGTGACGCTGTGTATCGACCGCGCGGGCCTCGTGGGCGAGGACGGCGCCACGCATCACGGCAGCTTCGATCTGGCATATCTCTCATGCATACCCGATATAATCGTGGCTGCGCCAATGAACGAACTCGAACTGCGCAACATGCTCTACACGGCAGTCAACATACAGGCGCCGTATGCCATACGTTACCCGCGCGGTTGCGGCGAAGGGGTCGAGTGGCGCGGCGTACCCTTCGAGACCATACCCACGGGCAAGGGCCGCCGCCTGAAAGAGGGCAAGGATATGGCCGTCATAACCATAGGCACGGCGGGCAACGCCGCCGCCGAGGCCATCGCCCGCATCGAGCGCAGCGGACTTGTAACGATAGCCCATTACGACCTGCGCTTCGCGAAACCGCTGGACGAGGATCTGCTGCGCGAGGCCGCCACACGCTCCGACCGCATTCTTACGGTCGAGGACGGCATCCTGCGCGGCGGCGTCGGCGAGGCCGTCACAAAATTCTTCGCCGACAACGGCCTGACGCCTCACGTCCGCTCACTCGGCATCCACGACAGCTTCATCGAACAGGGGACCGTGGCACAGCTGCAAGCCCTCTGCGGATACGATGCCGACGGCATCGAACGTACAATAAAGGAGATGCTCTGATGAGACGGTTCATTCTTACCGCATTGGTGCTCATATGCTCGGCGGCAACAGTACGGGCCCAGCGGTATCTGCTCCCCGCATACGAGGGGGAGTTGTATCTCGACACTTCGGAATTGATAGACACCGCGGCCGTCAAGATCGAGGGCTCGTCCCAAGGGCTGGCCATATGGGGCCGCTACGCCTTCTCGCTCCACGACAAGGGCCAATGCGTCGTCCTCGACATGAAACGCCGCAGCTTCGTGGGAACATTCAAGCTCGAAGGGAACACGTCGCACTGCAACAACGCCTCGTTCGGCGTGGAGAGATACTCGCGCAAGTCGAAATTCCCGCTCCTCTACATATCGGAGTGCCGCGGCGGACGCGCCTGCTACGTGACAGACATATCGACCGAAGGCTCGCGCATAGTACAGAAAATAATATATGTCGGCGACGACTGCACGGGCCCCATGGACTGGTGCGTCGACCGCGAGAAGAAGATACTCTACGCCTACTGCACCGTCGGCGGCAGGCGGACCTTCCGCCGTTTTGCGCTGCCGCGCCTCGCCGATTCGGACGCCGAAGGCACCGTACGCCTCACTGCGGCCGACGCGCTCGGGGACATAGCCGTAGGCGACATAGCCATACCGCAGGGAAGCGCCGCGGAAAAACGGTGCATATACCTTCCCGACGGCGTGCCGTCGCGCGGCTGCCGCATGCATGTGGCGGATGCCGCCACGGGACGGCGGCTCCGCCTTATGGACCTGAACCACATCGGTTATGAACCAGAGGGCCTCGACATAAAGGGACGCTGGCTCTACCTGTCGTTCCACGTCGCGGGACACCCCGAACGCAACCTTATCTACCGTTTCCGGCTCGAAGCCGTGCGCGGGGAGAGTGCGGGGCGGCAATAGCCTGCGCCACGATCACCGCCGATCGGTATCCTACCGCTGCTCGACATATATCAGTTTCGAGATGTCGTAACCGCGCACTGCGGCCGTGGCAAGGATAGTGTCCAGAACGCTCTGCTCAAGATGCGGCGTACGCGACAGTATCCACAGATACTTCGGCGAACGGCTCCCCACAAGTGCCCACCCGCCATTATCGCCCATTGCCAGCACGTTATAATCCGAGTAAAAGATCCAGAAGAACGACACCCGCAGCTGCCCGGGCGTATCGGTCGCCTTGGCGCGGCCGCGCGCAGTATGCTGCTCGCCGCCGCGCTGAAGATCGTCTTGCAGGCCGTATTGGTGCCGCGCATGGGGGTCATGGGCGGGGCGATCGCGCTCAACGCCTGCTTTTGGGTTGCTTTTTCTCTCGATTTGTTCTATACTGTCCGTAGTCATCATCGGAGGAGGGCACAATATGATCACGATCATCGGTCTGGGAACGCGCGCGGGGGAGCTCTCGCTCAGGGCGGTCAACTGCCTGAAGGAGGCGCGCTGCGTGCTGGTGCGCGCCGCATCGCTCGCGTCGGCTCGGGTGCTGAAAGAGCTTGACGTCGCGTTCGAAAGCCTCGACTTTGTCTACGAAAAGAGCCGCAATTTCGATACGCTCGCAAAAAACCTTGCCGCGGAAGTCAGAAAGCGCGCCGCGGAGGGGGACGTCTGTTACTGCGTGGACGGCGGCGTCACCGAGGACCGCGCGGCGCAGCTCCTTTTAAAGCAGGGCGGCGTCACCGTTTATGAGGGCGTCTCCAAGGCGGCGTCCGCAGCGGCGCGGGCGGGGCTCTTCGGGGGCTATACGGCGGTCTCCGCCTATGAAGTTGCGGAGCGCAGACTTGCGCTGCCCCTCGTCGTGTACGACCTCGACGACAAGCTGCTCGCGGGCGACGTCAAGCTGCTGCTTTGCGACCGCTTCGGCGACGAGGCGCCCGCGCTTCTTTTGGGCGGGGAGAAGGCGGAGCGCATCCCGCTCTATGAAGCCGACCGCGCCGAAAGTTATTCGCCCGAAACGGCGCTCGTCCTCTTCGATATCCCGCTGCTTAAAAAGAAGCGGTTCGATCTCGACGACTTTATTACCGTCATGCGCCGCCTGCGCGCGCCCGACGGCTGCCCGTGGGATCGGGTGCAGACGCACGAGTCCATCCGCATCAACCTCATCGAAGAGGCGTACGAGCTCGTGGACGCCATCGACAGAAAGGACCCCGAGCGCATGCGCGAGGAGGCGGGCGACGTGCTGATGCAGGCGGTCTTCCATACCCTCATGGAGGAGGAAGCGGGCAATTTCAATATGACGGACGTCATTTCCGAAGTCACCGAAAAGCTCATCACCCGCCATACGCACGTCTTCGGGCAGGACAAGGCGGCGGGCGCGGACGGGGCGCTTTCGGTGTGGGAGAAGAACAAGATGACGGAAAAGCATCAGAAGACCTTCTCCGATTCCGTCAACGACGTGCCCGAGGGCTTCCCCGCGCTCCTTCGCGCCGAGAAAGTTGTCAAACGCACGGGCAAGGGCGGTTGGAAGGATAGTTACGAGGCGGCGGAAGAGGCGCTCTTTGCCGCCGAAAAGCGCTTGGCTGCCGCCGAGGGCGCAAACACGGACGAAGCGCTCGGCGAATTGCTGCTTGCGGCTGTAAGGCTCGGCAAACTCAAGGGCGGCGACGCAGAACAGGCGCTCCTCGACAAAGTCAAAGCGGTGCAGAGAGAATACACCGCCTTTGAGGGGCTGGTGCTCGCCGACGGGAAGGACGTCAACGCCCTTACTCCCGAGGAGCGGAAGGAGTACGAACGGAGGGCGCATGAGAGCCTTTGACGGCGCGGGCGCGCTTCCGCCCGAAAAGACCGCGGGCGGCGTTTTGCCCGAGAAGCCGCAAGAGGGCGGGGCACTGTGCGCGGTGAATGCTTCGCAAGAGGGCGCGGCGGGGGACGGCGGGCCGTTCAGACCCCTCTCCTTCGCGGGGCTGACCCTTCCCAATAACGTGCTGCTCGCCCCCATGGCGGGATATACCGACCTTGCCTACCGCCGCATGTGCATCAGGCTCGGGGCGGGGCTCACCTTTACCGAGATGGTGAGCTCGAAGGGGCTCTTATACGATAATATGGAGACCAAGAAGCTG
>CASFQF010000101.1 GCA_949296635.1 uncultured Alistipes sp. | reverse complement strand
GCCTTCCTTGAACTTCCATTCTTCAATGGTGCCCTCGGTCATGGTCAGGCCGAGTTTGGGCATCAATACTTCAGTTGCCATACTTGAAAATCTCCTTTTCAACAGGCATTAAAACATGCCCTTGATGCCCTTGACCAGGTCCTCCGGGAAGATGCGAACTTTCTTTTCCAGGGTGGGGGCGAAGGGGATGGGGCAGAAGGGAGCGCCGTACCGCAGGATGGGAGCGTCCAGATACTCCAGGGCCTCCTCCGCCACGGTGGCGGCGATCTCAGCGCCGAAGCCGCCCTGCTTGACCGCCTCGTGGACGATGCACAGCCGGTGGGTCTTTTTCACGCTGTTGAGCACAGTCTCCTTGTCCCAGGGAGACAGGGTGATCAGATCGATGACCTCGGCCTTGATGCCCTCCTTGGCCAGCAGATCCGCAGCACCGCGGGCGTTCTTCATTTTCACGGAGAGCATGGCCAGCCCGCCGGCGATGACTTCGCGCTGCACAATGACGTCTTCCGGCACATTGAGCGTCACGTTGGCGAAATTCCAGATGCTCTTGACGCCATGCCGGACCAGCAGGTCGGTGACGGATTGCGCGACGGCGGCGGGCACGCACAGGATGGCGATTTCCGGCGGATTCTGGCGGAAGACGTCCGGCAGTTTGGAGAGCGCGAGAATCGGGTGATCGTGCACCGTCTTTCCGATTTTGAGCGTATCGGTATCGAAAACGGTTTCAATGCGCAACCCGTACTGCGCAAATTCGTCATACCCCAGAATGGCGGAGCCGAGGGCGCCCGCGCCGATGAGCGTGGTGCCTGCGCCGCGGCAATTGGAGTGGCACCGTATGGAGCAGTATGCCTTCGTACACTTTACCGTCAATACCTTCACCAACCGCGAGTGGGGCTACGGCGACGAGCCCGAATCGGTATTCAACCCTACGGACTTCGATGCCGATGCTCTGGTGAAGATCGTCAAGGATGCCGGACTCAAGGGGCTTATCCTCACGGCGAAGCACCACGACGGGTTCTGCCTTTGGCCCAGCGCCTACACCGAGCACTCGGTAAAGAACTCGCCCTACAAGGACGGCAAGGGCGACATCGTGGGCGAAGTCGCCGAGGCGTGCCGCCGTCAGGGCGTCAAGTTCGGAATATACCTCTCGCCGTGGGACCGCAACCATGCCGATTACGGCACCGATGCCTATCTTGAATACTACCGCAACCAGCTGCGCGAGCTGTTGACGGCCTACGGTCCTGTCTTCGAGATGTGGTTCGACGGCGCCAACGGCGGCGACGGCTACTACGGTGGCGCCAACGAGACGCGCATACTCGAGTCGGGATACCTGTATTACGACTGGCCGAAGGTCGTGGAGATCATACGCGAGCTCTCGCCCGAGACCGTCGTATGGAGCTCGTCGCTGCCCGATGCCCGCTGGTGCGGCAACGAGCGCGGCGTCATCGCCGAGACCAACTGGTGCATGGCCACGCCCGAGAAGCTATACCCGGGCGGACATGACGACGTGGAGGTTCTCACGCACGGCATGGAGGACGGCAACCGCTGGGCTCCGGCCGAGGCCGACGTGTCGATACGTCCCGGGTGGTTCTACCATGCCGACCAGAAACCCAAGACGCCGGAGCAGCTCTTCGACATATACCTCACGTCGGTGGGCCGCGGCGGCACGCTGCTGTTGAACCTCGCGCCCGACACGCGCGGCCGTGTGCCCGAGGAGGATGTGGCCTCTCTCATGGCGTGGCGCAAGATGGTCGACGAGACCTTTGCCCGCGATTTGGCCGAGGGGGCGGAGGCCGGGGCCTCGTCGTCGCGCGGCCGCGGATACGGCGCCGACAAGGTTATCGGTGGGGATAACGGCTATTGGGCCACGGCCGACGATACGACCACGGGCGACGTTACCCTGACGTGGGGCGAGCCGCAGAAGATGAATTATGTCTCGATACAGGAACATATCGAACTCGGGCAGCGCGTGCGTTCGTTCGAGGTCGAGGTCCTCGAGAACGGCGCATGGCGCAAGGCGGCCGAGGGCACCACGGTGGGCTACAAGCGTATCCTGCCGCTGGGCGGCGTCGAGGCGGCGGCTCTGCGCGTACGTTTCACCGACGCGCGCGGCCCGCTTGCCATCGAGCGCATAGCCGTATATTGATTGCCGGAATATCGGAAATGAGATGGCGGCATCCCCTCCGGAGGGGATGCCGCCATGCTTTATGCGGCCCGGGTGCGCCGCCGTTACAGGTCGAGCAGCCCTTCGGGCAGCACCATCCTTATGTGCCGGCCCTCGAAGTCGATCGAGGCGATGAACTCCTCGACGGCGGGGATCAGCCGCTCGCCCTCGCCGAAGTCGATGCCGAAGAGGGGGTTGGCGTCGCTGTCGTAGTAGTCGGTGAGGGTGCCGCGGCGCCCTGCGGCTTCGACGGTGAAGCCTATGAGGTCCTCCATGCAGAACTCGTCGTCCTGCTCCGTTTCGGCAGGGATGCGCAGTTCGCGCCCCACGAGCTCCTCGGCGCGGCGCGGCGTGTCGAAGTCGTCGAAACGCACCACGGCGCCGGCGGCGCCGCGCCGCTCGAAGCTTCCGCACCACAAGGGTACGTCGAGCGAGTCGATCTCGACGAATAGGGGTTCCGACGCAGGGTCGAAATCTTCGGGGAAGGAGTCGTAGAGCGCCAGCACGACACCTCCGCCGTCGCTGCCGCCGAATCGTTTCGTGACGCGGGCGACGCGCTCGAACGGCTGCCCCTCGCGGGGGGTAAGGTCTCGGTCGTTATTCTTGTTCATGGTGTGCGTTGCATACAAAAAATACCCCTGCGGCGTTGCCGCAAGGGTAAGATTGCAGTATCGCCCCTGCGGTTATTCCGCGGGAGTCTCGGCGGCCTCGGCGCCCTCCTCTGCTGCAGCCTGAGCTGCGGCCTCGGCAGCGGCTGCCTCCGCTGCGGCCTTCTTCTCGGCTATGGCGGCGGCGCGGTCCTCCTTGACCTTGGTCTCGGCGGCCAGAGCGGCTTTCTGGGCATTGTTGGCTTCGGTAGCCAGACGGTTGACCTTGGCTGCGATCTTGTTCTCCTTCTCGGCCATCCACTTGTTGAACTTGGCCTCGGCGTCGCTCTCCGAGAAAGCGCCCTTGGCTACGCCGCCCAGCAGGTGCTTCTTGTAGAGAACACCCTTGTACGACAGGATGGCACGGCAGGTGTCGGTAGGTTGTGCGCCTTTTTGCAACCAATCCAAAGCCCGGTCGAACTTCAGATCAATCGTAGCAGGATTCGTATTGGGATTGTAGGTTCCCAATTTCTCGATGAATTTACCATCACGTGGCGCTCTGCTATCTGCGGCAACGATATGATAGAAGGGAGCACCCTTCTTACCATGGCGTGCCAGACGAATTTTAACAGCCATTTGCTATAAAATTTAGTTGGTTAATTATTAAACGCAACCCTACACGGCGGGTTTGTCGGGCAAAGGTAAGAATTTTTTTCTCAAAGATCCGCATTGCGCAGAAAAAATCGTTGATTTTCTGTCGGAATACCCTGCGGCGGATCTCTGCCTGCCGTTATGCCTTTTTCCTCCTCGCCGTTTTTGTCCTCGCCGCGGCGCCGACCTCCGGCGCGGGGCCGGCGGAGGCGTATGTAAGGTGCGGATATTGGCCGGAACGGGCGGCATGCCGCGGCGGTCGGTAATTTTTTGCTATATTTACCGGACCGTAATGCCGGCGTCCTGTCTGCGGCGCTGCGGCAGGCGGCGCAGGAACCGGAATAATACCGTATGTAACGATGATAAACGCACTTTTACTTATTGCCGGATTGGTATTGATCCTCTTCGGTGCAGATTTCCTTACCGACGGCGCGTCGGCGCTGGCCAAGCGTTTCCGTATCTCCTCGATGGTCATAGGCCTCACAGTGGTGGCCTTCGGCACCTCCGCGCCCGAGCTGTCGGTGAGCGTGCTCTCGGCCATCGAGGGCAGCGCCGAACTGTCGATAGGCAACGTCGTCGGGAGCAACATATTCAACATCCTGATGATCGTGGGTGTCACGGCCATCGTCGCCCCCATAGTCATCACGCGCGCGACTCTTACGAAGGAGATCCCGCTGGCGGTGCTCTCGTCGGTTGTGGTGCTCATCTGTGCGAACGACGTGCTGCTGGGCACGGGCGGGGAGAATGTCATAGACCGCGCCGACGGACTGCTGATGCTCTGCTTCTTCGCCATATTCATGGGCTACACTTTCGCCATAGCACGCGACGGCGACGCTGCGGCGTCACCCGAGATCAAGCCGCTGCCCGTATGGCGGAGCCTGATATATGTCGCGGGCGGTCTGGCTGCGCTCATAGGCGGCGGCACGCTCTTCGTCGACGGCGCCAGCGAGATAGCGCGCTCGCTGGGGGTGAGCGAGTCGGTCATAGGTCTCACGCTCGTGGCGATGGGCACGTCGCTGCCCGAGCTGGCCACGTCGGTGGCGGCGGCACTCAAGAAGAACCCCGAGATGGCCGTCGGCAACGTTATCGGCTCAAACCTCTTCAACGTCTTCTTCGTTTTGGGGACCAGCGCCGCGATCTCGCCCCTGCCCATGGGCGGTATCACGAACTTCGACCTGCTGTGGCTGCTCGGGGCGTCGGTGCTGATGTTCGTGGCGGGGAAATATTATAAGGTGCGCATGATAACCCGCTCGGAGGGCGCGATGATGGTTGTCGCCTACCTCGTCTACACGGGCCTGCTCATCGCCGCCCTGTAGCGGGCCGATATGGTGTGTAACGGTAAAAGACATAAATAAATAACAGGTGTATCATATGAAGCGATCTATCATGCTGCCGGCGTGTCTGGCAGTAACGCTATTGCAGTTTGCTTCCGCGGCCGCGCAGCCGACGGCGGCACCGGAGGCTGTGCCTTCGGAAAAGGTCCTCCGCGGGCCGTTCGGGCCCGGCGATGAGGCGGCTTTTGTCGATCCTCCTAAGGTGTTCCGCCCGCAGACATGGTTCCACTATGTCGGCGGCAACGTCTCGACGGAGGGTATTACGGCTGACCTCGAAGCCATCGCAGCGGCCGGCTTTTCGGGCGTGCAGCTGTTTCACGGGCAGGCGGGTTACGACGGCATGTGGCCGGGCAACGAATCGCGCATCGCGTGCCTGAGCGAACGGTGGGATGACGCCGTGCGCCATACGGCGGCCGAGTGCCGGCGTCTGGGGCTGCGTTTCACCATGCAGGGCTGCCCGGGCTGGGCAATGGCCGGCGGGCCATGGATCGAGCCCGAGAATGCGATGCGCCATCTTGCGTGGAGCCGTACCGATGTGGAGGGCGGCGATGACGGCATAGTGCTGCCCGTGCCCGACGGGTGTGCCGAGGAGTGGCGCGATTACCGCGATGTGGCGGTGCTTGCGTTCCCCTGCCCTGCCGAGGATACGGGGACGCCGTTGGTGCCGCGAAGGGCCGAGGGCAGCGTCGGCGCCGACTGGGTGCATCTGCTCGGTGCGGGTGATGCGGCCCCCCTGCATCTGGCGCCGACGACGGAGGCGGAGCCATATACGGTCGACGTATGGTTCGACGAGGGAACGTGCGTACGCACGTTCGAATTCCCGTGTGTGCAGGCGTTGAACCATGCGTGGTGCTACGAGCCGGCTGTGCGTGTGCGTATAGAGGCGTTCGACGCCTCGGGCAGCGGTGTCGAGGTGCTCGATACCGAACTGCCGCAGTCGAACTGGCAGGATGACCGCCCGCTTACGCTCTCGTGCCGCGAGGCGGAGGGTGCCGTGCGCTACCGCGTGAGCGTGGTGAACGGGCACGATATGGTGCTGCCCTATCTGCGGTTCTACTCCGGTGTGCGCAAGAACAGTTGGGAGTCGGAGGCGGGCTGGACGCTGCGCAGCATCGAGCGCCGCGGGCAGGAGGTCGCCTACGACGACCGTTTCTATGTCAGTCCCGATGATGTGGTCGACCTTACTGACCGTATGTCGCCGGACGGGGCGCTGGCGTGGCGTGTGCCCGAGGGGCGGTGGACTGTACTGCGCATAGGACATGCCAATACGGGTATGAAGAACGGCCCGGCTCCGGCCGAGGGCACGGGATGGGAGTGCGACAAGTTGTCGGCGGCGGGGTCGGATGCGCAGTTTGCGGGTTACCTCGGGCGTCTTACGGACGACGGAGGCCCTATCGAGGGCATGCTCGACGGCGTGCTCTTCGACAGTTGGGAATGCAGGACGCAGACATGGACGCGCGACATGGAGGCCGAGTTTGGCCGCCGTGCTGGTTACCCGCTGCGGCGGTGGATGCCCGCCCTTATGGGGTATGTGGTGTCCGATACCGAATCGACTGCGCGTTTCCTGAACGACTGGCGCCGTACGGTTGGCGACATGGTGGCCGAGAACTTTT
Source organism: uncultured Alistipes sp. (assembly GCA_949296635.1). Lineage (GTDB taxonomy): Bacteria > Bacteroidota > Bacteroidia > Bacteroidales > Rikenellaceae > Alistipes. The sequence goes on along the minus strand of CASFQF010000101.1, from coordinate 1,248 downwards.
TCGGCAACATGGCGCGGCATGCCGCATCGAGGGGCATGTCGATCGCCTATGAGACAGCGGCGGGAGACGTATTCCCAGCCGACATAATGGCGTATTACCGTTATGCTGATGTGCCGATGTGCGAATTCTGGCATCCGTTGTCGGAGGGGTATGTCGGCTCGCTCGATTTCAAGCCGGTGAAGCCTGCCGCCTCGGCGGCCCACCTCTACGGTAAGCCGCGTCTTGCGGCTGAAGCCTTCACCTCGTTCTCGCACACGTGGGACGAGGACTGGCGCGACCTGAAACAGGTAGCCAACGTCAATATGGCCGAGGGTGTGACGCATCTGGTCTTCCACACATATACGCACAACCCGCAGGTAGGATTCCTGCCGCCCGGCACCTCTTTCGCCGGCGCCGGCATAGGTACGCCGTTCCTGCGCGGACAGACGTGGTGGCGCTACATGCCCGAATTTACGACATACCTTGCACGCTGCAGCTACATGCTCGAACGCGGCTGCCCTGCCAACGACGTGTTGTGGTATCTGGGCGACGAAGTGGATCACAAGCCGCCGCAGCATGCTCCCTTTCCCGAGGGGTTCCGATATGATTATTGCAAGACCGATGTTCTCATGACCCGTCTTGAGGTGCGCGACGGGCGTCTTGTCACTCCCGAGGGGGTGGAGTATGCGGTCCATATTGGAAGTGCGGCGTGGATGGGAACTGGAAACAGGGGAACATCAAAGAGCGTGTGTGACAGGAGATATGAATTTCTGTTATTCGGGAAGGAAACTGTGCTGCCAGCAGATACGTCGACGTTTGCAAACCTGCTTATGAATTTACTCGACGCCGAGGAAGAACAGACAGCGACAGCATCGAAGGAGCTGCACCGCATTTTGATTGCTCCGGGCTTGGTTGGACGCCATGACGCCTACTATACAACTGGACCGCACACGGCCGGGGAAGGGCGGCGTGTCCACTACCATTTCCTTTTCGCAGGGGAGGGAGACACTCAAACGGCGCCGAAAGGAATTTTGCCTCTCCTGGAATGCCTGAGTGGGAGAGGCTCGAACGATGACCTTGTTTCGCCGCTGATAGCAGCCATTACGCGGAGCGATGTACGGTGGACGTGGCTGGACCGGCTCCGGTGGCTGAAAAAAGGCGTATATGCGAAAGAACTGGAAAACGCAGGTGGTCGATACTTCTGGGCATACGAGGCAAAAAAATATGCCGCTATGGAAGCGGACAAGTTTTCTGACACCTATATAGAAG
>CASFQF010000100.1 GCA_949296635.1 uncultured Alistipes sp. | reverse complement strand
TACCGCACCTCGTTGTTTACGACCTCGACGATGAAGGGGTTGTAGAGGGCCTCGTGTCCGAGGTCGCTCTCGTCGCCGTGGCCCGGGTATATCGTGACCTCCTCGCCGAGGGGCATTATCTTGTCGAGTATCGAGCGCATGATCCACGTGTAGTCGCCGCCCGGGAGGTCGGTGCGGCCTATCGACTCGCGGAAGAGGGTGTCGCCCGTGAAGAGCGCCTTCGACGCGGGGTGGTGGAAAGCCACGTGGCCCGGGGTGTGGCCCGGGGTTGCGATGATGTCGAGCGACGTCTCGCCGAAAGAGATCGAATCGCGGCCGTCGAGGTCTATGTCCACGGTGCCGGGCATCTCGGCGGCGCGCACGCCGAAGAGTTCGGCGCTCACGCCCGCCGCCTTGAGCAGGAAGGCGTCGCGCGACGAGAGGGCGAAGCGTGCGCCGTAGCGGCGGCGCAGGAACTCCACGCCCATCGTATGGTCGAAGTGGCCGTGGGTGTTGAGGGCGAGGACGGGGTGCAGGCCGTGCTCGGCGATGAAGGTCTCGAGGGCGCGGTTCTCGCGCTCGTTCATGTTGCCGGCGTCGATGACGGCGGCCTCGAGCGTGCCGTCCCACACCACGTATGTATTCTCCTGAAGCGGGTTGAATACCAGTCGTGCTATCTTTATCATTGCATGGTCGGATTAGGGCGTCGCAGGACGCCGTTTCAAACGGTCAAAGTTAACAATTTTGAACGAGATGCCCCAACGGCGGCCGACAAATATCGCGTTTCGGTGTCGTCGGGCTGTGCGGCTGCGGGCCGAGACGAACGGCGGGACACCTCGCAGAAGGGGGTGTCCCGCCGTACGGCATGGTTTCGCCGCGTCACTTGGTGTTGAGCACGAAGCGGGCCGAGACGTTGTAGGTGATGGTCATCTGCTTGAAGTCCACCTCGGGCTCGGCGCCCGCGGCCGTGGCCTCGTCGTATGCCACCGAGTTCTTCATCATGAGGTTTGCGCGCATGACGGGCTGGGCGTCGGTCGTGTAGTCGGTGATCTCGAAGCAGGGGCCTATCGACTGCCCTACGGCGCCGGCGAGCTGTTCGGCACGTTCCTTGGCGTTGCGTATGGCGGCGATGCGCGCCTCGGCGCGGTACTCGTCGATCTTCGAGCATGTGGCGCGCGTGAGCTCCACGTTAGGGATGCCGGCGGCGTCGAGCGCCTCGAATACCTTGCGGGCCTCGTCCGCCGAGCCCACCTTCAGCTCGTACTGCGACGACGAGAGCGACGAGCGCTTCTTGAAGAACGAGCTCGACATTCCGGCTACGCTCAGCTGCTTCTCGATGTCGATGCGGCATTTGCGCAGGGCGTCGAACATCGCCTTGCGCTGCTCGTCGAGCGTCACCTTGCCCTTCGAGTCGCTCTCGTCGAGCTTGATCGAGAGGTAGAGCACGTCGGGCGTGACCTTTATCTGCGACGAGCCGTTGACCGTTACGCTGGGTATCGTCTCGCCGAAATCCTGTGCCGTGGCGGCCGTGAATGCCATGAGGGCGGCTGCGGCCATGATGAGCATCTTTTTCATGGTTTTAAGGTTTTTTGGATATGTTTCGGTTGTATCGTTGATCCGTGTCTTCATCCGTGGTGTGCGGTGTCAGCGGCGGTCGAGGCGCACGACGTTCTCCACATGGTGGGTGTGGGGGAACATGTCGACGGGCTGCACGGCCGTGACGCGGTAGGCCGCGTCCATGAGCGACAAATCGCGTGCCTGAGTGGCGGGGTTGCAGCTCACGTATACGATGCGCTGCGGCGCCGCGCGCAGGATCACCTCGATGACGCGGGGGTCGACGCCCGCGCGCGGCGGGTCGAGGATCATAACGTCGGGGCGGCCGTTGCGGGCGATGAAGGCGTCGTCGAGCACGTCCTTCATGTCGCCGGCATAGAAGCGGGTGTTGCGTATGCCGTTGGCCTCGGAGTTGCGGCGCGCATCCTCGATGGCCTCGGGGACATACTCCACGCCTATGACCGTGCGGGCGGCCGCGGCGCAGAAGTTGGCTATGGTGCCCGTGCCGGTGTAGAGGTCGTAGAGGGTCTCGGTGCCGGTCAGGGCGGCGAAACCGCGCGCCACCTTGTACAGCTCGTACGCCTGCTCCGAGTTGGTCTGGTAGAACGACTTGGGCCCCACGCGGAAGGTGAGCCCCTCCATACGTTCGGAGATGCGGTCCTTGCCGCGGTAGAGCGTGTGGGGCAGGTCCGAGACCGAGTCGTTGAGCTTGGTGTTGACCACGTAGTAGAGCGACGTGATCTGCGGGAAGCGCGCGGCGAGGTGGTCGAGCAGCGCCGTGATGCGGCCGCGGTCCTCCTCGGCGAAGACCACGATTACCATAACCTCGCCCGTGGAGGCGGTGCGTATGACCATGTTGCGCATGAGTCCCTCGTGGCGGCGCACGTCGTGGAACGTGTATCCGTGTTCGATGCAGAAGCGGCGGGTCTCGGTGCGTATGTCGTTCGAGGGGTCGGGCTGCAGGTAGCAGCGTCCGATGTCGAGCACCTTGTCGAAGCTGTCGGGTATGTGGAATCCGAGGGCGGGCTCGCGCTCTATGTCGGCGCCGGAGGCTATCTCCTCGTAGGTGAGCCACCGTTTGTCGGAGAATGTGAACTCGAGTTTGTTGCGGTAATACTGCTGCCGTGCCGACCCCAGACAGGGGCGCACCTCGGGCAGCTCGACCTTGCCTATGCGCGAGAGCTGGTCGCGCACCTGTTCGGTCTTGAAGCGCAGCTGCTCCTCGTAGGGGAGGTTCTGCCACTTGCAGCCGCCGCACACCCCGAAGTGGGGGCAGAAGGGTTCCGCACGCATCGGCGAGCGGCGCACGAAGCGCACGGCGGTGCCCTCCATGAAGCGGCGGCGCTTGCGCCGTATCTGCACGTCGACCACGTCGCCCGGCACCGTCAGCGGGACGAATACGACCATGTCGCCCATGCGGCCCATGGCCTTGCCTTCGGCGGCGAGGGAGGTTATCTCGAGGCCCTCGATGATGGGGTAATCATGTCTTTTTCTTGCCATATTTTCCTCTGCACTCTATCTTTTGAACGTCTTGTTCCGTATTTTATTGTTCAGGTTGTGCCCCAAGCGGCCCGCGGCGTCGCTGGCGACGAGCAGGAGCACCGCCCCCACGATCATGGCTATGGCGGCGAAGATCCTCAAGGTCATGGGTTCCGCGAATACGAGCGTGCCGCAGACGACGGCCGTGACGGGTTCGAGGGCCCCGAGGATGGATGTGGCCGTAGATCCTATATACTTCACCGAGATCACGAGCGACGTGCACGACACGACTGTGGGTACGATTGCCAGCAGGAGCACGAGGCCCCACGCCTCGGCCGTAGGCACGGCCTGCAGGCGGGAGCCGAAGCCCGTGCGGGCGAAGAAGACGGCGGCGCCCGTGACGAGCGACCAGAAGGCGACCTTCGAGCCCCGCAGCGAGCGTACGCGCGACTTGTTGACTATGATGATGTATGCGGCGTATGTGAGGGCGGCGCCGAAGGTGAGGGCGAGGCCCGTGGTGGAGAAACGCATCTCGCCGCCCGCGAGGTAGAGCAGGGCGATGCCTCCTATGGCCAGCGCGAGGGATGCGGAGCGTCCCCATGTCATGCGTTCGCCGTATGCGGCGGCCATGATTACGGCCACGAGTATGGGGTATATGAAGAACATGGTCGAGACCAGCCCCGTGGGCATGTAGTCGAAGGCGATGAACATGAGTATCGACGAGGCGGAGAAGAGCACGCCGAGGGCGGCGATGAAGGGCACTTCGCCGCGCCGCAGGGCGAAGTCGCGCCCTTGGAGGCGCGTTATGATCCCGAGGAGTGCGGCCGCTATGGCGTAGCGGTAGAAGAGCAGCGAGTCGAAGTCGACCCCCTGCCGCAGCAGCGGCAGCGAGAAGAGCGGTATGAGGCCGTATGAGGCGCCCGAGGCGGCGCCGCAGAGGTATCCTTTGAGTTTGTCGTTTGGCATATGTCCGGGGTGTTGGGCGGTGCGGCGGGTGAGACCGCGTGCGGTGCCGGGGTTATTCTCTGTCCGCTGTGTCCGCCGCCGCGGCAAAGTTACGAAAAGCCGTGGGCAAAAAGCCGCAATGCCGGAAGTTTTTTGCTTCCGGCATTGCGTTGCTGCGGCATTCCGCGCGGGTGCGGCGGTTACTTTCCCTGCTGCGGCCCCTTGCCGTCGGGCGGTGCGGCGGTGCGGCGGGAGCGCTCGCGCAGCGTGCCGACCCAATACCCCGCGGCGAAGGGGAGCCCCAGCACCACAACGGCCAGCAGTACGAGCCATACGGCCACGCGGCTCACGATGGCGGGCACTTGGTCGCTGGCCTGCTGCACCATCCCCTGCGCCGTCTCGCCCGCCTGCCGGATTATGGCCTCGCGCTCGGCCGAGACATAGCGCTGCAGCTCGCTGCGCTGCATGTCGACCTGCCCGAAGGCGTAGTCGAGGCTGCTCTCGAGCGAGGCGAGCACCTGCTCGACGTGGGTGTTGAAGCGCGCCATAACCGAATCGGAGATCTCGGGTATGTTCTCCATGACGACGACGATGCGTTCGAAGCTGCGGTCGAGGCTGTCCATCTGCGCGGCGACGAACTGCGACATGCTGTCGCGCTGCCACTCGATTTCGAGGATGTCCTTCGACCAGATGAGGCTGTTTGTGAGCTGCCCCGTCTGGCCGCTCATCTTGTCGCTCATGTCGGAGACGACGTCGGCTATGGAGCCCGAGTCGTATGTGACCTCTATGCCCTTGCTCTTCATGAACTCGATCCATGCGAGGGTCGTGTTCTGCGGGGTGACGTTCTCGTCGGTGCGGGGGCGGTTGCTGCGTATGTAGTGCTCGACATACTCCTTCATCAGGGCGTATCGTTCGGGCGTGAGGGCGTCGTGCGCCACGGAGTCGACCTTTAGCTTCATCCTTTGTGCCGTCTGGCGCATCATGGGGGTGTAGCGGCCGAAGAGCAGCGAGTCGGGCATGTGCGTGAAGGCGCGGTCCATGCGCGTGCATAGGATCCACGTGTCGGCCAGCGCCACGTCGGGTATTGTCTGCATTGCGGCGGTGACGGCGGCGCGCGTGGCGCGTATCTTCCAGCGTATGGCGCGTATGCGCATGTCGGTGTCGGGCGATGAGGCCACGGAGTCGGCGGCGGCGACGATCTGGTTCGAGAGGTCGTAGTAGAGGGCGCGGGTCATGACCCGCACGCGGGCGTCGTCGGGCGATATGGGCTCGCCCGTCGAGAGCGACACCTTGAGCAGCGAGCATCCCGTCATGGCGGCGAGGATGGCGGCCGAGAGTATCGTGCGCAGGAATATGTTTTTCATATCGGAGGTATTTCGGCGGTTATGGCGTGCCGCGTGCTGTGCCGGGCCGCGGCGCGCTGCCCAAAGATACTAAAAAATCGCATCCGAAAAGGCGTCCCACCCTTCGGGGCGGAGGAAAAAAGACAATCGTGCCCGCGGATTTTGAATCTTGCCCCGATTGTTGTATTTTTGTCTCTGCAAGGGGGCGGCCCTTTCGGGTTTTTCGGGAGTGGCGCCCGCTGCGGTTGCAATCGAAAACATACGTGTCATGAAAAGGGAGTTGAGTTTCGCGTACGAGAGTTACGACGCCGCGCATCCGCTGCCGGAGCGGGACCGCCTGCTGGTTGAGGCGGCCGAGCGTGCCACGGAGGGGTCGCATGCGCCCTATTCTCATTTCAAGGTGGGGGCCGCGGCGCGGCTCGCAAGCGGCCGCATCGTCAGCGGCTCGAATATCGAGAGCGAGGTCTTCCCTTCGGGGCTGTGTGCCGAGCGCACGCTGCTCTACCATGTGCAGGCGTGCCATGCGGGCGACGCTGTCGAGGCCGTGGCCATAGCGTCGGACCCCTCGCCGCGCGAGTGTTACCCGTGCGGGGCGTGCCGCCAGACCCTGCTCGACGTCGAGCGGCGGCAGGGCTCGCCCATACGCATCATAATGTCGGGCGGCGGCACGGCCACGGTGGTGGCGTCGGCGGCCGACCTGCTGCCCTTCACCTTCAAACTCTGAAAGATGTTCACACCCGAAGACATACTCTACGAGGACAACCACCTGATGGTGGTGAACAAGCGCTGCGGTGATCTGGTCCAGCCCGACCGCGATACGGACGATGCGCTGGAGAACGAGATCAAGGCCATGATCAAGGTGCGCGACCACAAGGCGGGCGGCGTCTTTCTGGGCGTGGTGCACCGTATCGACCGTCCCGTGAGCGGGGCGGTGCTCTTCGCCAAGACGTCGAAGGCGCTCACGCGGCTGAACGAGATGATCCGCGAGGGGCGCATCTCGAAGACCTATTGGGCGCTGACGGAGCACACCCCCGAGCCGGAGCAGGGGCGTCTCGTGCACTACATCCTGCGCGACGGCCGCACCAACCGTTCGCGTGCGCTGGATGCGCCGCGCGGCGACGCCAAGCGCGCCGAGCTGGAGTACCGCACGGCGGGCCGCGGCACGAACTACACGCTTGTGGAGGTGCGGCTGCTGACGGGGCGCCACCACCAGATACGGGCGCAGCTCTCGAAGATAGGGTGCCCGATCCGCGGCGACCTCAAGTACGGGGCGCGGCGCTCGAACCCCGACGGCGGCATCTCGCTCCACTCGCGGTGTGTGGAGTTCGAGCACCCCGTAAGCCATGAAACCGTCCGTGTAACGGCCCCCGTGCCTGCGGGCGACCGTTTGTGGGCCTTCTTCGAGGGGTCGCAGCAGTGACGGGGCGGGCGGATGCCGCAGGCGGGTGTACGTGGAGCGGTGTGTCCGGCCCTGCAGCGCGGTGCGGCGGCCGCGCCGGAGAGTATAACTGAAAAAATCCCGAAATGAGAATACTTGTACAGAGAGTGAGCCGCGCCTCGGTCACCATCGACGGGCGCGAGCATTCGCACATAGGCCGCGGCCTGCTGGTGCTCGTGGGCATCGAGACGGCCGACGGCGATGAAGACATAGCATGGCTTGCGGGCAAGCTGCTGCGCCTGCGTATATTCGACGATGAGGCTGGCGTTATGAACCTCGACGTGACGCAGGCCGGAGGTGCGGTCATGGTGGTGAGCCAGTTCACGCTCTTCGCCTCAACGCGCAAGGGCAACCGCCCCTCCTACATACGCTCGGCTCCGGAGGCGGTGTCGCGCCCGCTGTACGAACGTTTCGTCGAGCACCTGCGCCGTGAGCTCGGCGGCGAGGTGGCCACGGGCGTCTTCGGCGCCGACATGAAGGTGGAGCTCGTGAACGACGGCCCCGTGACCATATGGATTGACTCGCGCAACCGCGAGTAAGACGCTTCGCGTAAAACCTGTCCGATATGAGAAGGAGAACCCACAGGATGAGCCCGCGGCGGCCGGTGCTCTATATCATCGTCCTCGCCGTGCTTATGGGGGCGGCGTACCTGCACGAGCACCTCGACGAGCTGGCCTCCGCGGCCCGCGGCACCGCCTCGGGCACCGTTCTGGTGGAGCCGGCCGGCACGGAGAGTGTGCCTGCCGCCGAGGGCCATGCCCCGGCATCCGGAGAGAATGTCCCGCCGGCGGAAGCGGCGGAAGCGGCCGAACCGGCGGCAGGGAAACCCGCAACGGCGGAGGGTGGCGAAGGTCTCCCCGTGACGGTCTTCCGCACGGGATGGGCCGAGCTGCCCGACGAGCGCGCG
>CASFQF010000099.1 GCA_949296635.1 uncultured Alistipes sp. | reverse complement strand
CTCCCATAACCTCTGCTACTTTCTTCTTCCCATGACATGAACAGGAAAAAAGGTAGCGGCCTTGCATTCAAATGCAAGGCCGTTTTTCGATATGCCTGTCTAAAGCCTGTACTCGAAGCCGGGATCGAACCGGCACGGCCATTGCTGGCCACAGGATTTTAAGTCCGGCGTGTCTACCAATTCCACCATTCGAGCAGTACACCCCCTGCGGGGACGGACGCGACAAAAGTAGCAAAATAATTTCAATCCGCCAACATCTGCTTCGCTATATGGCGCAGTATCTCTTCCACATGCGTGGGCGGGAACCACGCGATGCGTGCGTCGCGGCGGAACCATGTCATCTGCCGTTTGGCGTAGCGGCGCGTGTTGCGTTTTATAAGCTCCACGGCCTCTTCGCGCGTGATCTTGCCGTCGAAGTATTCGAACAGCTCCCTGTAGCCGACCGTCTGCAGCGAGTTGAGGTGGCGTTGCGGGTAGACGGCGCGCGCCTCGGCTTCGAGTCCCGCCTCCATCATCATCTCCACGCGGCGGTCGATGCGGTCGTACAGTTCCCCGCGGTCGAGCTCCGTGCCTATCATCACGATGCGGAAGGGCCGCTTGCGTACGGCGCCCGTGCGCAGCGACGAGTATGGTTGTCCCGTGGTGAGGCACACCTCCAGCGCCCGCAGCACGCGGGCGGGGTTCTGCGTGTCGACCTGTCCGTAATAGGCGGGGTCGAGCCGCTGCAGTTCTGCTGCAAGGGCGTCGAGGCCCTCGTCCCGAAGCCTTTGTGCAAGCCGCCCGCGTATCTCGGGCGAGGCTTCGGGCAGGTCGTCCAGCCCGTCGCACAGGGCCTTCACATAGAGGCCCGATCCGCCCACGGCGATGACCGTATCGTGTTGACCGAACAGCTTGTCGAGCAGCGCAAGAGACGCCTGTTCGTAGGCGCCGCAGTTGAAATCCTCCTCGATGGAGTGCGTCGCGATGAAGTGGTGTTCGGCGCGCCGCAACTGCCCGGCATCGGGCTGCGCCGTACCTATGGGCAGGCCGCGGTATATCTGGCGCGAGTCGGCCGAGAGTACCGGCGCGCCGAAGTGTTCGGCCAGCGTCACCGCAAGGTCGGTCTTGCCCGACCCCGTGGGCCCGACGATCACGATAAGGGTTTTGTCGGCGGCCATGGCGTCAATATTCGTCGTCGTAGTTGTCGTCGCCCTCGAAGTCGTTGTAGTCGCCCATCATCTCGTCGAAGATCGAGCCGCTCTGTTCGTTGGCTTCGGGGTCGTACTGGTCGGGCGCGGGCGAGTGCTCGAACTGCAGGCGCGGGTATGTCATCCCCTTTTGCGGGGACTTCTGCTCGATCATCTCAAGGTAGTATGCCCGTTGGTTGAGGTTGTCGAACAGGTATATCAGACGGTCGTGCTCGTTGCCCGCCACGTCGGCGACCTTAGTCTCGGCCATAGGGGCGCTCGGCATGGGGTGCTCGCCGTCGGGCTCCATGCCCATATCCATCGAGGTATACTCCCGCAGCGGCTGCCACTCTCCATCGGCCGTGTAGAAAGATGTTATGCAGGGGTCGTAACCCAGCATCCGTATGATGAAGTCGTGCATGTCGAGCAGCGAAGCCTCGGCCGGAACCTCGAAGTCGCGGATGAAGTTGTCGTTCTCGTCGCTGAGCATGCGGAATCTGTAAACCGTTGACATAGTATCGTGTTTTGAGTTTGTCGCAGCCAATGGGCCTCGGGCGTTTGTCGGTTGCCGGCGCGCCCTTACACAAAGATAGCACAAAAAGATCACACTTCTCCTCTGCGGAGCGAATTTCATGCCGTGCAGGGGCCGTCTCCGCATGCGGCGTAGCGGGCGGGGCGGGTGCGGCACACGCTCCGCCCGCCGGATACGAAAGCGGCGGCCCCGTTATGCTGCGGAGCCGCCGTTACGCTGTGATGCGCTGAGGTTATTTCGTGGCGTCGCATACGCCGCGCAGGTAACCGATCGACTCGGCTACGCCCGGGTGGGGGTTCTTGCCGTTCTTCTCGAACTCGAGCGATACCTTGCCCGAATACTTGATCTTGCGCAGGGCCTCGACGATGGGCTTGAAGTCCATCACGCCGCGTCCCATCTCCCAAGTCTGGCCCTTCTTCGAGGCCTCGGTCTCATCTTTGATGTGGATGTCGTAGATCCACTCCTTGTATTTCTTGATGTCCTTTACTATGTCCTCGCCCATACGTACCGAGTGTCCGAGGTCCATGCAGCATCCGACGCCCAAAGAGGGGTCCTTGACCATCTCGACGACCTTCTGGATATTGGGGAAGGGTGCCCCGTCGGGTCCGTGGGTGTGGATGGCGACCTTGATACCCGTCTCGGCCACCTTCTTGATGGTGTAGTCGATGAGCTCGTACTTGGGTACGCCTATGAACATGTCCGAGCCGTAACGCTCGGCATAGGCGAAGGCACGGTCGACTTCAGCCTCGCTGTTCATGTAGATCGGGCCGAGAATATAACCCTCGACGCCATATTCCGCACATTTGGCCTTGAAAGCGTCCATCTCCTCCTTGGTGGAGTCGAGCGGAAGCCAGAAATCCTTTATCGACAGATACTTGACACCCAAACTTTGTAGATATTCGAGCGTCTGGTCGATGGTGAAACTGCGATAGGTGTAGCCGGCGATGCCTATCTGGAAATCGTCGGAGCCTCGTTTTCCGGTGACCAGCTGCGCCTTGGCCGGGTACGCGACGGCAACCATAAGGCACACGGTCAGAAGTTGAAAGATCCGTTTCATGAAATTAGGGGTTAGTTTGTTATAGGTTTTATCAAACACAAATTTACAAAAAAAACAAGAAACATGCACGGCATCCGGGTAAAAATGCCGTGCATGCTTCGATTTCCATTGTCGGGCGTCGTTGCCGGTGAGGCCTTAATCCATCTTGTAGTGCTTGGCCAAGCCGCCGCCCGAGGTCTCGCGGTAGAGGCTGGGCAGGTTGTGCCCCGTCTCCTTCATCACGTCGACCACGCGGTCGAACGCCACGCGGTGCTTGCCGTCGGAGAGGATGGCATAGGTGGCCGAGTCTATGGCGCGGGCCGCGGCTACGGCATTGCGTTCTATGCACGGTATCTGCACGAGGCCGCACACGGGGTCGCACGTCAGGCCCAAATGGTGCTCGAGCGCCATCTCGGCGGCATACTCTATCTGCGTGGGGGTGCCGCCCATGAGCTGGCACGCCGCGGCCGCAGCCATGGCGCACGCCACGCCTATCTCGCCCTGACAGCCCACCTCGGCGCCCGAGATCGAGGCGTTGCACTTGACAACGTTGCCGAAGATGCCGGCTGTAGCCAGCGCCCGCAGGATACGTATGCGGCGGTAGTCGTTTATCGAGGCGAGGTGGTACAGTACGGCGGGCATGACGCCGCTCGAACCGCACGTGGGGGCCGTCACCACCTGCCCGCCCGAGGCGTTCTCCTCGGATGTTGCAAGGGCGTAGGCGTAGAGTTTCGAGCGGTAGCTGACATTATCGCCGTACTCCTTGGCCTTGACCCAATATGTGCAGGCCTTGCGTGCCACCTTCAGGCCGCCGGGCAATACGCCGTCGTTGTTCAGACCGCGGTCGATCGTGTTGCACATCTCCTGCCATATGTGGTCGAGATAGTCCCATATGTCGGGTTCGTCGTAATCCTGAACATACTCCCAGAAGGTCTTGCCCTCACGGTCGGCCCATGCGAGGATCTCCTCGATGGTGTTGAGCGGGTAGACCGTGTTGTCCGCTATGTGCGGCATCTCGGGGCTGGCTATGGTGCCGCCGCCCACGCTGAAGACCGTCCAGCCGTCTATCACCTTGCCGCCCTTCATGGCCTCGAACATCATGCCGTTGGCGTGGAAGTCAAGCACCACGTCCGGCTTCCATACGATCTGGGTCGGCGCCGCCTTCTCCAGCACGGAGCATATCGCCGCATCGGTAAGGTGACCCTTGCCCGTAGCGGCGAGCGAACCGTAGAGCGTCACGCGGAACGAATCGGCATCGTTGCCGCGGGCGAGAAAGCTCTCCGCCGCCTTTTTCGGCCCCATCGTATGGCTGCTCGATGGGCCGTTGCCTACCTTGTATAACTCTTTCAGTGATTCCATGGCTATTCTTTACATAATTATGTCATACGTGCCGCAGGATCTCCTCCAGCGACTCGAAATGGCTCTTGTAATCCTCCAGCGAGCGCCGTATCACCTCGTATGCCTCCTCGCGGCCGTATGTCGCGACGATCTCGACGCTCTTTTTGCCCGCAGGCTCGTCCGACGCCGGCATGTCCTTGTAGGTGAGGAAGTAGTGCTTCAGCCGTTCGACCACGATGTGCGGCAGTTCGGTGATGTCGCCGTAGCCGCGGTATGTGGCGTCGTTGTGCAGCACGGCGATGATCTTGTCGTCGGCCTCGTTGCCGTCGATCATGCGGAAGCCGCCTATGGGCTTTACGCTTGCAATAATGTCGCCATGCGATATTGTGCGCTCGGTCAGCACACAGACATCGAGCGGGTCGCCGTCGCCGAGGATGTCGCTGCGGCCGCACCGCTCCATGCAGTAGTGCGCCACAGAGTCGCCGCAGAAGCTCTGCGGGATGAAGCCGTAGAGCGCCGGCACCACGGTAGAGTATTTCTGCGGGCGGTCGATGCGGATGTAGCCGCTGACCTTGTCGAGTTCGTATTTGACCGTATCGGTCGGCACCATCTCGATGAATGCCGTGACTATCTCGGGGGCGGCGTCGCCCACCTCTATGCCGTGCCACGGGTGCGACTTGTATCGCAGGCCCATCAGACGGGCTATCGGGTCGTTTATCTTGTTTCCCATTCGTAGTTTGGATTTCGGGTGTAAAATTAGCAAAAAAAGCGGGATCTTGTCCGTCGTATGCGCTCTTAACCCACGATGTATCGCGCGGCACGGGGGAAGAGCGTGTATATCGCATGTGTTATGGCCCAGCATGCGGCGAAGACGATGACCACAGCGCAGAGTACATGCAGCGGCGTTGGCAGGTGCAGCGGCGCGAGCAGCAGTACGGCGGGGCCTATGAGCAGGTAGTGCATCAGGTAGGCGCCGAAACTGCACCGCGAAATATCGGACAGCAGACGTTGTGCTCGGGGCGAGCGTATCTCGGCCCTCTGTACGGCGATGAATAGGGCTATGGCCATTATGACGACGTTTGGCGAGCAGAACTGCCAGAACATCTCGAGGAGCTCGGGGTGTTCGTCGTAGCTGTATTGTGCCGACATGGAGCGGAATCCCGTGTACGTTATGGCATACCCCGAGGCGAAGAGGAGCAGTGCGAGCAGCAGGACCTGACGCGTCTTGAGCGGGTTGCCGTTCTTGAGCAGGTGTCCCAAAAGCAGGTATCCCGAGAAGCCGGCGAAACAGTACAGGGTGCCGAAGTCGTTCCATGCGCACTCGCCGAAGATGTAGGGGGCCACGGCGTAGCGCAGGTATGGCAGCAGCAGCGAACAGCCCCACAGTATGACGAACGTGCGCGTCATTGTGCGGTCGTCCTTCTCGATCCATGCCGACATGAAGGGCATGACGAAATAGAGCCCTATGAGCATGTATATGTACCACATGTGGGTAGTGTAGTTGTTGAATGTGAACAGTATTGCGGCGACGTTGCACAGGGCGTCTCCGAGCTCCTGCGACGGTGCCTGTTCCATCGGGAAGAACGTTGAGACCACGTTCGGGCCGCCGCCGAGTATGCCTATGAGCCACGGCGAGAGACAGTATATGGCCGACCACAGCAGCATGGGTATGAGCACGCGCGGGATGCGCTTGCGGTAGAATGCGCCCGCGGCCTGCCGCACGGGCAGCAGGAGCAGTCCCGTCATCATGGCGAAGAGCGGAACGCTCGGCCGTACGAACGAGCCTATGATGGCGCCCCAGCGGCTGTCGGAGGCCGCCACGTCGGGCGTTACGTTGTAGATATCAACACAGTGCGCCGAGATTACCATGAGCAGGGCGACGAGGCGCAGCAGGTCTATCCACACGATTCGCGGTTGTTGTTCGTTTCGGGTCATCGGGTATCTTTTTTCTGGTTTATGATCTCGGTCGCTATGGGTTGCGTTCAGTGTAGGGCCAGCCGCCGTCGTCCCACAGCAGCGGGCGGTGCCGGCAGGCTGTTGTCGGGGGGGGGAAGGCACAATGGTGCCCATACGGCTGTCCTTGTGGGGAATGGCATATGTCAAGTCGGTAGATACGGACACAAATATACGCAAAGTCGAGCGCAGAGACAAATCGGAAACGCAGGTTTTCGGATTGGGCTTTGCCGAGACGTATCCTGTATTATCCAAATATACGCAAACCCTGCGCGAAAAATGGCATCCGCGCGGCATTTTGCGGCGCTGCTCTTTTTTTTGCAGGCGGAGAGGGGCATGGGGCGGGCAGGGGCGCTGCCGGATGGAGATCGGAAACGTTATTTTTGGACGCAGAGGCGGCGCAGGATAAAAAATACTCGATTTTTCTTTGCAGATAAAAAATTATGTTCTACTTTTGCATCGTCTTTAAGGCAAGAACATAATTGGGCTATGGTGTAATGGTAACACTACAGATTCTGGTCCTGTCATTCCAAGTTCGAATCTTGGTAGCCCAACATCCGAAGACCTCCGCCGAAAGCGGGGGTCTTTTGTTGCGTACAGGCATATATGCGGGCGTCGTCGGGGGTGGGGATGTCCGGTCCGGATGAGTTGTATCTCCGTGTAAGCATGTTGCGGCCGCCGTTGTCCGGTTCCGCTGTGCGGCGCGCCGTCTGCTGCGCCTGATACCCAATATCTCGGCGGCGGGAGTTGCGGCCTTGCGGCATAGTGCCGCGGACGGGAATGCGGGATAGGGTGTTATTGCGGAATTTTAGGACGGGCGGTCCTGCAGAGAGATGGTTATGAACCTTCTCTCATATATCCCTGAAATTCAATTTATTTTCAAAATGTCAATGCCATAGGAGGTCCAACTTAAGTTGCAAAACTGAATCTTGTCTGTTCTTGGCTTTTTGTTGTCTGCCTAAAACTCCGGTCCAAGGATACGACTTTATTTTGAACTGTGCAAATCGTTGAAAATGCCCACCTTAATGTTAGTACAAGGTGCAGGTATATATATATCTTGTACCTTGCACTAAAGTTTCTCCTAAAACAACTTTACTTTAAAGAAAGTATAACCTACTAATTATTTTTATTGTATTGTAGTTTGCTTATTTAGCATTTACTTGATATATTTGCATACCATACGGTATGGTATTAAAAAAAGAAAATATGAAAAAAGTAGAGAAAAGCCAATGGTTCATTATGGGGCTTCAAATCATAGAAAATGAAGGAGTTTCTAAAATTACAATAGATAACTTATGTAATCTATTAGAAATCACAAAAGGAGCATTTTATCATCATTTCAAGAATATTGACGGATATATAGATGCTCTTATGGCTTTTTGGGTAAAAGAGAATACACTTAATTTTATAGAGGATGTCGAGAAATTAGATACAGTAAAAGAGAAGTTATATACTTTATCGCACATGTCAGCATCCTCTAAATATAAATGTGAGGGAAGAATTAGAGGATGGAGCTATACAAATAATATCGTGCAACAACATGTAAAGCAAGTAGATAAATTGAGATTGGACTATTTGGCAAAGTTGTTTCAAAATTGTGGATATGAGGCTGAATATGCACATAAAAGAGCTATAATACAATACGGTTTACTAATAGGTTTACAACATATATGTTCTGAAATCCCTGTCAGTGATTTCAATGAGCTTCAAAATATGTTAATTCACTAGTGTCCGGTAAAAAATCATGAAAGTTCTTTGAAAATATTGAAGTATAGGTAATTACAAGGATGGGACGAGCGCGCCGATTTGAATTTATCTTT
>CASFQF010000098.1 GCA_949296635.1 uncultured Alistipes sp. | reverse complement strand
TGGCCCTGTAGTTGTAGTTCAACGTAATTTCCTGCAGACGCAGATAGCGTGCATCACCCTTCCAGAAGTCCGAAGTCTGCGAGTTGTTGTTGTTCAGACCGTACTGCAGACGGGGATAGAGAGCGTTGGGGTTCTCGGCAAGGCTCGGATCGATACCATTGGCCACAGCGTAATCCTTGGGAATCCAACGATTACGGGGATCTGCCGCCTGCGTCAGCACATTACCCGTACGACCCTCGTAGAAGGGGGTGTAACCGGTACCGCCGCGGAAGTAGTCCGTACGTCCCGTACCCTTGAAGAGCACACCGATAGTGAAGTTCTTGTACTGGAACTCACCTCCGAAACCGTACATCAACAGAGGGTTGAAGCTGTATGCGATGGGCACCATATCGTCGCTGTCGATACGGCCGTCGCCGTTCACGTCACGGTACTTTATGTCACCGGGCTGAACGGTGCCGAAGGTCTGGATCGGGCTGGTCTCGATGTCATAATCATCCTTGAACAGGCCCAGCGACTGGTAGCCGCGAACCACGCCGTACGGATAGCCGGCAGCCTCCTGATAGGGATATGCGGGGTTCGCCTCCTCCCAATTGTCGACATCGTTCTTCGAGTAGGTGAAGTTGCCTCGCAGGGTCAGGTAGGTGTTCTTGCCCAGACGCTGCGTGAAACTGATGTTACCGTCGGCACCGTAGCTTCTCATGGCGCCCACGTTACTGTAGGGCTGCGATACCAGACCCACATACTGCGGCACCTGAACACGCTGCTGGAAGATACCGTCGCGCTTGTCGTTGAAGAAGTCGACCACGAACGTAACCTTGTCATTGAACAGACGTCCCTCGATACCGATGTCACCCTTGATAGCCTTCTCCCAAAGGAGGTTGTCGGCGCCGATATACGACTCGACAAGGCTCTCTACGGCACTCGATCCGAACGGCGAGACAGAACCGCGGTTAACCAGCGTCAGATAGGGGAATCGCTGGTTACCTGCCAGACGGTCGTTACCTACCGTACCGTACGACGCACGTATCTTCAGGAAGTTCAGGAACGGCAACGCCTTGCGGACGAAATCATACTGCGTGGGAACCCAACCCAATGCCACCGAGGGGAAGAAACCGAAACGGCGGCCCGGCTGGAAGTTCTCCGAACCCGTATAACCGAAGTTGAAATCGATCATGTAGGTATCGCGGAAACCGTAGGTGATACGGCTCGATATACCCTGATAACGCATCGGGATAGAGTTCATGTTGGTGGTACCCGAGCTGGCGGTCTTCTCGTCGCTCATATAGTAGTAGACCAGAGCCGACACGCGGTGGTCGTCGCCGAAGACGCGGTCATAGTTGAGCGTACTCTCGAAATGGTACTTGCGGTACTGGTCGGTGCTCTTGCTGTACGATGCGGCCTGCTCCGGCACGCGGAGAATGGTCACGAGTTCACCCTCCTGCGTACGGCCCACGGCCTCGTAGAGGGCGGGCTGTATAAGACGCGACTCGTTGAACCAGCTGGTGATGTCGTACGCACCCTGCGCACGGATCTTCAGACCCTCGGTAATCATCGACAGGTCCTGCTCGATATTCAGGGTAACCTTGCCGGCGAACTCCTGCGACGAGCGGCGGCCCATCTGGTTGATCATCACATAGGGAGAAGTCTCCGATCCAGAACCCACGGCGGGCATCTGTCCGTTAGAGTACATCGTCGGCAGACGCAGCGGGTTAATCGAAGCCTGTGCCTGCCAAATATAGTCGGTATTGGCCACACCGGGCTCGTTCTGCACCTTGAGGAAACCGTCCGATCCGAAATAGATCTTGGTGGTCTTCGTCAGGTTGATGTCGATGTTGGCACGGTACGAATAGGTGTTGTAACCCACGTTAGAGCTGTAAACGCTCGACTTGTCCTGCTTGTATGCCGCATCCTCGATGCTGGCACCCAGACTCAGGAAGTACTGTGCCGCCTGCGCACCGCCTCGGGCGCTGACATAGTAGCTCTGCTTCCACGAGTTGCGCTTGATGATCTCATCCTGCCAGTTCACGTCGGGATAGAGGTCCTTGTCAAGGCCGTTGCGGATGATGTTCATCTCGATGTCCGAGTAGAGGGGCTCCTCGCCGCGTACGGCGCGCGCCTCGTTGGCCAGCTGTGCATACTCGTATGCTCCGACATACTCGGGCAGACGCTTCAGATGCGAAAGGGTGAATGCCACACGGGCCGTGATCTCCAGTTTGTCTACCTGACCGCGCTTGGTGGTGATGAGCACAACGCCGTTGGCGCCTCGCACACCGTACACGGCCGTAGCCGAGGCATCCTTCAGAATAGAGAAACTCTCGATGTCGGCGGGGTCCAGCGCGTTGATGTCGCCCTCCAGACCGTCGATGAGCACCAGAGCCGAAGCGTTGGCACCGAAGGTACCGATACCGCGGATCCAGAAGTCGGCGATGTTCTTACCGGGCTCACCGCTCGTCATGGTCGAGATCACACCGGCGACACGGCCTCCGAGCAGGTTGGCTACCGAAGCCACGGGCTGCTGCAGGTCATTCACGTCGACGCTGGTCACGGCCGACAGCGTAGAAATCTTACGCTGCGTACCGAGTGCCGTCACAACCACCTCCTCCACTTCGGTGGCGCTCTCGGTGAACTTTATGTCGAGGTCCGACTCCTGCTTGGTCACAAGATACTCCACATCCTTGTATCCGAGGTATGAGAACAGAAGCGTGCTGCCTCGCTTGGTCTTTATGGTAAACGATCCGTCGGAATCGGTCATGGCACCGATGGCGGGGTTGTCCTTTACCACCACGCTCGCTCCGACCAATGGACCATTATTGTCTGATACCTTACCCTTGATGGTATATTCTTGGGCAAATACCGACTGCACACCTATAAATACGAATATTAATAGGGAACATATAAATGTTGTATATTTCATATCGGTTGTGTCGTTAAAGGTTAATTAATCGAGAGTTTGCGGATACGGGCATTACCGTAATCGGCCACGTATACCGTACCGTCATCGGCGATACCGATACCGCGCGGATACTGGAACAGCGCCTCCTCCTCGGTACCGTCCTGCCAGCCGCCCGTACCGGGCATGCCGAGCACCGTCTCGACGGTTCCCGTAGCATAGTTGTCCTTGTCGATAATCACACGGCGGATACAATGGTTGTCGCAGTCGGCGATGTAGATGTTACCGTCGGCGTCGCAGAACATCTGGAACGGACGGCGGAACTGCGCGTTCTCCAGCTTGCCGTCACGGTGTCCGCCCGAGGTCTGGGGCGACGAAAGGCGCTTGAAGGTCTTCAGACATGCAGCTTGAGCCTCTTCCGGATCGTCGTAACCGTTATAGGCCGACACATCGATGCAGCAGAAACTGTTGGCCGTACCGACGGTCCCCTCGGGAGACTCGTATGCAAGGCCGTTGCTGTCGATATTCAGGTAGAGGATATTCGGATGGTCGGGATGGAACGTCATACCATAAGTATCACCCTGCGGCGTTACGGCGATCACGATCGTCTCGTAGCTCTTGGGGTCGATACGCACCACGTGTCCGAAATAGAAACGGCAGTAGATGTAACCGTCGTCCGGATTCACCACCATACAGTGCTTGTAACCGTTGGTTATCTGCGCAGGGATACCGTTGGGCCACTTCATCTCGCGGTAACGCGGCGCCCACATCTCCTTGGGATCCAGCGTCACGAAAGAACCGTTCGTATTCTCGGTGGGGAACTGTACAATCTGCGTTTCGGGATCGACGCAGGGAACGTTTCCGTAACTGTTCGAAATGAGCGTCACCAGCTCGTTGTTTTCCTCGTCGATACGGGCGATAGTAGGAACGTCGCCACTGTCACCGTTACGGCTCATGACAAAGATGTTGCCGCTGTCGTCCACACAGCAGTAATAAGGCGAAACCTGTGCCTCCGACAACTGTCCGGCCTTGTAGACCTTGGTTCCGTTGCCCACAATCGTAGCCACGGTCATGGACGACTCGTAGAGGAAAATGTCGTTGTACACCACCGAGTCCTGCCCGATGGCTACCGACAGCGTACACTCGTCTCCCGGGAGACGCGGCGCCTGCACATAGATCTCGCTTCCCGTGGTGCCGATCACGGCCGCCGGACGCTGGTTGAAATAGACACGGATGGCGCTCGGATCGGTACCGAAGTTGCTTCCCTGAAGAATCACCTTCTCCTGGTACTTTCCTTCCTTCGGATAGAAATCGGTCAGCTCGATAGGCTTCGAAGGGTCATAGGCCTGCCCCCCGCCCGTCGGGTCGTCGCTACACCCTGCAATTCCCACAGCACATAACAACGCTACGGAAAACAAGGGTTTTCTCACATTAAATCTTTTCATGGTTAGAAATTTAAGTTAGGTTGGTTTGTCATAATTCGAATACGTATATCATATCCTTATACAACATCCGAGGCCTCGCCTATACGAAGCATCGGGCATTGTTTCATCCGAACACCACATCCGCGTCCGGACTACGGCATATGTCACATACGGGAAATTGAAAAAAGAGTGTCCGTCATTACTCCATAGGCTTGAATTTTAAGTTAGTGTTGTCTATATAATTATCTTAAGGGGTTGGTTTCTATCATCTTCGCATCACGCAACGCACCGAAAAAGCGCCCGCCGTCATGTCCACCGCTCTACAGTAATCCGGCACCCGCACCGATAATACCGCCGGACGATATTGGCGTCCACACCATACGGCCGCACATCCGTCTTGCCGCCGGCAAGCAGCCTCTTTTGACGGAACGCAAACCGGCTTTACGGCAATACCCGCCCAAACAAACAGAATACGATAAAAAACAACAGTCGATGCGTTCCGTCAACAAAGACAGATCACACCGACAGTTGCAGCGACGCTCCAGCGCCGCGCCCGTACTCTATATAGCCGTGATTTACAACAAAATGATACGCCCTGCGAGGGGGGGGGTACAACACCTGCCACTCTCGCTTGCAAACGACAGTCACATACGTTTCGCAGGAGATCGTATGAGTTGTTTTCGGGCATATTCAGTTTTACATCTCTTTCTTCGTTTACAAAGATACCAATAATTTGGTTTTACACAAGAGCCGCACCGTATTTTTCGATATATTTTTTTCGATTTTATACATCACGCCTCCGCATTGGATAATTTTTCGTTATCTGGGGTTTTCACGGCACGATAAATTTCATAATGCGCCAAGTTTCTGTACAACAAACACATAGGCCGCATAAGCGACGGTCGCCGCATAGTATTCCGCTCGTTCGCGTCTGCATTACGGGTTACTCGGCATGCAGACGGCACGGGCAATCCGCCGCTTGGGAACAGGATATATCATAATACCTCCATCACGATCAGCTCATTATACGGCAGGAGAAGTATACCGCAAGCTGTTTTTTAATAAAATTAAAAACACGTCGCCCATACTCACCCGCACTGGATTCGTATCAATTGCAGCATCCCGAATCGGGTTTTATGGAAAATATTACCAGAAAATATTAAATTTGTCCTGCTAACCCGAATTCATAATGAAAATAGTATCCCTGATTCTGGCATTGGTATTGTACAATCATGCCGTTGCACAACAACTCCAACGCGAAACCATCGGCCTCGACGGCCGCTGGAGTTTCGCCCTTGATGCCGAGGGCACAGGTGAGGCCGGAGGATATGCCTCCGCCGAACTGCCCGACAGCGTAACACTGCCGGGGACGACCGACACCAACGGCAAGGGCCGTCCCAACGACAACACCGGCGAGACGACGCATTTGTCGCGCTACTACACCTATACCGGCCCCGCATGGTACAGCCGCGAGGTTGAGATCCCCGCCTCGTGGCAGGGCCGCACCATAACATTCACGATGGAGCGCACCCGCCCCACCAAAGTGTGGGTCGACGGCACGTACGCCGGCTCCGACGACCGCATCTCGACGGCGCAGCGATACGACCTGACGCAGTACCTCACCGCAGGACGCCACCGCATAACCGTCCGCGTCGACAACTCGGAGAGCATACCGGCACAGGTGCGCAACAGTTCGCACGCATGCTCCGAGTCGACGCAGACCAATTGGAACGGTATCATAGGGCGCATTGAACTCGAAGCGGCCGACGCGCTGCATATCGCTAATATAAAGGTATATCCCGATCCGGAAACCCGCACCGCCCGTATCGAGGTGACAGTAGCGGGGGCCGATGCCATAGCCGGCGGCACCCGCCTGACGCTCTCCGCCGAGGCTCTCAACACGCCGCGCCGACACAGCATAAAGGCCGTAGCCGCATCACTGAAGCGCGGGCAGGCCGAATACGACATCACGCTGCCGATGGGCGAAAAAGCCCTCGAATGGAGCGAGTTCTCGCCCGCGCTCTACCGCCTCACGGCCCGCATCGAAGGGCACGACGAGGTGCAGACGACATTCGGCCTGCGCCGGTTCTCGGCCGACGGTACGCAGTTCGCCATAAACGGCCTCACCACATTCCTGCGCGGCAAGCACGACGCCTGCGTCTTCCCGCTCACGGGCCACACGGCCATAGACGTCGAATCATGGCGCCGGTATTTCAGTACGCTGCGCCAATACGGCATCAACCACTGCCGCTTCCACTCGTGGTGCCCGCCCGAGGCGTGCTTCGCCGCCGCCGACCTCGAAGGCATATACCTTCAGGCCGAACTCCCGATATGGGGATCGCTCCGCGCCGACGACGACCGCCTCAACGGCTTCCTCACGGCCGAAGGCATCGCCATACAGCGCGAATACGGCAACCACGCCTCATTCGTGATGTTCGCCCTCGGCAACGAGATGTCGGGCGACCAGAAGGTCATGGACACCCTCGTGGAGCGGTTCCGCCGCGAGGATGACCGCCGCCTCTACGCATACGGATCGAACAACTTTCTCGGCTCACGCGGCCATGCCACAGGCGAGGACTTCTTCGTCACGTGCCGCAACGGCTGGGCCGACGACTACTCTACCCATACGCGCGGCTCGTTCTCGTTCGCCGACGCCGAGCAGGGCGGCATCATAAACAACACCTACCCAAATACCCGCACCGACTTCTCGCAGGCCATAGCGTCGTGCCCCGTCCCCGTCGTAAGCCACGAGACGGGACAGTTCCAGATATACCCCGACTATGCGCAGATCGGGAAATACACGGGCGTGCTGGCACCGTGGAACCTCGAGGAGTTCCGCCGCCGCACGATGACAGCCTGCGAGGAGATTGGCAAGATCAGCTACCTGTCGGTACTTCCGCCGCAGGGCAGTATCTATCTTTTCGTCAATATTAAGCGTACCGGCCTGACCAGCAAGGAGTTTGCCAGTCAGCTGCTTGACCGTTATCATATTTTGGTCATTCCGGGCAATGTCTTTGGCGAGAGCGGCGAGGGATATGTCCGGCTCGCGCTTACCCTCGGAGAGGACAAAATCCGGCAGGCGTTTGATCGGCTGCCGCGGGATCAGTTCTAAATCTGCTAAAACAGAAGGTGCATTCCCACACAGGGAACGCGCCTATAAGCGCCCACAATAAATAATACTTGACCTTCATAGATTATCTTTTTAAGTAATTATATTTAAGCCCCCTCCCTCCTCCCCCCCGAAGGGGGAGGGAGGGGGAGGGGCTATTCATTTGCCTCCATGCGTCTGCCCCTTATGCTTCAGCACCCACCAAAGCGCGGCCAGTATGGCGTAGGACACCCCGACGGCAATCCACTTCTCCACCTCGCTGATGTCCGCGTTGCGGGGCAGAAAGTAAGCGGCCGTCACCGTGATGTAGACGAACAGGACCAACAGGATAGCGGTTGTTTTCTTGATGTGTCTCATTTTCGCGCCTTCCTTTCTTTATTGTACCAGACGAAGAACCACACAAGCGTGACGGCCAACGCCACCAACGCCACGGGCAACACGCTGCCCGCCCCCAGGCTGAAACCTTCGGGAGCCACGCAGATGTACGTAGCGCACACCACGGTCATGAACACCGCGGGCAAACCGGTCACGCCAAACGTCAGCCCCGGCTTGACGCGCACCAGCCAGACAGTCACCGCCCACAGCGTAAAGACGGCCAGCGTCTGGTTGGCCCAGCCGAAGTAGCGCCAGATGATGGGG
>CASFQF010000097.1 GCA_949296635.1 uncultured Alistipes sp. | reverse complement strand
ATTTCATCTCCGACCGTGAGATACGCACCATATATTTCGGCGGCGGCACGCCGTCGCTGGCGGCGCCGGCGGCGTTGCAGCGGCTGATCGACCGCGCGAGCGGGGTGTTCGACTGCGGCGGCGTGGAGGAGATAACCGTCGAGGCGAATCCCGACGACGTGACGGCGGAGTATGTTGCGGCGCTGCGGCGTACGGATGTCAACCGCGTGAGTCTGGGCGTGCAGTCGTTCGACGATGCGGAACTGCGCTTCATGAACCGCCGCCATACGGCTGCCGAAGCCGTCACGGCGGTGAAACGGCTGCAGGATGCCGGTTTCGGAAACATAACCGTAGATATTATATTCGGCGTTGCTGGATTCGGGGCCGAGGTGCTCGGGCGCACTCTCGAACGGACCGTCTCGCTCGGCGTACAGCACGTTTCGGCATACCATTTGACATTCGAGCCGTCGACGGTGTTCGGCCGGCGTCTTGCGTGCGGCGAGATGCGCGAGGTGGAGGAGCCGGTGAGCGAGGCGGAGTACGCCATGGTGGAGCGGGCGCTCGCCGCCGCGGGTTTCGAGCACTACGAGGTCTCGAACTACGCCCGCGAGGGGTTCCGTGCGCGCCACAACTCATCGTATTGGCACGGCGCGCAGTATCTCGGCATAGGCCCGGGGGCGCACTCCTTCAACGGGGATGTGAGGCGCTGGTCGGCACAGCGCCCCGCGGAGTATATCGCCTCGCCGCGGTATGAGTCGGAGCGGTTGAGCGAAATCGACCGCTTCAACGAGTATGTCATGACCCGCCTGCGGTGCGTTGAAGGTATCGACACGGAACACCTGCGCCGGAGGTTCGGCGGCGAGCGTTTCGAAAGGGTAATGCGCGATTCGGAGCAATGGATCGCAAGCGGTGGGTTGCGTTACGCAAACGGTAGGCTTTCAATACCTACCGAATGCATGCTCGTATCGGATGCCGTGATGGAGAGCCTTTTTGAAACGTAGATATTAAAAAATATTAATTTATTGTTAAGTTATTTTATAAAGGCCCGTTGCGGGCGGTGTTAGCGCCTCTTTTTCAAATATAAGTATTATCTTTGCGGCGCAATTCCGACAATATTCGATTTTTTGCAGGTAATAGATTATAGATTAGATGATATAAATACAAGCAATCTTATGAGTAATACGAGTCAGATGCCCGATTACCTTTTTGAGGTAAGTTGGGAGGTATGCAACAAGATTGGAGGCATACATACGGTAATTTCGACCAAGGCACTCACTGTGACCAAACGCATGGGTGACAATTATATCGTCATAGGGCCCGATTTGATGCAGGAGCATGCGAATCCCGAATTCGCTCCCGACCATGCGCTTCTGGCGGGGTGGCGCGAGAGCCTCTACAATGAAGGTATCCGCGTGCGCATCGGCCGCTGGAATGTCGAAGGCCATCCGATTGCGGTGCTCATCGACTTCAAGTCGCTCATATCGCAGAAGGACGACGTGCTGAAACATATGTGGGAGGATTACCACGTCGATTCGATCTCGGGGCAGTGGGACTATATCGAGCCCGTGCTCTTCGGTCATGCCGCAGGCATGGTGATCAAGTCGTACGTGGACAATTTCTGCACCTCGGTGGACAAGGTTGCAGCGCACTTCCACGAGTGGATGACCGCATCGGGCGGACTCTACCTGCGCAAGGCGTCGCCGTATGTGGCCACGCTCTTCACCACGCATGCCACCGTCACGGGGCGCTGCATCGCCGGCAACGGGCTGCCGCTCTATTCCGACCTTCACAAATACAACGCCGACGACATAGCACGGCGTTTCAACGTCACGGCAAAGCACTCGATCGAGAAGATGGCGGCGCTCTACCACGACGCCTTCCTCACCGTGAGCGAGATCACGGCCAACGAGTGCAAGTACCTGCTCGGGCGCGAGGTGACGCACATCACCCCCAACGGCTTCGAGAACGACTTTGTCTGGAACGGCGACACCTTCGAGGAAAAGCGCAGCGAGGCCCGCAAGTCGATGATCTCGGTAGCCGAGGCATGTCTGGGCTGCAAGTTCGAGAAGGAGCCCCTCATCATAGGTACCAGCGGCCGCTACGAATACCGCAACAAGGGTATCGACATATTCATGGAGGCGCTGAAGCGTCTGGCCGCGTGCGGCACTCTCGACCGCGACATTCTGGCCTATATCACCGTGCCGGCGGCCAACAACGGCCCCCGCGCCGATCTGGTCGAGCACCTGAAGGATCCTTCGAAGGCTATCGACGCCTCACAGTGGCGCTTCTCGACGCACTACCTCGAGAACCAGCAGTGGGATCCCGTATCGCAGGCCATCCGCGGCAGCGTGCTCGAGAGCGAGACCTCGCGTGTGAAGGTTATCTTCGTGCCGTCGTACCTCAATTCCGCCGACGGCATCTTCAACAAGAACTATTACGAGATGCTGGTGGGTATGGACTTCACGGCATTCCCGTCGTATTACGAGCCGTGGGGTTACACGCCGCTCGAGTCTATCGCCTTCTCGGTTCCTACGGTAACGTCGAATCTCTCGGGATTCGGTCTGTGGGCCATGAAGCAGGCCGACCATGCCGGTGTGGAGGTTATCCGCCGCGACGACAACAACGACACCTATGCCGTCGAGCAGCTGGTGGATGCCGCGCTGCGGTTCATGCAGCTCGACAGCGAGCAGGTGGAGGCTGTACGCCGCTCGGCCGGCGAGATGTCGAAGCTGGCGTTGTGGGACAAGTTCTTCGTGCACTACGAGCGCGCCTACGCCGAGGCTCTGGATAATGCCGTGGCCCGCACCAACCGTACGGTAGGCGACGGCGGCAACTATACCGAGCAGATCAATTTCGTGCGCCAGCAGCTCATATCGAACAAGCCTTCGTGGCACCGCATGATGGTGGAGAAGCGCCTGCCGTCGCGCCTGCACGCGCTGGAGACCATCTCGAGGAACCTGTGGTGGTGCTGGACGCAGGATGCGCGCGACCTGTTCGAGAGCGTCGACCCCGAGTTGTGGAACAAGGTCGAGCGCAACCCCATAGCGTTGATCGACAAACTCTCGCTCAAGCGTATCAACGAGTTGGAGAAGGATGACGAGTTCCTCGCGCGTCTGGATTCGGTGAGCGCACAGCTCGAAGCCTATATGTCGGAGAAACCCGACCCGTCGAGCCCCAAGATCGCATATTTCTCGATGGAGTACGGCTTGCACTCGTCGCTCAAGATATATTCCGGAGGTCTGGGCATTCTGGCCGGCGACTACCTTAAGGAGGCGTCGGACAAGAACCACCCGATGGTGGCCGTAGGCCTTCTCTACCGTTACGGGTATTTCACGCAGCAGCTCTCGTCGCAGGGCAGTCAGGTGGCCAACTATGAGGCGCAGAACTTCTTCAAGCTGCCCATATCGCCCGTTCGCGACGACGTGGGCAACTGGGTGTCGATACAGATAGCGTTCCCGGGACGTACCCTTTCGGCCCGCGTATGGAAGTGTCAGGTGGGCCGTACGGCGCTCTACCTGCTCGATACGGACTATGAGGCCAACCTCGAGGAGGACCGTCAGATAACGTATTACCTCTACGGCGGCGACTGGGAGAACCGTCTCAAGCAGGAACTGCTGCTTGGCGTGGGCGGTATCCGCGCCCTCACGAAGATGGGCATACGTCAGGAGGTGTACCACTGCAACGAGGGCCATGCCGCATTTATCGGCATCGAGCGCATCCGCAACCTCATCGCCAAGAAGCGCCTCACCTTCTCGGAGGCGCTGGAGGTAGTGCGTTCGTCGTCGTTGTTCACGACGCACACCCCCGTTCCGGCAGGGCATGACGCCTTCCCCGAGACGATGATGCGCCAGTACATGTCGCACTATCCCGACGTGCTGGGCATTACGTGGGAGCAGTTCATCAACCTCGGCAAGACCAACCCGAACGATCCGAACGAGCGTTTCTCGATGTCGGTTCTTGCCTGCAACCTCTCGCAGGAGGTGAACGGCGTGTCGTGGCTGCACGGCGAGGTGTCGAAGGATATTCTGGGCAACATGTGGCCCGGGTATTTCAAGAACGAGCTGCACATAGGATATGTCACCAACGGCGTGCACTTCCCCACGTGGGTGGCATCGAACCTGCGCCGCCTCTACGCCCGCTATTTCCCCAAGGGCTTCGAGGGCCACGTATACGACATCCCCGAATGGCAGGGCGTGCACAAGATCGCGGACGAGGAGTTGTGGAACGAGCGCATGATCCTCAAGGACCGCCTCATCAACCATATACGCAAACTCTACAGCGATCCCAAGCAGGTGCGTTTCGACTCGCCGCGCCAGATGGTGCAGATCGTCGAGCGTATCCGCCCCGATGTGCTTACGATAGGTTTCGCGCGCCGTTTCGCCACC
Source organism: uncultured Alistipes sp. (assembly GCA_949296635.1). Classification (GTDB taxonomy): domain Bacteria; phylum Bacteroidota; class Bacteroidia; order Bacteroidales; family Rikenellaceae; genus Alistipes. The sequence goes on along the minus strand of CASFQF010000097.1, from coordinate 3,770 downwards.
TACAAGCGCGCCTATCTGCTCTTCACGAATCTGGAGCGTCTGTCGGCCCTCGTGAACAATAAGGAGCGTCCCGTTCAGTTCATCTTCGCGGGCAAGGCGCACCCGAACGACAAGCCCGGACAGGACCTTATAAAGCGTATCGTCGAGGTGTCGTCGATGCCGGAGTTCGTGGGCAAGATCGTCTTCCTGCAGAACTACGACATGGAGCTCGCGCGCCGCATGGTACAGGGTGTGGACGTATGGCTCAACACACCGACGCGGCCGCTGGAGGCATCGGGTACCTCGGGCGAGAAGTGCGTCATGAACGGCGTACTGCAGTTCTCGGTGCTCGACGGCTGGTGGGTCGAGGGCTACAAGGAGGGCGCCGGCTGGATGCTGCCGCAGGAGCGCTCGTTCACCGACCAGAAGTTCCAAGACGAGCTCGACGCCGAGATGATATACAACACCATCGAGGACCAGATCGTGCCGCTCTATTACGACCGCGGTGCCGACGGCATACCTCACGGCTGGGTGAACTCGGTGAAGAACTGCATCTCGGAGATAGCGTCGAACTTTACCACCAACCGCATGCTCATCGATTATGAGAACCGCTTCTACAACAAGCTGGCGGCGCGCAAGAGCGACATGGTGGCCGACAACTACCGCATGGCGCGCGAGATCGCGGCGTGGAAGCGCAAGGTGTCGGCGGCATGGGACGACGTGAAGATACTCAACGTCCAGCGCGTGGAGATCGACACCGAGGCGATCTTCGTCGACAAGACCTACCACTACGAAATATCGCTCAACATCGGCACGCTGAGCCCCGAGGATATAGGCGCCGAGCTGGTCATCGCACAGCAGATCGAGGCGGGCAGCAAGGCCGATGTCTTGGGAACGAAGGCGCTCGAGCTGAGCAGCGTCTCGGGCCGCGAGGTGGTTCTGTCGGTGGACTACACGCCCGACCGCACGGGTACGTTCGACGTGGCGATCCGCGTCTACCCGAAGAACGACCGCCTGCCGTACCGCATGGATTTCGCGCTGGTGAAGTGGGCATAGGCGGCGTTGTCCGTAAGGGCCTTTTTTAAAGAATTTTAGATAAATAAAAAATGCGAAAAAGGCGCCGGATTACGGAATATTTTATTAACTTTGATTAGGAATGATAATTTTTCAAGGATTGAGATATGTCTGCACTTACATTTGACAAGAGCGAGTTGGGCAATCTGGAGTATTCGCTCCAGCGCGAGATGCTCGCTACGGACCGTAAGGGCGGTTATATGAGCACGACGATCGTGTGCTGCAATACCCGCAAGTACCACGGACTTATGGTGGCGCCGATCGACGAGAGCGACGAGACGTATGTGCTGCTGTCGTCTCTGGATGAGACGGTGATACAGCACAACCAATCGTTCAATCTGGCTCTGCACCGTTTTAGAGGCGTATACGAACCGCGCGGTCACAAGTACATCACGGATTTCGAATATACGCCCACGCCTACGATCACCTACCGCGTGGGAGGTGTGATCCTGCGCAAGGAGCTGCTGTGGATACACAAGCGTACGCAGCTCATGATCCGTTACACGCTGGTGGACGCCCATTCGGATACGACGCTGCGCCTGCGCCCTTTCTTCGCCTTCCGCAACAAGCACTCGCTTTCGAAGGCCAACATGGAGGCCAACGGCCGTTCGTACCCCATACAGGGCGGTGTCAAGTGTCGTCTTTACGAGGGATTCCCGTGGCTCTATCTGCAGACCGACAAGGCGGATGCGGAATTCGTGGCCGCTCCCGACTGGTATTACGGTTTCGAGTATCCCGAGGAGATCAAGCGCGGATATGACGGCTACGAGGACCTGCTCACGACGGGTTATTTCGAGATGAACATCAAGAAGGGCGAGAGCGTGATCTTCTCGGCCGCGACGGACGAGATGGCTACGAGCCAGACCATTACCGAGATATACGAGGCGTCGCTGGCACGCCGTACCCATAAGATCGACTTCCTGAGCTGCCTGCACCACTCGGCGCGGCAGTTCGTCGTGCGCCGCTCGGGCGGCCGTACGGAGATGGTGGCCGGTTACCCGTGGTACGGCACCGTGGGCCGCGATACCCTGATCGCGCTGCCGGGCGTTGTTCTCGAGCAGGGTTACAAGGAGGACTGTATGGATGTCCTCGACACCATGGTGCGGGGCATGCATGACGGCGACTTTGCCGGTTCGGCCTCGGCGTGGGTTGCGGCGGATGCCCCGCTGTGGTTCTTCTGGACGCTGCAGAACCTCGAAAAACATATCGGCGCCAAAGAGGTGTGGTCGCGTTACGGCGAGGCCATGAAGTCGGTGCTCGAGGCGTACCGCCGCGGCTTCGGCGGCCGCGTGGTGCTGCATGACAACGGCCTGATATGGGCTGCCGCCGACGGCGAGGCCCTGACGTGGATGAATACCAAGGTCGACGGCCGTCCCGTAGCGCAGCGTGCGGGCTATGCCGTGGAGATCGAGGCCTTGTGGTACAATGCCGTATGCTACACGCTCTATCTGGCGCGCAAGATGAAGGACAAGGCTTTCGTCGAGCGCTGGGAGGACATGCCGCAGCGGACCAAGGAGTCGTTCATCGCGAAGTTCTGGCTCGGGAGCGACTACCTTGCCGATTACGTGAACAACGACGAGGTAAACGATTTCCGCCGTTCGAACATGATTGTGGCTTGCGGTTTGGACTATACGATGCTCGATGAGGAGCAGACGGCGAATGTCTTGAGCGTCGTGCGCCAGCATCTGCTGACGTCGCGCGGCCTGCGTTCGCTTTCGCCCCGCAATCCCCTTTATGAGCCGTCGTATGCCGACGACCAGCGGTCGCAGGATCTTGCCAGCCGCAACGGCTCGATATGGATCTGGCCCCTGATGTTCTATGTCAAGAGCTGCTTCGCCATTCTGGGCGATCAGTTCCTGAACCGCGCCGAGGAGATTCTGGCCGCCTTCAATGACGAGATACAGACGGCATGTATCGGTTCCGTGAGCGAGTGCTTCGAGGGCGATCCCCCGTTCCATGCGCGCGGCTGCCTGTCGCAGGCCACGAGTGTCGGCGGTCTGCTCTATATAAGCGATCTTGTGGAGTCGCACCGCAAGGGAGCCGCTCCGGCCAAGGACGCCAAGAGCACGAAAGCCGGATCGAAGAGCGCAGCCAAGGCCGAGACTTCGGCCAAGAGTGCCAAGACGACCAAAACCGCCGCCGAGCCGAAAAAGGCCACCCCCAAACGTACGAGCGCCGCAAAAAAGAAGTAACAGACAAAATTATAGGAGAAAAGAATGAGAGTATTAATGTTTGGGTGGGAGTTCCCTCCCCATATAGCTGGCGGTTTGGGTACGGCCTGTTATGGGATGACCCGCGGATTGGCGCATAACGGCGTGGATGTGACGTTCGTTATGCCGCATGCTTCGGGCGATGAGGATGAGCGTTTCGTCAAGGTGCTCAATGCGAGCGACGTGGACGCACTCTACTGCGATTCGGCGGTGGGCGGCGACGATATTATGCGCAAAATATCGTTCATCCACATCGATTCGAACATGGTTCCCTACATATCGCCGGAGGAGTTCGCCTCATACCGCAGCGAGTATGAAAAGACGGGACGCAAACTTTGGGAAAGAGAGGGTGACAGCTGGACGCAGCGTTACAACTTCTCGGGCCGCTACGGCGCCAACCTTATGGAGGAGGTCGCGCGTTATGCCGTTGTTGCGGCGCAGGTGGCACGCAATCTGGAGGGACAGTTCGACGTGATACACGCGCACGACTGGCTGACATATTTCGCC
>CASFQF010000096.1 GCA_949296635.1 uncultured Alistipes sp. | reverse complement strand
AGGGTGCGTTATCGGCGGTGCCATCTCGGGCCTGCTGGCCGCGCGTTTCGGCCGCAAGCGCACGCTTGTCATTGCCGCCGTGCTCTTCTTCGTCTCGGCCGTGGGCTCGTGGTGTCCCGAGAGCGGCATCCTCCCCTATGGTGAGGCTTCGTTCACGCTGCTCGTCTCGTTCAACCTCTACCGTATAATCGGCGGCATAGGCGTGGGACTGGCTTCGGCCGTGTGCCCCATGTACATAGCCGAGATCTCGCCCGCACGCATACGCGGCACGCTCGTCTCGTGCAACCAGTTCGCCATAATCTTCGGCATGCTGGTCGTGTACTTCGTAAACTATCTCATACGCAACAATCTCGGAGATACGGCCGAGGCCATACAACAGGCTATGGTCGACATCGGGTGGCGCCGCATGTTCCTCTCGGAGGCATTCCCCGCGGGGGCCTTCTTCCTGCTCATACTGCTCGTGCCGGAGACGCCGCGTTTCCTTGCGCTGCGCGGTAACGACGCACGCGCCTTTGCCGTCCTCGAACGTATAAACGGCACGGCCGAGGCCCGCACGATCCTCGGCGAGATAAAGTCCACGGTCGATGAGAAGCGCGACCGGCTCTTCGCCTATGGCGGGACCGTCATCGCGGTGGGTGTGCTGCTGTCGTTCTTCCAGCAGGCCATAGGCATCAACGTGGTGCTCTACTACGCACCGCGCATATTCGAGAACATGGGTGCCACGGGCGACGCCTCGATGCTGCAGACCGTGGTGATGGGTATCGTCAACATCATCTTCACCGTCGTTGCGATCTTTACGGTCGACCGCGTGGGGCGCAAGCCGCTGCTTATGATCGGCTCGACAGGCATGATGATCGGCATGGCGGTGCTTGCCGCGCTGTCGTTCACCGACACGATAGGTCTCGGGGCCCTCGTCTTTATAATCATCTATACGGCGTCGTTCATGATGTCGTGGGGCCCGATCTGCTGGGTGCTTATCTCGGAGATCTTCCCCAATACGATCCGTTCGCAGGCCGTGGCCATAGCCGTGGCGGCGCAGTGGGTGTCGAACTTCCTCGTCTCGGCGACGTTCCCCTCGCTCAGCGAATGGAGCGTGGGCGGTACGTACTGCATCTATGCCGCGATGTCGCTGCTGTCGGCCCTCTTCGTATGGAAGATGGTTCCCGAGACCAAGGGCAAGACCCTCGAGCAGATGTCGGCGCTGTGGCGCAGCCGAAAATAGAATGCGGCTGTCATAACTTGGACCGGAGAAAAGGGCTGCGTACGATCGCAGCCCTTTTTGTTTTGGCAGGCATCGCTGTGCGGTGGCTGTCCGTTGCGGCGGTGTGGACCCTTATGTGACAGGATACACTGTCCGTGACCGTATAAGGAAACACCCCGCGGCATCCGAGGTGCCGCGGGGTGTTCGGCCGGCGTAGGCCGGCGCCCTAAAGTTCGATCGTAGTCTGCACGTCCTGTACGCCCAGCTCCGCACTGCGGTATGTCGGGGCGGCCGATGCCGCATGCAGGGTATGCGTTCCCGGCAGGAGCTGCTTGCTGCCATCCTCCTGCACCGTGGCCAGACGGTCGACGGGAATCTGCATCTTGACCGTACGTTTCTCGCCGGCCTTCAAATGCTCGCGGCTGAAAGCCACAAGCTGCGACTGCGGCGCCGCCGTACCTGCCGCGGGCGACGAGTGGTAGAGCTGTACGGTCTCGTCGATGTCGGCCGTGCCGTCGTTGCTCAACGTGATCTCCACGGTGACGGTCTTGCCGCCGTCCACGGCGGCTTTGGCTGCGCCATAGGTCACCTTGCCGTAGCTCAAACCATATCCGAATGGCAGGAAGATGTTGTCGGTCATGTATTTGTATGTGCGTTCCTTCATCGAGTAGTCCTCGAACGGAGGCAGTTTCTCGGTCTCGGCGGGGAATGTCACGGGCAGGCGTCCGCTGAAGTTGGCGTCGCCGAAGATCAGGTCGCCCAGCGCCTCGCCGCCGGCCTGTCCCGAATACCACGCCATAACCACGGCATCGGCCAGATCGTATATCTCGCGCAGGTCGATGGGGCTGCCGCCGGTGAGCACTACGACGATGCCCTTGCCCTTGTATCGTTTGAGTGTGCGCAGGTAGTTCATCTGCGACTCGGGCAGGCGCAGGTCGAGGCGGTCGCCGCTGGTGCGGTTGGCGATCGACTCGCCCTCCTCGCCCTCGACATTGCCGTTGTTGCCCATGAATACGATGGCGACCTCTGCTCCTACGGCTTCGCCTATGTTCATATTGGCGGCAAGGCCGTCGAGCTGCATGAACCCTGTGTGGTACGATACCGTGGTGCCGGCACTGACCTTCGATACTATGCCTTGGAGGTATGTGCTGTAGTCATCGCTCAAGCCGTAATAGTTGCCCATCTGGTAGAAGACGTCCGTAGCGCCGCTGCCCGACAGGTCGAGCGAGTGTATGTTCTTGTCGAGGGGGAGGATGCCGTCGTTCTTCAGCAGCACCATGCTCTCCGTGGCGGCACGCTTGGCCAAGGCGCGGTGTTCGGACGAGCCGAGTGCATCCTCGGACATGTTGTTGTAGGGACACTGCGGGTCGTCATGCAGGATACCCAGCTTGAGCCGCGTCATGATCGTGGGACGCAGGGCGTTGTCCAGATCCTCCTCGGTTATGAGCTGCTTGGCGTATGCATCCTTGAGTGTGCGCATCGACGAGCCGCACTCGAGGTTCAGGCCGGCCTTGAGGGCCTTCACGGCGGCATCCATCTCGCAGCGGGTGCACTTGTGGCCCGTGTATATATCGGTTACGGCACCGCAGTCCGAGACGATGTGTCCCTTGAACTGCCACCTGTTGCGCAGGATCTCCTGCATGAGGAAGGGGCTTGCCGAGCAGCAGTCGCCGTAGACGGCGTTGTAGGCCGTCATGACGGTCTCCACCTTGGCATCCTTGACCAGCATCTCGAATGCCGGCAGATAGGTCTCGTAAAGGTCCTTCAACGGAGGCTCGACGTTGGCCGAGTGGCGTGTGGCCTCGGGACCCGAATGGACGGCGTAGTGCTTGGCGCAGGCCGCGGCCTTCAGATACTGCGGGTCATCGCCTTGGAGCCCCTTGACAAAGGCCGTCCCCAGCATCCCCGTCAGATAGGGGTCCTCGCCGTAGGTCTCCATGCCGCGTCCCCAGCGCGGGTCGCGGAAGATGTTTACGTTGGGCGACCAGAATGAAAGGCCCGAGTAGCGGCGGTAGTTGCCTATGCGCCGTGCGGCTTGGTATTTGGCGCGGGCCTCGTCCGAGATGGCGTCGCCTATCTCGTTGAGCAGTTCGGTGTCGAAGGTGGCGCCCAGACCTATGGGCTGCGGGAAGACCGTGGCGCGGCCGCTGCGGCCCACGCCGTGAAGGCCCTCGTTCCACCAGTCGTAGGGTTTGATGTCGAGGCGTTCGATTGCGGGTGTCGAGTTCATCATCTGACCGATCTTCTCGTCGACGGTCATGGCATCGAGCAGCTCCTCGACCTGCTGCTGCATCGGCGCCGGTGTCTGTGCCGTCTGCTGCGTCTGCCCGCCGCATGCGGCAAGCAGCGCCGCGGCGCACAGGAATAGGATGTTTCGTTTCATATAGGTTTGGTATTAAGTGTTGGCCCGTTATGACTTATACTGGTGCGGCCGGCCTTGGGCTCAATATCCGGATGTTGCGCCAAGCGGCAGCACCGTATTTCCATACAAATATAACAAACGTCGTCCGAAAAACCTCGCGCCGATGAGCTAGCTGTATATGATAAAATTATACACGTTTAAACGTCATTTTGACGCTATCTGTCCGCGCGAGGGGAGCCCGCGGCGCCGCAGGCCGTTGCGGGTATGCCGCCCAAACCGCATTGATTTACGCTGTAGGGCGCCCCGTGTGTAATTCGGTGGATGTATGGCCGTGGAGTTGCGGCGCATCCGTCGATGCATGGTTTTTACGCTAAATATCCGCCGCTTTTTTTGCATGTGAGAGTGCCTTTCTGCGGTCGGCGGTTGCCGCCGTCGCGCTTTGGGTTGTTGCAGGCCCCCTCCTTTTGCCGGCGGCTTTGGCGATCCGGCGGCGGGTATGGCGTACGTAGTATAAGAATCCCCGATCGGGACGGCGCCTGACGGGGATTCTTGCATTGGCAGCGGTAATGTCCTTTCCGGATCGCGGCCGCGGTCCGGAAAGGACGATGCGGGGCTACATTTCGAGACGTACGAAGACGTTTTCGAAAGGCTTGAGTTCGATCGAGCCGGTGCGTTTGCCCAAGGGCTCGTCGAGGACGTTCACCACCTCGAATTGCAGCGGGTTGCCAGCGGCGTCGAGCAGCGTGAGCTCGGCATCCCTGCCGTCGGTCTCGCGGAGGTTTACGAGTACGGCGCCCGCCTTCGCCTGCGAGGGCGAGCACGATGTCATGAGCACGTGGTCACACCCTGTCCTGAAGAACGACCTCGACCATGCCTTGCCGTTGTCGGCCCCCGCTGCCGGCATCACACGGGCATAGAGCGGGATTCGGTTGCCCCAGCCGAAGGCCGAAGCTGCGGCGTTCGATGCATCGGCGCTTGAGGTGAGCGTGTAGCTCCAATTGAGTTCACCCTCCTGCGAGGCGCGGAAATTGGTAGTCCAGTAGTTGTTCGTCACCCACGAGAAGAGGTGCGGCTTTTCATATTCCCGCGGCTGGCGGTACGGGTCGTTGAGCAGTTCTCCCATCAGGAAGAGCGGCATGGCGTCACAGCTTACGAGTATCTGCGCCCGGGCGTTTCGCACCGAGACGAAGTTCTGTACCGTATTCCATGACGCCAAAGAGCCGGGGATCTGGTTCTCGCCGGCGCAGACGACGCCGCCCGGCACGTCGAAGGCCAGCTTCCCGTCGTCCAGCGCGAAGGGGGAAGGCTACGTACAGGGCCGATGGGTCGGTCTCGGGAAGGCGGCGTACCGTGTAGTTGAGGTCGATGCGCTTGACATTGTTGTATAGGCGTACCTCTACCCGCGCCCCGAAATCGGGATCGCATCCCTCGGCGGTGCCGCGGAACGAGACAGATGTATATATGTCGCCTTTGCAGGCTCCCGTGAAGCGCACGTCGCGCAGGCCCGAACGGCGGCAGCGCTCGAATACCTTGCGCTCCATCTGGTGGCGGTCGCCCTCGAGCGATTCGTAGATCAGGTCGCCAAGTCTCCATTCGGCGCTGCCGTCGACCATCTCCAAGCCCAGCTCCTTGTCGAAGAGCGAGCGTATGCCGCCTGTTTCAGGGTCGAACTCCATGCGGTAGAAGTCGTTTTCGACCGTGTTGCCTGTCGGCTCGAATGCCTCGGGTACGGCGGCGGCGCCTTCGTCGAGCACTATTTCATAGGTTTTGTATCCCATGGCAGGGATACGGTCCGCCCAGACGGCATAGTAGCGGCCTTCGCTGCGCGAGCGGATGGGCTCGACGGCCAGAGCGTTGCCCTGTTCGTCGAGCAGGCGGAAGGCGCGGTCCTTCGGTATAACCTCGAAGTCGATGTATACGGTCACCATCGCCGAGCGTTCCCGTCCCAGCGGGTTGAAGAAGGTCAGCGTCGGGCGCTCCGAACGGTACAGGCCGCTTTGGAGCCGCCCGACAGCGGTCTCGTAGAGCATCTGCGCACTCTTTAGCGCCTCCCAGACATAGGACCCCTTCTCGGCCCACTGCACCTGCGAGTTCTCGCACTGCGGGTCGCTGATGCTCTCCGCCGCGCCGAACGTGTGCTCGTCGTAGAAGAGCAGGTTCTCGTGTATGCGTCGCAGTTCGTCATGCATGCCTTCGACACCCTTGTCGCCCGCCATGCCGGCCATCGAGAGCATGCCGACTATGGTGATCATGTCGGACTGCGTCTTGCGTGACGCCGCCGTCTCGCGGGCAGCCGAGCCGAAGCCGTCGGTCCACCAGTCGGGATAGGCCGCACGGTATACGGGCAGGCGCTCTCCGTATCGCGTGTCGATCTGTTCGAGGAATTCATGTACGGTGGCACTGCGCAGTTTGGGCCATGCGTAGTGTTCGTTCCAGTCGCGGATGAGGGCGCACTCGCGCATCGACGGGGGCGAGTTGTCGGTTGAGTATCCGGAATACTGCACCGCGACAAGCGGGAATTCATAGCCGTTGTCGCGGAGCGAACGTATGTATGAGAATACCCCGTTGCGGACTCCTTCCATGTCGCCGCGGTCTATGCCCCAGAAGTTGCCCGTCATATAGTGGTCGGCGCGGAACGAGAGCAGGCTCTTGCCCGAGGGCGATTCCCAGCGGTAGAGCGTCGGGCGCGCGAACGGTATCAGGGCGCGGTGGCCGTTCGACCCCATGGTCAGGTATTTCACCCCGATGTCGGGCAGGTAGTCGGCCAAGCACCAAGCCACGCCGTTCACGTCGTCCTGCATCGCCGTCTCGACGGGGATGCCCAGCTCGTGGAAACGGGCTATCGGTGCGAGGAAGGTCTTGTATGCATTTTCGCCCGACAGCTCCGACATGTTGAAGAACATGGCCGTCACCTCGATCTGGCCGTTTCTGACGAAGTGCAGGAACCGCTCGACCTGCTCGGCGGGGCGTATGCGCAGCCACTCGCGCACGGCCCATGACGCCTCGCACGACCAGCGGAACTTCGCATCGTCGGGGTAGCCGGCCGTGGCGTCGCAGTAGTCGAGCGCATAGCCGATATATCGCAGGTGCTCGGTGAGGATCTCTGTTTGCGGCTTCGTGTAGCCTATGTCGGTATGGGTGTGCTGCACGAGGTACACGGTCCACCGTTCGGCCGGCTGTATCTCGGTTTCGGCGGTGGCGCTGCCGTCCGGCGTCTCGACTGTGAAACACACGCGGCGGCCGTCGTATCCGTCGGGGATGCCGATCTGTATGCGGTTTATACCTGCCGCGAGGGTCAGACTGCCGCCCGCATTGCCGTCATAGCCCCACTCCGCCTTGCGGGGGCGCGTGTCCCAATTGACGATGTCGAGGGTTACGGGGTGCAGCAGTTCTTCATGCGTCCGTCCGTATACCAGCGCCGGCTCCGATGCGGCCGCCAGCAGCGAGACGCCTCCGTCTGCCGGAGCGCTCTCCACCGGAGAGGAGGCTTCGAGCGTCACTGCGTCGAGTACCATCCAGCTGCCGGAGAGTGTACGTACCGAGAGGATGTTGCCGCCCGTACGGAGTGCTCCGCGCGGGATCTCCACCTCGGTGCAGAGGCCCTGTGACGATGTCTTGCGTGTGTCGAGGTAGTTCTGGTCGGCGCCGGCGGGGGCCTGTACCTCGGTGCGGAAATCGTTGAGGACGACTTCCAGCCGCGGGGGCAGGGCGCTGTGTACCTCGACGAAGTCCAGCTTCAGCCGCAGTGCGGCCTTGGGGGCGGCATCGCGGACACCGAAGCGTACAAGCACTCCGCCATGCGGGTTGCCGGCCCACGAGTCGGCGGGGCCCGGTATGGCGAACGGTACGTCCGAAGCGGAACTGCGCCCGACCGTATAGAGCGCGATGCCGGCGGGAAAATGTTTGGGGATCTCGGAGTAGCTTTTGCCGTCGAGCGCGAACTCCGACGATGAGCCGTCGGCATTGCCGATCTGCCACAGAATCACGGGATACTGGTGCGCCCATAGGCTGCTGCACATAAGTGTCATAAGTACGGACAACAGCGCGAATCTGCGGTTTGTCATAATCATATGTTTTTGAATTTCAATAATGTCAAGTGCGATGCCGTCGGGTGCGGTGTGCCTTACCGTCTCAATACCGGTACGGCTTGTTGCCGGTTAGTGTCTTGTCGGGGTCGAATGCATTTGTTCATACATACGTACGCTTGACAAATATATGAAGAGATTTCCAATAAATCAACCTGCGGTGTCCGTTTTCGGTTTTCGAGGCGTGCGGCCGCCTTATGCATGGAGGGCCCGGAGTTGTTGTGCTGCTGTTGTATAATGCCGTAGCTGCGTGCGATAGTGCTGCGGACGTTGAAAGGGTCGGGGCCGGCATGCGTGGCGGAAGGCGCGGGAGGGGTGTACCGAAACGAAAAAATGATATAAACGATTGCGGAATCGGAAAAAAAACGTATGTTTGCACATGTGAGGCTTGCATGCATAATCTGCTGACATCGCCGTGCTGGCATCAGAATGCGGCGCGGGCCGTGACGGCGGGGCTGCGTATGGTGGGCATAGGGTATGTCCGACGGGGGATTTGCCCGCCG
>CASFQF010000095.1 GCA_949296635.1 uncultured Alistipes sp. | reverse complement strand
AGGCCCATTATATATTCACTCAGGCGTCGGTGTCGCGGGCGCTGCCTGCCGTAGAGCTGGCGGCGAAGGCCGCGGCCGCAGGACTCGAGGGCGAGGTTGTGCCTGCGGTTGCGGCGGCGTTCGCACGCGCCAAGGAGCTGGCCTCGGCCGAGGACATGATCTTTATCGGCGGCAGCAATTTTGTCGTGGCCGAGGTGCTGTAAGGAGGTGGCGGTCTAAACGGGCGGCTGTTGCCGGCCGGATACGCCCGTACGGCAATATCGTTATGACAGCGGCGGCGGGGCGGGACTTTCGGGTCCCGCCCCGCTGTTTTGGGGGCGTTTCTCACGGCCGGCGGTTACTCTATGACGGTGGCGTGTCCCGACATGCGCTCCAGATCGCAAGACACGTCGAGCGAACTGCTGCGCCCCGCCGTGCGGTTTATGACGAAGACCGTACGGTCGGCCATCGACGAGATTATGGTGTTGCGCACCTGCGCCGTCCATGCCCCCGCGCGGGAGGTGTCGCGTGCGGCGAAGATGAATATGCGGCCTTCGTCGAGCGCCTGCTCCACCTGCGGCGCGTAGCGGCGGTAGAGGGCGCGGGCATGCCCCCAGATTACGGGGTGGCGCGCCGCGAGAAGCCTGTCGAGGATCTCGCGCTCGAGGGGCGAGTGGAAGCCGCCTGCGACGACGTCGCAGGTGCGGATGATCCCGTCGAGCCATTGGAGCGCGCGCAGGCGTTGTCGGGGCGATACCTCGCGCGAGGCGAAGAAGGCGACTATGGGGCGTTCCAGAAGATCGGGGTTCCCCCTGTAAGGATGGTTGAAGACCATAAGAAACGTGGGTTGCCGTATTGACTTACCACTTCCTCAGGCCTTCGCTGCCCCCAATAGAAATAAGCAACACGGACAGCCCACGCGAAACGTCTGTTGCACGAAATGCGCCAAAGGGCGCGAGGTACAGCAGGTACGTTCACGGAGCGCCCTGTCACTTCTCTTCCTATTGGTCAAAGTTGCGAAGTTTGAGGAAGAAAGAAAAAGTAACAAAAACGTTCGTAAATATGTCCGGCGCCGCATCTGCGGCGGCACCGGTACAAAAATAGGAATTTATCGGTTATTTGCGAATGATCGCACGACAAAAGTTTTCGGGGACAGGTTTTCGGGAATGATGTTCGGGAAGGGCGGATTTTAGGGTGTGGGCCGCTTTTCGGGAAGGGGTTTTCGGCGGGCGTGTTTTCGGGACGTTTTTGAGGGAGGTCGCCTCGGCGGGCGGGTTTTCGGACAGATGGCGGGTTGCGGCCGGCACGGGATGTTGCCGTGATGCCTTTCTGCGGCGGTGAGGCGTGGCGGAGGCGCAAAACACAAGGGCCGGCGCCGCAACGCCGACCCTCTCTATTCACAACATCAAAACTAATTTATTTATCTTTACGGAGCCGTGGCTCCGCGTCCGCTCTTATGCCTTTTCCTCTTCGCCCCTCTCTCGCGTCCGCTCTTATGCCTTGCCGACCTTGGGGCCGAGGCCCACGACGGTGTCGTCGGCATGCTGGGGTTTGGGTATCTCGATCTTGCCTATGGCGTTCTCGTAGCGGGTGATGTTGTCCTGCAGCGAGAGCAGCAGCCGTTTGGCATGCTCGGGCGTGAGGATGATGCGGCTCTTCACCTTGGCTTTCTGCAGCCCGGGCAGCATGGCCGCAAAGTCGATGATGAACTCCGACGTCGAGTGTGATATGATTGCCAGATTGGAGTAGTTCCCCTGAGCGATCTCCTCGGTCAGCTCGATGTCGAGACCCTGTTTCTGAAGCTCTGCCATAGCACGGAAAAATTTGGTGTCATGCAAATATAATTCGTCCCGGGCCTCGATGTGGCGGGCGCGGCACAAAGTTTTCCATAAATTATCAACAATTCTCCCAAAAGGCGGGGCGGACTTTAATATTCCATATTAAATTCCTAACTTTGCCGTCAAGTTACAGCCGTCGAAGAATGTTCGTAGACATAATCGAGATACTGCTCAGGGGCTTGTGCGTGGGCGTCGCTTCGTCGATCACCGTGGGGCCCGTTGCCGTGTTGTGCATACAGCGTACGCTGAGCAAGAACCGCCGTTCGGGCCTTGCGTCGGGCATCGGCGTCGCCTGCGGCGACACGCTCATGGCAATCATAGCATTCTTCTTCTACTCGATGCTGCAGGCGCGGATCGAGGAGTACAGCGTCATACTGCAGGTCATCGGCGGCATCTTCGTGGTCATCGTCGGCGTGTATATCTTCTTCCAGAACCCCGTGCCGCAGATACGCAAGAACCGCGCTGGACGGTATAACCTGTGGCAGGATTTCTCGTCGATGTTCGTCTTCACGCTGGCCAACTTCGTCGTGGTCATACCCTACATCCTCGCCTTCTTCGCCATGTTCAACGTCGGCATGGACGGCTCGGAGGATGTCGCCTCGCTCATGCGCAGCGGCGCCACCATCGTCGGGTTCCTCTGCGGGGCGGTGTTGTGGTGGCTGCTGCTTACGCTTACCATAGACCTCTTCCGCCGCCGCTTCCGCCCGCGCCACATGCTCACCATAAACCACGTGGCGGGCATAATAATCGCCCTGCTGGGCATCTATACCATTCTTTCGACCTTCTTCAACGTTTTGCCGCATGGATTGTAACGCACAAATGGAAAACTGCAGGAAAAAGATAATCATCGCCGTCGACGGCTTCTCGTCGTGCGGCAAGAGCACCTTCGCCAAGGCTATCGCCGCACGTCTGGGATACATATTCATCGACACGGGCGCCATGTACCGCGCCGTGACGCTCTACGCTCTGGACCACGGGGCCATACGTTCGGGCGTCGTGGACGAGGATGCGGTGAAGGCGCTGCTGAAGGATATTGAGATCACTTTCCGCTTCAACCCCGGGCGGGGCGCGAGCGACATATATGTCAACGGCGATCTGGCCGAGGGGCGCATCCGCACCATCGAGGTGAGCAACTGCGTGAGCAGCGTGAGCTCCATCCGCGAGGTGCGCGGGAAGCTGGTGGCGATGCAGCAGCGCATGGGGCGCGACCGCGGCATCGTCATGGACGGCCGCGACATCGGCACGGTGGTCTTCCCCGATGCCGAGCTCAAGATATTCATGACGGCCGATGCGGAGGTGCGGGCCGACCGCCGCTATGCCGAGTTGCGGGGCAAGGGTATGGATGTCACGCGCGAGGAGGTCTTGGCCAACGTCATCGCCCGCGACGAGGCGGACATGCACCGCGCGATCTCGCCGCTGCGGCAGGCCGAGGACGCCGTGGTGCTCGACAACAGCCGCATGAGCGTCGACGAGCAGATGGCGTGGTTCATGGAGCGTTACGAGGAGGCGTGCCGCAAGTGACGGCGCCGCCGCGGACGGTGTGGATTATAAAACAGAAAGGGTATGTATGTCGAGATAGATCAGAATTCGGGCTTTTGCTTCGGTGTGGTGCGTGCCATCACCAAGGCCGAGTCGGCGCTCGCGGAGTATGGCGGCGAGGTCTTTTCGCTGGGCGACATCGTGCACAACCGCATGGAGGTGCTGCGGCTGGAGCATCTGGGGCTGCGTACGGTGACCTATGACGATATGCCGCAGTTGAGCGGGCGCAGCCTCTTCATCCGCGCGCACGGCGAACCGCCCTCGACATTCCGCCGCGCCGCCGAGCTGGGCATACATGTCATCGACGCGACATGTCCCGTCGTGGCGCAGCTCCAGACGAAGGTGGTGGCGGCGCACAAGCGTATGGCCGAGGTGAACGGTCAGGTGGTGATCCTCGGCAAGCGCGGCCACGCCGAGGTCGTGGGGCTCACGGGGCAGATCGACGAGCCGACGATCGTCATCGAAGGCGAGGAGGACCTGCGGGCGATAGATTTCACGCGCCCTGTATTCTTCCTGTCGCAGACGACGCAGAGCGTCGACCTCTTCTGGCGTCTGGCCGGCAGGATGCGCGAGCGGCTGGGCGACGAGAGCATGCTCACGGTGGACGACACGATCTGCCGCCGCGTCTCGAACCGCGAGCGTAACCTGCGCAGCTTCGCCGAGCGTTTCGACGTGGTGATCTTCGTCTGCGGCAAGAAATCGAGCAACGGCAAGGTGCTCTTCGACGTATGCCGCCGCGCCAACGACCGCGCCTACAATATCGAGGAGGAGGGCGAACTGCGGGGCGAGTGGTTCGAGAATTGCGCAAGCGTGGGTATCTGCGGCGCCACCTCGACGCCGGCATGGCTCATGACGCGCGTCGCGGAGGCCATACGCGGGCGGTTTGCCGACGCGGACGCGGGGACGGCAGCGCCGGAAAGCGGCGACGGGGCCGGACGGGTGGAAAAGGATGAAAAATGATCTCGGCGCGATCGCGCCGCAAAAGCCGGCGGCGATGGCGGGAGATGACATAATATGTTGGATATGAGGTATCTGGTTCGTGCGATAAAATATTTTGTCGCTTTCTGCGTTTTATATGTGGCCATATTGTGGCTGAGCCTGCGCATGTCGGGCATGGAGGTCTCGGTGTGGGACTCCGTGGCCGTGACGATGCAGACCACGCGCGGGCGCCTGCTGGCTGCGGCCGTAGTGGTGCTCTCGGCGGCATATCCCCGTTTCGGGTTTGTCACGCGCCGTGTGGAGTGCCTCATGGATGAGGACCGCGAGCAGATAGTCTCGGCGTTCGAGGTGTCGGGGTTCCGGGCGGTGTCGCAGACGGACGAACGGATGGTCTTCCGCTCCGGCAGCATCGTGCGCCGCCTTACGCTGCTGGGCGAGGACGAGATCACGGTGCGCCAGTACGGGCAATGGGTCGAGATTACGGGCATACGCCGTGCCGTGGCGCGCGTGACGTACCGTCTGGAGATGTACATGGACAACAAGAGAAGATGAAAAGAGAGATAAGGAGAGCGGTGATGCAGGGCGGGGCCGTCCTGCTGGTGTCCGCGGCGGCCGTCACGGGCCTGCGTGCGGCGAAGGACGATTTCGGTCTCGGCCGGAATATGGAGATCATGGTCAACATGATGCGCGAGTTGTCGCTGCAGTATGTCGACGAGGTGTCGCCCGACAAGCTTATGAAGGACGGCGCCGCGGGCATGGTGCGCAACCTCGACCCCTATACGCAGTACATGTCGGAGTCCGACATGTCGAATTTCGAGGTTCTGGCTACGGGCAAGTACGGCGGTATCGGCGCCCTGATACGCATGAAGCGCGACAGTTCGGGTGTGGTCATCGCGCAGCCCTACAAGGGCTCGCCGTCGGATCTTGCGGGCCTCAGGATAGGCGACCGTTTCGTCAGCATCGACGGCGTGGATGTCACGCACAGCTCTACGGAGGATATATCGTCGCGGCTGAAGGGTACGCCCGGCACGACGGTGCGCCTCGCCGTGGAGCGGCTTATGACGGGCGAGGTCGAGGAGATGGAGATCACGCGCGCGCGTATCTCGATCCCCGGGGTTCCGTATGCGGGCTTCGTGACCGACAGCATCGGCTACATCCGCCACAACGACTTCACCGAGAGCTGTTACGACGAGATGCGCGCGGCGGTGGAGCGGCTGCGCAAGGAGGGCCGCCTGAAGGGCCTTATCCTCGACTACCGCGACAACGGGGGCGGCAGCCTGCCCGAGGCGGTGAAGATACTCTCGATGTTCCTGCCCAAGGGCACCGAGGTTATCACGATGAAGGGCCGCTCGGAGCAGTCGAAGCGCACCTATGCCACGGAGTCGAACCCCGTGCTGCCCGATACGCCGATCGTGGTGTTCATAAACGACAATACGGCGTCGGCGTCGGAGATCGTGAGCGGCGCGCTGCAGGATTTGGACCGTGCCGTGCTGATGGGGCAGCGCTCCTTCGGCAAGGGTCTGGTACAGACGCTCGTGCCGCTGGGGTACAACGCCTACCTGAAGCTCACCACCGCGAAGTATTACATCCCGTCGGGGCGGTGCGTGCAGCAGATAAACTACTCGGCGCACAAGTCCGACGGCAGCGCCGAGATCATCCCCGACTCTCTGATCAGCGAGTTCCGCACGCGCAACGGCCGCAAGGTGTACGACGGAAAGGGACTGATGCCCGACGTGAAGATCGAGCCGGAGTATATCAGCAACTTCGCCGTGATGCTCTACAATCTGGGTTACATCGAGGACTACCTCGACGAGTACATGCGGCGCCACCCCGACATGGAGGTCGACAACCGCACCTTCTCGATCACCGACGGGGATTACGAGGATTTCGTGCGTTTCATGGCGGACAAGGATGTGCCCTACGAGTCGAAGACGCGCTTGGCGCTCGACCTGCTCAAACGTACGGCCAAGGAGGAGCGCTACGATGCCGACTTCGCCGAGGACCTCAAGCAGATAGAGACCAAGCTCAAGGACCAGAAGGCCGACAACCTGCGCACCTACCGCGCCGAGATCACCGACCTGCTGAACAGCGACATCGTACTGCGCCACAACTACTATGAAGGGGTTGTGGAGTACAACCTCGCGGCCGACAGCACGGTCATGCGCGCCGTGGAACTGCTGAACGACAGGGCCCGTTACACCGAAATTTTGAGCGAACAGGATTCCGAGCGCAACTGACACGGCGTGCGCCGGCCTGTGATGCGTGGCGCGGTCTTCCGCGGCGCGGGGGGGGGACGGGACGGCGGAGTATTGCCGTGGGCGTAAGCAATGGAGGAGCAGTACGATGAATATATTGGGTCATAGAAAGTTCTCGTTTCGCAGCCGCATATCGGTGCTCGTGGTGGGCATGATTCTGGCGGTGGTGTCGCTCGTATACACCAACAAGCTGGCCAACGTGCTCAAACAGAAGGAACAGCACGATGTGGAGCTGTGGGTTGCGGCCATGGAGCGCGTCAGCCGCGAATATTTCGGCGACTACATGACCGACCCGCTCATATCGCATATCGTCAGCACGCAGAACAACATCCCCTTCATCATAACCGATCAGGACCTCAATCTCGTGTCGTACAACCGCATCCCCGAGGATGTGATCAAGGACCCCGAGAAGTTCCGCCGCAAGCTGAACGAGCTGACGGAGGAGAATACGCCGCGTACGGTCCGCATGATGTGGATGAGCAACCGCAGCCATATCATCTTCTACGGCAAGTCGTCGCTGCTGCGGGCGCTGTACTACTTCCCTTACGTGCAGTGGGTCATCATCGCCATCTTCATCGTCTTCACCTACATAGCGCTGCAGTCCACCAAGCAGGACGAGCAGAACCGCGTCTGGATAGGCCTCGCGAAGGAGACGGCGCACCAGCTCGGCACGCCCACGTCGTCGCTGCTGGGGTGGATCGAGTACCTGCGTACGCAGAATATCGACCCGATGGTGGTGGATGAGATGAACAAGGACCTTTCGCACTTGCTCAAGATCGTCGACCGCTTCTCGAAGATCGGCTCGGAGACGGTCCTCACGCCGACGAACGTGAACGAGGTGGTCGGCGAGACCATAATGTATTTCCGCAAGCGCGTGCCGCGCAACGTCACCCTCTCGTACAACGGTCTGGCTATGGCCCCCGTGAAGGCGAACCTCAATGTGGCGCTGTTCGAGTGGGTCGTGGAGAACCTGCTCAAGAACGCCCTCGACGCCATTCAGGGACACGGCGACATCGACGTCGAGATCCGCGCCAACGAGAAGACCGTCACCATCGATGTCAAGGATACGGGCAAGGGTATACCGAAGAGCAATTGGAAACGGATCTTCGAGCCGGCTTTACGACCAAGACCCGCGGCTGGGGCCTCGGACTCTCGCTTTCGCGCCGCATCGTCGAGGACTACCATCAGGGCAAGATCGCCGTGGCGGAGTCGGAGGTGGGGCGCGGCACGACATTCCGTATAACGCTTAAACGAGTATTCGAGTGATGGATGCGGGGATTGATTCTCTTCTTCGGGCGCGTCTCGACACTCTGCCCGCCGAGCAGCTGCGCCGCATGACGGAGCCGTGGTGCGGCGCGGTCTCCCGTACGGGGCGTGAGGCTGCGGCCGGTACGCTGTCCGGGGCGCATGCCGATAGCCTCGCCGATATTGCCGCACGTGCGGCGGACGGTGCGGCGGGCGGCCGCATCGGGGCCTTTACGGAGGAGGGGCTGGGGATGATCGTCGAGCGGTGGCGGCGCGCGCGGGGGATGTTCCGCGACGTCGATGCCGCCACGTTGTTCGGGCCCGAGAACTCATTGTCTTACGGAGCACAGCGCGATACGGCGGCCGCGGCGGCCGACATCTGCCATGCGGCGGGCAATGCCTCGGCTGACGGCGCG
>CASFQF010000094.1 GCA_949296635.1 uncultured Alistipes sp. | reverse complement strand
ATAGCAATGATGGTATTATTAAGAAAAGCAAATGACCAGAATTGTACTATTCTGGTCATTTGAGCTAATATGCCACCAACCAATTTTGGCATCATTACCTAAAACGAAAAACGCTTTGGAGCTCCGCCCAAAGCGTTTTCAATATACGTAAAGCCCCCCGACGCCTAAAGATGTATCGCGGCACCCGTGGCGGCCTCGGCGGCCTCCATGATACCCTCGTTCATCGTCGGATGGGCGTGTACCGTGCGGGCTATGGCGTGGGCCGTCGCGCCGAGCGTGCGGGCCAATGTAGGCTCACCCAACATCTCCGTTACGTTCGCCCCGACAAGGTGTGCTCCGATCAAAGTGTCGTCAGCGTCGAATACGAGCTTCACGAAACCGTCGCGGTCGCCCGCAGCCGTCGCCTTGCCCGATGCCGTGAAGGGGAAGCGCCCGACCTTGTATTCTATGCCTGCGGCACGTGCCTGCTGTTCGGTCATACCCACCGACGCCACCTCGGGCGAGGTGAAGATACATGACGGTATGGCCCCATAGTCGAGCGGCTCGGTCTCCATACCGCATATATGCTCCACACAGCGGATAGCCTCGGCCGAAGCGACATGCGCCAGCGCCGGCGTGGCTATAATGTCACCTATGGCATATACGCCCTCGGCCGTGGTGGCATAGTGCCCGTCAACCTTGACCTTGTCACGCTCGACAACGACACCGGCCTCCTCGAGACCCATATCCTCGATATTGGACTTTATGCCCACGGCCGAGAGAACCACGTCCGCCATAAGGGTTTCCGTCCCCTTCTTGCCCTCGATCTCGACATGGCACATGCCGTCGCCGCCGACCGTGACACCTTTCACCGTAGTAGAGGTGAGCACCGTGGCGCGCAGCTTGCGGAAGGCACGTTCCATCTGTTTGGCCGTCTCCTCGTCCTCCAGAGGCATGATCTGCGGCATGTACTCCACAAGTGTGACCTTCACACCCAAAGTGGCATAAAGGCATGCGAACTCGCTGCCTATGGCTCCCGACCCCACCACGATCATGGATGAGGGCAGCACAGGCAGAGCCAGAGCCTCACGCGAGGTGATGACGTGCACCCCGTCCACGGGCATGAAAGGCATCACACGGGGACGCGCCCCCGTTGCGAGGATGATGTTGTCGGCCTCGTAAACCGTTCCGCCGACATCAACACGTCCCCTGCCGGCCAGACGGCCGAAGCCGTTTATAAGGTCGATATTGTTCTTCTTCAAGAGGAAGGCCACACCCTTGCTCATGGTCTCGGCTACGGTGCGCGAGCGCGCCACGATCTTCCCGAAGTCGGGCTTCACCTCGCCCGCGACATCGACACCGTAATGCGCCGCATTCTTGCAGTATGCATACACCTGTGCACTCTTCAACAGAGCCTTTGTGGGGATGCATCCCCAATTAAGGCATACGCCGCCCGCCTCGGCCTTCTCCACGATGGCCACCTTGCGGCCCAGCTGCGCGGCGCGTATGGCGGCGACATAGCCGCCCGGGCCGCTTCCTATGACTATAATGTCGTATTTCATGTCTCACAACCGTTTAATGTCTGTCAAGGTATCTTATGAGCGACTGCAGGGTCTTGACCCCGTATATGAGCAATATGATTACGAGAACCTCTATAACGATGCCGAGGAAGGCTCCGAATGAGCCGAGTCCCGAAAGGAAGTTTAATCCGAACATGATTCAGCAGTTTTAATTGTTATTGTCGGTATGTTGGTCTATTGCCGTTATTTTGCCTGCAGCGCCTCGCCGTTGTCCGCGGCCACGGCCCGCTTCCACTTGTCGTTGTAACCCGGGAACTGTATCTCGTCGGGTATGTCGCGGCCGTTGCCGTTGTCGACGAAGTGCGAGGCGTCGCCGCCCTCGCCTATGACGTAGCGAAGCACGTCGTCATGCTCGCTCTTCACGTTGCCGTCCATATATTTTATAAGCAGGTACTTGTCCAGCCGCGTCCAGTTCTCGAACATCACCTGTGCCGTATTGACGCTGAATTGCGTAAGGTGCTTGCGTTGCTGCTTGGGCGACATGCCTTCCACGGCCCAATCCACGCCGTCGACAGCCTTCAGCATCGACCGCTCCCAGAAATCGACAACCTTGCGTATGTCGGCCGACATCATGTCGTAACGCATGTATGCAAAATTCGTGACACGATTGAAGAGCCAGAATGCCGACGTGGGGCTGTACTCCAGCATCGAACCGTTGCCTTCGGCCATGCACTCGGGCACCTCGGTCGTCGTGCAGTAGATAGGCGTAAGGCACGACGTGGCGGCGTCGTCCACACCGAACCACAGGATGCCGGTCTTGCCCTGCCGGGCCTGCCCCACCAGCCAGAAACCGGTCTGCTGCGTAGCCGTGGCGCGCTCGTTGACATACTCCCTGCCGTCGACCTCGAACGACATCGGGCGCCAGCGGTACGGCAGGCCGTGGCCTCCGGCACCAAGATCCTTGGTCATGTCCATCGGCGTACCCTCGTAGTGGTCGCGCATGGCGTCGAACACCTGCTTGGGCGAGATCTTCTCCGAAGGCTTCACCCACAGGGGCATGCGGTTGCCGGCGTTATACCCCATAGCATAGTCGACATACTTGTCCATGCCGTCGGCAAAGGTGCGGAAGAAACTCCACACGCGGGCCTCGCAGCCGCGCATGGCGCTGAAATTCAGCGGGGCGTATGCGTCGCAGAACGAAAACTCGTCATCCTCGCCCGTAAAATAGCCCTTCTCGCGGGCAAACGAAACGACGTCGGGTGCATAGAGACAGTTCTCGGGGTCATCCTTCGGGAAGGTGGTTATGCGTGCCTGATTTGCGTGTGCGCAGATATACCCGTCGGGGATGCGGCGCGCAACCCACACGATGCCCTTGTTGCCGGGCCCCTTGCCTATGAGTTCCATGATCCACGCCTCCTCGGTGTCGGCTATGGAAAAGCTCTCGCCCGACGATGCATAACCATAGGTGTTCGCAAGGTCTACGATCACCCCGATAGCCTCGCGCGCCGTACGGGCACGCTGCAGGGCGATATATATCAACGAGCCGTAGTCGATACGGCCCTCGGGGTCCACCAGCTCCTCACGGCCGCCATAGGTGGTCTCGGTGATGATGAGCGAGTGCTCGTTCATGTTGCCCACGGTCGAATAGGTAGTGGCGGCCTGCGGTATGTCGCCCAGATATTTGCCCGTGTCCCATTCGTATACGGGCATCATGGCGGCGGCACGCTTCGCCGGCGTGTACTTGTATAGGCATCCGTAAAGCTGGTGCGAGTCGGCGGCGTAGGTCACCATGATCGAGCCGTCGGTCGAGGCGCCGCGCGTAATGATGAAGTTGGTGCAGGCCGAGGCTTCACGGCCCGCAACGGCCCCCGCAACGGCGAGAGCGAGTGTCAACAATATCTTTTTCATCTGTCTATTTGGTTTTTGTCCGTTATCGGTTTTCATCCTGCCGCGCCGGCACCGCCTCACAGGCGGCTATGGCCGCCGCTACGGAGCCGTGCAACAGCAACAGCCGCTGCGCCTGCCCGTACGGCAACCCCAGCGTGTCGACTATCATGCGTGTGCCGCGGTCTACCAGCTTGGCGTTCGTGAGCTGCATGTTCACCATGCGGTTGCCCTTCACGCGGCCGAGGCCTATCATCGCGGCGGTGCTTATCATATTAAGGGTCATCTTCTGCGCCGTACCTGCCTTCATGCGCGAGCTGCCCGTGACGAACTCGGGTCCCACGACCACCTCTATGGGTATCTCCGCTTCCTGCGCCAGCGGCGAGTCGGGATTGCACGCTATCGACGCGGTCAGGATGCCGTGGCGGCGCGCCTCACGCACGGCGCCGATCACATATGGCGTCGTCCCCGAGGCCGCTATGCCCACAAGCGAGTCCGCCCCGCATATGTCATGTGCCTGCAGGTCGAGCCACCCCTGCCGCGTATCGTCCTCCGCCCCCTCGACGGGATTGCGCAGGGCCGTGTCGCCGCCTGCGATGATGCCTATGACCACCGTCGGCGGCATACCGAACGTCGGCGGTATCTCCGAGGCATCCAAAACGCCCAGACGTCCGCTCGTGCCTGCGCCGATATAGAACAGGCGCCCGCCGCGCCGCATGCGTTCGGTCAACAATTCGACAAAACGCGCTATCTGCGGCAGGGCGCGCTCCACGGCGTCGGCCACACAGTGGTCCTCGCGGTTCATGGCGGCGACGATCTCCGCCGCACTCATCTTTTCGAGGTCGTCGTAATGCGACGCCCGTTCCGTTATCTTTTCGAAGCTCATTTTCCGTCAGTGTGGTATTTAACCATTCCGCCTATGGGCGAGGCCTCTACACGCCCCACGGCAATCGAATACCGGCCCAGCACCTCCCGCAAGCGGGTCTCGAAGGCGGCGGCCACGCCGCCCGTAAAGTGTACCGGCGTAGAGGTTACACCGTCGTATTGCAGCAGGTTGCGCTCAACAAAGGACTCGAAAGCGCGGTCCACACACCGCGCAACTTCCGGCTGCCCGATATGGCGTGCCGCGAACGGCACGAACGAGGCGAGGTAACGGTTTGCATTCGGCCGGCGGTAGACATTTTCGATTATTTCGGTATACGATGTCCCGCACTCCTCATATAATCCCACAACCGTCCGGCGGGGCATCAGGCCCTTCAGGGCATCCGCCACGACCATGCGGCCTATGCAGGCGCCGCCGCCCTCGTCCCCGAGGATATACCCCAGCGGCGGGACATTGGCCGCGAGCCTCTCACCGTCATACAGCGCCGAATTGGACCCCGTGCCGAGAATGCACGCAATGCCGCGCCCATGTCCGCACAATGCCCGCGCCGCCCCGAGCATATCGCTCTGCACCTCTGTTTCGGCCGTCGGGAACACCTCCCGTATCGTCCGCTCCAGTTCCGCCGTGGCCGCAGCGCCCGCGATGCAGCCGGCGCCGTAAAAATGTATCTCGCATATATCCGCGCCGTGCAGGTACGGCAGCAGTTCATCGCACAGCACGGCCGCCGCCTCGGCCGGCGGCATCGTCACAGGGTTTATCCCTCTCGTAGGGATCACCTCCACCCTGCGGTCCCCCACAACGGCCCAATGGCACTTGGTGCCGCCCGAATCCGCTATCAGTATCATTGGGCTGAACTCTTTTTAAGCGACAACAACCACATGCCGACGGCCGTGAAGAAGGCGTTCAGGAGCAGTATCTCGTAACTGAACCTGTACCCGCCGAACCAACGCTCCGAATTGAGCTGCAACACAAGGCACAAAGCCACGCCAACCACCGCCGCTGCGGGGACATAACGGTCTGCGGGACGCCGCCGCGAGAGGATTCCGAAGGCGAACATTCCGAGTATCGGCCCGTACGTATAGCTTGCCAGCGTGTAGACCATGTCTATGAGGCTCGTATTCTTGCAGGCGTCGAATATCAGGATGAATACCCCCATCGTGACGGCCATAGCCGCATGCACGCGCTTGCGTACGCGCGTAAGGCCCAGCTCGTCGTAGCGCTTCGTACCGTGCATTATATCGACCGTAAACGACGTTGTAAGGGCCGTAAGCGCCGAGCCCGCCGCCGAGTATGTCGACGATATGAGTCCCAGCACGAAGAGCACGCCCACCGCCAGCGGCAGCCCGCTCTGCGTGGCCACATAGGCGAAGACATCGTCACTGTCGCCTATGGCCTCCGCACCAGCGGCGTCGGTCATGGGGAACAACGCTCCGGCCGGATGGTTTATGCCTTTTCCCGCAAGATAGATGTAGAACAATACGCCCAGAAACAGGAACATCGCTATCACCGCAGCTTGAAGCAGTATCGAGATCACGATATTCTTCTGCGCCTCCCGCGGGTTGCGGCACGAGAGCGTGCGCTGCATCATGTCCTGATCGAGCCCCGTCATGGCTATGGCCATGAATATGCCCGCCAAAAACTGTTTCCAGAAGAAACGCCCGTCGTGCGCGTCGTCCAGAAACAGCGTACGCGAATAGTCATGGGCCGAGACCTGCTCCACGGCCTCACCGAGACCTATGCCCAGCTCGCGCATCATGAAGACGATACACAACACCACGCTGCCCACAAGGCAGAATGTCTTGAGCAGGTCGGTCCCTATGACCGAGCGGACGCCGCCGCGCCGCGTGTATAGCCACACGAGGGCCATCATCAGCGCCACGTTCACCACGAACGGCACGCCGTAGGGCCCGAACACAAGCGTCTGCAACACTGCGCAGATGAGGAATGCCCGCAGGGCCGCCCCCGTCATCTTCGATATGAAGAAGAACCACGCCCCCGTGGCATACGACCCCGAGCCGAAACGGTCATCGAGATATTGGTAGAGCGATATGACGTTGAGACGGTAGAACATCGGGATGAGCACATACGCAATGACGATATTGCCCACGATGAATCCGGCGACCATCTGCAGGTAGGAAAACCCGCTCTGGGCCACGGACCCCGGGACCGAGATGAACGTTACGCCGGAGATCGCCGCCCCCACCATTGCCAGCGCCGCCACATACCACGGAGTACGCCGCCCTCCCGTGAAGAAGGTCGTATTGTCGCCACGGCGCGAGGTGCGCCACGATATGAAGAAGAGCACGGCCAAATACAGCGCCACGGTTGCGGCTACGGTTGCGGGTTTCATGTCGGGTCTGTCGGTTTAGCAGTCAAAGTTAAGGAAAATAGTCGGAATGCGAAATTTTTGCACCACAAGATTAGGTTTTACGGCATGCGCGGCGGGCCTGTGCCGCACGAAGGCGGCAAACTGCGGCATATGGCGCACCCGTCATGCGCCTCGACACAGGCAGGTTGCCGTATGATCGAAAATATGCCTTTTCCGCTGTCTGATTTGACATAGAGCACACAGCTTCGGTTTTATTACCTATCTTTGTAGACAAGCCACCTTCGGGATACATTAATTTAATACCGGACACCATGAAGAAGATAGACCGCCGTACATTCCTGCGCCGCGCCGGTGCCTCCGCGGCGGCAATAGCCGCAGGCACATATTTGGGATCGGAGCGCGCCGCAGCGAAAAACCCGACTGCAACGGACCATATTCCCGACAGCGCCCCGAAGACGGACAGCCACCGTACACCCGCAGGCGAGACTGCGAACGACGGCGGCCGTATCACATCGCACCCCGCAGACAACGGCCTCGCGCTGGTGAACCCCAACATGGGGTGGACGATGCATTTCTACTCCAACATCCTCGACAACTATGGCTCACGCCTCGACCCTTCGGATACGGTCGACGACTTCCCGGGGCTCGGCGTCGTCTACCTGCGCGTGCCGTGGGCCTTCGTCGAGCCGGAAGAGGGCGTATTTGTATGGGAACTGCTCGACACTCCGGCCCAGCGGTGGATCGACAAGGGCTGCATGGTAGCTTTTCGCATCAGCGCCATGGAGAGCTGGCTCTACAGCGCCACGCCCGAATGGGTATTCGAAGCCGGCGCCGCGGGCTACGACGTCGACGGCCACTACAAGGAGCCCGAATACGATGACCCCGTCTTCCTGTCGAAGGTCGAAGCCTTCGTGCGCGCCATGGCCGAACGCTACGACGGCAGTGCCCACGTAGCCTTCGTCGACATAGGCCATTACGGCATGTGGGGCGAGGGCCATACCGTCATGACCTCGCCCGTACACGGGCACACATGGGGCATAGAGACACAGAAACGCATGATAGACCTCTACCTGCGCCACTTCCGCCGTACGCAGCTCTGCATATCCGACGACTTCGCGGGACACAACGCCCCGGGCCGCCGCTTCCCGATAACCGACTACGCATTCGAACACGGCGTCACCATCCGCGACGACAGCATCCTCGTACAACCCTACCCCGATTCGTGGTACCACGCCGAGATGGCGCAGCTCTTCTGGCCGAAGATGCCCGTGATCCTCGAACACGAGCATTACGGCAACGCCATCAAACGCGGCAGCTGGGACAAGGAACTGCTCCTGAAATCGGTCGAGGAATACCATGCCTCGTATATGTCGATACATTGGTGGCCGCGCGTGCTGTTAGATGAAAACCGAGACATCATCGGCCGCATAAACCGCCGTCTGGGATACCGCCTTGCCGCCGTGAGCGTCACATGGCCCGAGCGTGCGGCCTTGGGTGAAGAGTTCGAGATCGCCTCATCGTGGCGCAACACGGGCGTTGCGCCCTGTTACGGCGGCGGATGGCCGTGCTATACGCTCAAGGACAGCGCCGGCGGCATAGTATCCGTATTGGTCGACGACTCTCTCGACGTGCGCACTTTGGAGGCGGCCGCTGAAGGCAAGGCCCCGACACGCACAACATCGCGGCGGTTCCGCATAGCGCCGCGATACGCCGACCGTGCCGGCACCGTCTTCCG
>CASFQF010000093.1 GCA_949296635.1 uncultured Alistipes sp. | reverse complement strand
CTTGTCGAACGATGCGCGCGCTGCGGCGTCGCCCTCGGCCGAGGGTATCTAACCGCCCACGGCGACACCCATCGACGGGTTGGTGCCGTAGGTTATCATCGGTTCGATGTCGGCGGCGTCGAAGGTGATCTCCTTGTCGAAGACGGCGTCGGGCTCCGAGCGCAGTGCGCTCCACCGCTCCACGGCCTCGTCCCACGCCTTGCCCTGCGGGGCGAACTCGCGTCCCTTGAGGTAGTCGAAGGTGGTCTGGTCGGGGGCGATCATGCCGCCGCGGGCACCCATCTCGATGCTCATGTTGCAGACGGTCATGCGCGCCTCCATCGAGAGCGACCGTATGGCCGAGCCGGCGAACTCGACGAAGTGTCCCGTTCCGCCGCCCGTGCCGATCTTCGATATGATGTAGAGGATTATGTCCTTCGAGCATACGCCCGGCCGCAGCTCCCCTTCGATGTTTATGCGCATGCTTTTCGGCTTCGACTGCAGGATGCACTGCGAGGCGAGGGCCATCTCCACCTCGCTGGTGCCTATACCGAAGGCTATGCATCCCAAGGCGCCGTGCGTCGAGGTGTGGCTGTCGCCGCAGACGATGGTCATGCCGGGCTGCGTAAGTCCCGTTTCGGGCCCGATGACGTGGATTATGCCGTTGCGCGGCGACCCTATCGGGAACATGGTGATCCCGTTGTCGGCGCAGTTGCCGTAAAGCGCCGCCACCTGTGCGGCCGACTGCGGGTCGGCTATGGGCAGGTGCTGGTCGTGCGTGGGTATGTTGTGGTCGGGGCTGGCCGTCACCTGCGCGGGCCGGAACACTCCGACGCCGCGCTCGCGCAGCGAGGCGAAGGCCTGCGGGCTGGTCACTTCATGTATGTACTGTCGGTCGATGTAGAGCACGCACGAGTCTCCGTCGAGGATCTTGACCGTGTGTGCGTCCCATATCTTGTCGAAAAGCGTATTCATCTGCCTGCGTGTGTTAAGCTATTTTCGAAATGGCATCTATGAACGACTCCACCGAGGCGGTCACGATGTCGGTCGAGGCACCGAAGCCGTGGTATACCTTGCCCTTGTGCGAGATCTGGATATGCACCTTGCCCATGTCGTCGCTGCCGCGCGTGATGGCCTGCACGAGGAACTCCTCGATATGTACGCGGCGCTTTGTGATGTTTTTCACGGCGGTGATGGCCGCGTCGACGGGGCCGTTGCCGCACGCTGTCTCGGTGAAGGTGTCGCCGTCGAAGCTGATCTGCACGGTAGCGGTCGGTATGCTTGACTTGCCGCAGACGACCTGCAGCCCCGTGAGCTGTATGCTCATGCGGCGGCGTGAGACGGCCGTGCCCGCGAGCACCTCCAGATCGCGCGTGGTGACCATCTTCTTCTTGTCGGCCAGATCCAGAAAACGCTGGTAAATGTCGTCCAGCTCCTCGCCTTCGGGCGTGTAGCCTATCTCCGAGAGGTGGTGCTTGAGCGCCGCGCGGCCGCTGCGGGCCGTGAGCACGATGCTCGACTGGTCTACGCCCACATCCTCGGGGTCGATTATCTCGTACGTCTCGCGGCTCTTGAGCACGCCGTCCTGATGTATGCCCGACGAGTGTGCGAAGGCGTTGCGGCCGACGATGGCCTTGTTGGGCTGTACGGGTACGCGCATAAGGTTCGACACGAGGCGGCTTGTGGCCACGATCTGGCGCGTGTCTATGCCCACCTCGAAGTCGAGGTTCTTGTGGCACTTTATGGCCATTACGACCTCCTCGAGGGCCGTATTGCCGGCGCGCTCGCCCAGACCGTTTATCGTCACCTCCATCTGGCGGGCGCCGTTCTCGACGGCGGCCAGAGTATTGGCCGTGGCCATACCCAGATCGTTGTGGCAGTGTGTCGAAATGACCGCCTTGTCGATGTTGGGCACATTGTTCTTCAGGTAGGCGATCTTGGCGCCGTACTCGCTCGGCAGGCAGTAGCCCGTCGTGTCGGGGATGTTGACCACCGTGGCGCCGGCTGCGATGACGGCCTCCACCACGCGAGCGAGAAACTCGTTCTCGGTACGTCCCGCATCCTCGGCGTAGAATTCGACGTCGTCGACGAAACGTCGCGCGTACTTCACCGCATCGACGGCCTGTTCTATGACCGTTTCGGGCGTCATGCGCAGCTTCTCATAGATGTGGTATGTCGAGGTGCCGATACCGGTATGGATACGTCCGCGCTTGGCGAACTCCAAAGACTTGGCCGCCACGTCGATGTCCTTCTTCACGGCGCGCGTGAGCGCACAGATGACGGGGCGCGTCACCGCTTTCGAGATCTCGACCACCGAGTTGAAATCGCCCGGACTCGAGATCGGAAAGCCCGCTTCGATGATGTCCACACCCAATTTTTCGAGCTGCCGCGCCACCTCGATCTTCTCGATGGTGTTGAGCTGGCATCCCGGAACCTGCTCCGCATCGCGGAGGGTGGTATCGAAGATATATACTTTTTCGCTCATGATCTGTGTAAATTGGGAATCGGCATCGGGGCGCAATACCGGCCCCGATGCCGGTTCGGTTTTTTGGGGGGGGGAAAATTAGTTATTCTCGGGACGCAGCTTGCGCACGACGGCGCCGGCCTGCCACATCTCCGTCTCGCGCATCTCGCGCAACTCCTCCTCGAGTTTTACGCGGTAGTCGGGCTGGCTGTTCGAGTCGATGCTGCGCTGTGCCTCGTTGCCGGCGGCAACCTCGCGGTAGAGCTCGTCGAAGACGGGGCGCGTGGCGTCGCGGAACTTCTTCCACCAGTCCAGAGCGCCGCGCTGTGCCGTGGTCGAGCAGTTGGCGTACATCCAGTCCATACCGTTCTCGGCGATCAGCGGCATGAGGCTCTGCGTAAGCTCCTCGATGGTCTCGTTGAAGGCCTCCGACGGCGTGTGGCCGTTGGCGCGCAGCGTGTCGTACTGTGCCGCGAAGATGCCTTGGATGGCGCCCATGAGGGTACCGCGCTCGCCCGTGAGGTCAGAGTATACCTCGCGCTTGAAGGTGGTCTCGAAGAGGTATCCCGAGCCTACGCCGATACCGAGTGCGATGACGCGGTCCCATGCCCTGCCCGTGGCGTCTTGGAAGATCGCATAGCTCGAGTTGAGACCGCGGCCCTGCAGGAACATGCGGCGCAGCGAGGTGCCCGAACCCTTGGGGGCAACGAGGATGACATCCACGTCGGCGGGGGGGACGATACCCGTGCGCTCCTTGTAGGTGATGCCGAAGCCGTGCGAGAAGTAGAGCGCCTTGCCTGCGGTGAGGTGCTTCTTGATCTTGGGCCATACGGCGATCTGTCCGGCGTCCGAGAGCAGGTACTCGATAATGGTTCCGCGCTCGGCGGCCTCCTCGATGTCGAAGAGGGTCTCGCCCGGCACCCAGCCGTCAGCCACGGCCTTGTCCCAGCTCTTCGAGCCCTTGCGCTGGCCTACGATGACGTTGAAGCCGTTATCCTTGAGGTTGAGCGACTGTCCGGGGCCCTGTACTCCGTAACCGATCACTGCGATGGTCTCGTCCTTGAGCGTTTCGAGTGCTTTTGCCAGAGGGTATTCCTCGCGTGTTACGACGTTCTCCTCGACGCCGCCGAAATTGATCTTTGCCATAGTTTTTGTGATATTAAGTTGAAAGTTTTTGAGTTTTTCCGTTGAATTCGATATGCCGCCTGTTATACCCTGCGGTGTTATTCCTGTCGGCCGTCGGCCGCCCCGTCCTGCTGCGAGGCGAGGAAGCGGCGGTAACGGTTGTTCACGTAGTCGAGATACTCGTTGAGCAGCTCGCGCCGCGATTTGATTATGGCAACCGGTCCCGACCGTACGAACTGGTATACTCCGTAGGGTTCGAGCATGTGGTAGAGGGCGCGGATCTCGTCGCGGTGGCCTGTCTTCTCGAGGACGATGTAGTCGTCGTGGATCTCGAGTATGCGTACGTTGTGGCGCCTAACCAGATCTTCGACGTTGCGGCTGCGCTGCACCTTGTATAGCGCGAGCTCCTGAAGCACCACCTCGTCGGGCGTGTAGCAGAATACCTTCAGCACGTCGATCTTCTTCTCGATCTGCTTGACGAGGTTCTCCACCTTTTCCGGGTCGTTCTGCACCGTGATGGTGTACTTGTGTATGCCCTCGATAGCCGACTCCGATGTCGTGAGCGATTCTATGTTGACGTTGCGGTGGGTGAATACGGTGGTTATCTGGCTCAGAAGCCCCACCTTGTTCTCCGAAAATATGGTTATGATAAACTCCTTTTCCATCGTTTGTGCACTTAATCGTTATTCGAGGCGTATGTCGTTTACGGGCATGCCTGCCGGCACCATGGGGAAGACGTTCTCTTCGCGCTCGACCCTGACCTCAAGCAGGAAGGCCGTAGGGCACTCCTTCATTTCGGCGATGGCGTCGTCGAGGTCCGCGTGCTTCTCAATGCAGCGGTAGGGTATGTGGTTGCCGCGGGCGATGAGCTCGAAGTCGGGGTTGGTGAGTTCGGTGAACGAGTAGCGGCGGTCGTAGAAGAGCTCCTGCCACTGCCGCACCATGCCCAGAAAACCGTTGTTCATGAGCACGATCTTGACCGGCACGCTCGACTGGAATATGGTCCCCAGCTCCTGAAGCGTCATCTGCAGGCCTCCGTCGCCCACGAAGAGGCAGACGTCGCGCTCCGGTGCGCCGATCTTGGCGCCGATGGCGGCGGGCAGGCCGAAGCCCATGGTGCCGAGGCCGCCCGAGGTGATTATGCTGCGCGAGCGTTTGAAACGGAAGTAACGCGAGGCGAACATCTGCTGCTGACCGACATCGGTGACGAGAATGGCGTCGTCGAACTGCCGGGCCACGGCATCCACAACCTCGCCCATGCGCAGGTGTGGCCCGCACCGCTCGATCGCCGGTTCGATTATCTCCTCGCGCTCGATGTTGTAGCATACGCGGAACTCGTCGATCCATGCCGAATGGTCGCACTTCGATATTTTTTCGGTTATCATCGGCAGTGTGCGTTTCACGTCGCCGAGCACCGGCACGTCGGCATAGACGAGTTTGTTTACCTCGGCGGGGTCGATCTCGAGATGTACGATCTTGGCGTTGATGCCGAAATTCGAGGGGTCGCCCGTGACGCGGTCGTCGAAACGCATGCCTATGGCCACCAGCAGGTCGCAGTCGCGGTTCTTGATGTTGGGGGCGTAGTTGCCGTGCATGCCCAGCATTCCGACATACTGCGGGTGGTCCGACGGCAGGGCCGAGAGGCCGAGCAGCGTCGCGGCGGCGGGCATGCCGCTCTTCTCGAGGAACTCGCGCAACTCCTTTTCCGCGTGGCCGAGGATCACGCCCTGACCTATGAGCGCCATGGGCCGGCGTGCGAAGTTTATCAGGCGTGCCGCCTCGAGTATCTGGTCCTCGTCGATGTCGGCCTGCGGCTGGTAGCTGCGGATGAACCGTACGGGCTTGTATTCGAAGTCGAGCATGCCGACCTGCGCGTCCTTCGTGATGTCTATCACCACGGGGCCCGGGCGTCCCGTCGAGGCTATGTAAAAGGCTTTGGCCAGAGCCTCGGGCAGGTCGGCGGCGCGCTTCACCTGACAGTTCCATTTGGTGACCGACTGCGTTATCTCGATGAAGTTGATCTCTTGGAAGGCATCTGTGCCGAGCAGTTTCGACCCCACCTGCCCGCTTATGAGCACTATGGGCGTCGAGTCGAGCATGGCGTCGGCGAGGCCCGTCACGGTATTGGTGGCGCCGGGGCCTGACGTGACGATGCATACGCCCGTCTTGCCGCTGGCGCGGGCATAGCCCTGTGCGGCGTGTACGGCGCACTGCTCGTGACGTACGAGGATGTGGTTTATTTTGTCACGGTAGTCGTAGAGCGCGTCGTATACGGGGATGATGGCGCCGCCCGGGTAGCCGAAGATTGTATCCACGTCCTCGGCCAAGAACGAGCGTATCACCGCCTCCGAACCCGATATGCGCGGGAGCGCCGGCGACGGCTTTTGTTCGGGTGTGTCGATGTCCTTGAAACCTGATGTCATATATGTGTTGCGTTTTTCCTTGTTGCCTCTTTCCTTGATCTCTGTTCCTTTCCGAACGGTACGTCTACTCTTCGGGGACGATCCTGACGGCGCCCTGATCGGCCGAACTTACCAGCAGCGAGTATGCCTTGAGCGATTGGGGCACCACGCGGTCGCGGTGCTGCGGACGGTGGTCGTGCCATGCCGCAAGGCGTGCCGCGAGTTCCTCGTCCGAGATACGGAGCGAGATCGAGCGCGACGGGATGTCGATGTCGATCGTGTCGCCGTCGCGTATGATGCCTATCTCTCCGCCCGAAGCCGCCTCGGGAGATACGTGGCCTATCGAAAGGCCCGAGGTGCCGCCCGAGAAACGTCCGTCGGTGATCAGGGCGCAATCCTTGTCGAGATGTTTCGACTTGAGGTATGAGGTGGGGTAGAGCATCTCCTGCATGCCCGGGCCGCCCTTGGGGCCCTCGTAACGTATAACTACGACGTCACCGGCCTTAACCTCGTCGTTCAGGATGCCGTGCATGGCCTGTTCCTGCGACTCGAATACCTTGGCCGTGCCGCTGAAGCGGAACAGCGCGGGGTCGACGCCCGCAGTCTTGACGATGCACCCCTTGCGGGCAATGTTGCCGGAGAGTACGGCCAGACCCCCGTCCTTGAAATAGGCGTGCTCCATGTCGCGTATGCAGCCCGTGGCGTGGTCGCTGTCCATCTCGGTATAATATTCTGCCTGTGACGCCATCTCGCGGCTGTAGCGGCCTGCGGCGGCGCTGAGGTATATCGTGCGGGCCTCATCGCAGAATGACGGCGACGCGAAGTAGTATTTTTCGAGCGTGGCGGCCAGCGACGGCGAGTCGACGCGGCCAACCGTGGTGTCTATGAGGCCCGCCTCGGCCAGCGTGCCGAGGATGCCCATGATGCCGCCGGCGCGGTTCACGTCCTGTATGTGGAACGAGCTGTTGGGCGCCACCTTGCACAGTACGGGTATCTTGCGCGAGAGGCGGTCTATGTCCTGCATGGTGAAGTCGACGCCCGCCTCGTGCGCCACGGCCAGCAGGTGGAGTACCGTGTTGGTCGAGCCGCCCATGGCTATGTCGAGCGACATGGCGTTCTCGAAGGCCGCCTTGGTGGCAATCGAACGGGGCAGGACCGAGTCGTCGCCCTCGAAATAGTAACGTTTGGCATTCTCGACGATAAGTTTGGCGGCGCGGGCGAAGAGCCGCTTGCGGTTCTCGTGCGTGGCCACGACGGTGCCGTTGCCGGGCAGCGCGAGGCCTATGGCCTCGTTGAGGCAGTTCATCGAGTTGGCGGTGAACATGCCCGAGCACGAACCGCATCCCGGGCATGCCGTAGCCTCGATCTCGTCGGCATCGGCGTCGGTGCATGCGGCGTCGGCGCTCATGACCATGGCGTCGATCAGGTCGACACCGCGGCCGCGGAACGATCCCGCCTCCATGGGTCCTCCCGAAACGAATATGGTGGGTATGTTGAGACGCATGGCCGCCATGAGCATGCCGGGCGTGATCTTGTCGCAGTTGCTTATGCAGACGAGCGCGTCGACCTTGTGGGCGTTGGCCATGTATTCGACGCTGTCGGCAATGATGTCGCGCGAGGGGAGCGAATAAAGCAT
This sequence comes from uncultured Alistipes sp., assembly GCA_949296635.1. Taxonomy (GTDB): domain Bacteria; phylum Bacteroidota; class Bacteroidia; order Bacteroidales; family Rikenellaceae; genus Alistipes. The sequence continues at coordinate 732 of CASFQF010000093.1, read as the reverse complement.
GCCGTCGTGTCCCATTGCTATGCCGTCGTCGATGGCTATGGTGTTGAATTCGGCGGCGAAGCACCCCTCGGCCTCGATGAGCGATTTGACATATTGTCCTATTTCATGCAGGTGCACGTGTCCGGGGACCATCTGCGTGAACGAGTTGGCGATGCCGATTATGGGCATTCCCATCTGTTCTTTGGTCATTCCGTTTGCTCGCCAGAGGCTTCTGGCGCCCGCCATGCGGCGACCCGTTGTGGTCGCGGCGCTTCGTAATTGGTGTTTCATGGTCCGAATCCTTTTATCGAAAAAGCCTTTCCCCCGTATGGGAGAAAGGCTTTATATTATTACGTCCGTATACATATACACAACCTTTCTCCCGTTATCTGTGCAAGACCACGAGGATTAGGCTAATGATAATATACAGACTGCTTGTCATGTCGGTTTTTTGTTTGGTCGGATCGCCCTTTGGCCGTGCCGCAGGGTTTTTCCCTCTTTGCCTTTGCAAATATAATAGTAAAATTTATTAAGAACAAACATAATTCATACTTTCTTGCATATAAATTTCAAAACGGGCGATTTGCTGTGTTGTAACGCACTGTCAATTAGTCATGTCGTTTTGCCCGCAGGTAAATATTTATTCGTTGCATACCATTAGTGTCCACTAAAAAATCATAGAAGTTCTTTGAAATTATTGAAATTCAATTTGTTATAGGCAATTATAGATTCCCGAGACTTGAATTTAACTTT
>CASFQF010000092.1 GCA_949296635.1 uncultured Alistipes sp. | reverse complement strand
CTCAAGGTAGACCCCAAGAAGACCATGCTGTTCGATCCGCGCGAGTCGATCGACTTCAACGGCAATACGGGCCCATTCATACAGTACACACACGCCCGCATATGTTCGATCCTGCGCAAGGCCGACGAGGCCGGCTTGGATTACAAGTCGCACTCATGCACCGAGCTGCTGCCCGAGGAGGCGGCGCTCATAAAGTCGCTGGCCGATTTCCCGAACGTCGTGGCAGCCGCCGGCGAAAACTTCGCCCCCTCGCTCATCGCCGCCTATGCATACGATCTGGCCAAGACCTTCAACGGATACTATCACGACCACTCGATCCTGCGCGAGGAGGACGAGCAGAAGCGCCGCATGCGCCTGATGCTTGCCGCCGAAGTGGCCCGCATAATACGCCGCGCCATGAACCTTCTGGGCATAGAGGTCCCGCAGAGAATGTAACAGGCCGGAATCAAACAGCAAACAAAAACTTTCAGATCGGCTGGCGTTCCTGATACGGAACGCCAGCCGGTGTTTTATCCGCATACGGAAACCTCTGAATCTCATCCGCATGCCATAGATACGGGCTCTTTTCGAATCCTCCGCTTGCATTTCCATGCAAAAAAACGTACTTTTGTCATATATAACCTTGCCGTGCGGAGCCTACACCCAATATAACATCCGCTTACGGCACAAAATATTTCGAAACTAACAATACACCCACAAATGAAAAGACTGATACTGCTGCTGACGCTGCCATGTCTGTTGCTGGCATGCAAATCGAATGGGGAAAAAGAACCGCCCATACTTAAAACCTACAGCAACCCCGTGCTCAACCGCGACGCACCCGACCCTACGGTTATACGTGCCGAGAACGGCAAGTTCTATGTCTACTCGACCGAGCGCGACGGCAACACCCCCGTGTATGAGTCGAGCGATCTGGTCACATGGTACTACATTGGCGGAGTATATCCCGAGGGCGGACGCCCCAACTTCGTCTCGGGCGGCGGCCTGTGGGCTCCCGACATAAACTATGTCGACGGCAAATACATCCTCTACTACTCGATGTCGGTATGGGGCGGCGAGTGGGACTGCGGTATCGGCTGCGCGACGTCCGACTCCCCCACGGGGCCCTTCACCGACCACGGAAAAATGTTCATCTCGAAGGAGATAGGCGTACAGAACTCGATAGACCCCGTACTCTTCGTCGAGGACGGCCGCAAGTATCTGGCTTGGGGCAGTTTCCACGGCATATACATCACCGAACTCTCGGAAGACGGGTTGTCTGTTGCTGACCCGACCGACCTCATACAGATCGCCGGCACGGCATACGAAGGAACCTATATCCACAAGCGTGACGGGTATTACTACCTGTTCGCTTCGGTCGGCGCCTGCTGCAACGGACTGAACAGCACATACAAAACAGTCGTCGGGCGCAGCAAATCGCTCTTCGGCCCCTATGTCGACAAGAACGGTAAGAAGATGCTCGACAACAACCATGTCGTGCTGCTCGAGAACAGCAAAGATGTCATAGGCCCGGGACACGACTCGCAGATCATAACCGACGATGCGGGACAGGACTGGATCTTCTACCACGGCTACACCACCTCCGACGGCGGCAGCGGCGGCCGCAAACTCTTCCTCGACAAGGTTATGTGGGCCGACGGATGGCCGCGCATAGGCACCAACGGCAAGCCCTCGGGACGCATGCAGCTCCCGACAATAAACGGACAGAAATAACGCTGCCGCGACAAGATGCGACGGGGCCGAGTCAAAATGATTCGGCCCCGTTCTTTCATCCGCCCGCCGACCTGTCTGCCGATACGGCCGCCCGAAACGGCACCACGTCCCCGCGGTGTAAAACCGACGCCCGTCTCTTGCGAGACGGGCGTCAAGCATCCCCGTATGGCGTACGATATGCGTTATTCGGCCTTTTCAGCCTCTCCTGCCGTTTCTTCGGCCTCGTCGGGCAGTTTGAACTCCGTGAAACCTGCCCCGACCAGAATATTGAACCACGAAAGCGCCTTCTTCATATCCGACACATGTACGCGGTCACGGTCATACTCGGGCAGCACCTCGGCGAAATATGCCTTGATACGCTCGGGCGACTCCTTGTGCGAGAGGCCTTCCTTGCCGCCCGTATGGGCATACATGCGGGTGAATACCTCGGCCAGAGCTATGTCCTCGCCCTCGGTGAACATCGAGATCTCCGACAGCGCGCTCACGCGCGACGTGCCTGCGGCATTCATGCGCTTGCCGTCAGAGAGAGACTCGACGATAATGCCGCGCGTCGACTGCGCCACATACCTGTAGAGGCCCGGCATACCCGAAATGGCCAGAATATCCTTGAATTCCATAATCTTGAAATTAGTTGATGATTTATTAATTTATATTAAAACATAACACTCAAAATCAATCCTCCTTCGACAGATGCACATCGAGCTGCGGGAATGGGAAGTGCGCCCCGTGGTCGGGCAGCTCCTTGTAGAATGCCTCCGTCACGCTGTCCAGAACGTCCCAATAGTCGGCGTTGAGCACCCACGCACGCGCCTCGATAACCACGGCGCTGTCGGCCAGAGCGTCGATACGCACATACATCGCCGGATCGGCCAGCACCCGCTTGTCGCGGCGCAGGATGTTCAACATGGCATCACGTATGTTGTCATAGTCGTCGCCGTAAGCGACCGATACCTTCCAACTGCAGCGGCGCGTCTCCGAGGTCGAGTAATTGTTTATTATCGACGTGGAGATAGAGTTATTGGGGATGTATATCGTCTGCTTGTCTGTCGTCGTTATGGTCGTCGTGAAGAGGCGTATGGCCTGCACCGTGCCCTTGACGCCCTGCGCCTCGATGTAGTCGCCCACCTTGTAGGGTCGCAGTACGAGGATCATCACTCCGCCGGCGAAGTTCTGCAACGTACCGCTCAATGCCATACCTATGGCCAGACCCATCGAAGCCAGAATCGCCACAAAAGAGGCGGAATCCACACCCAGCACCGACACTATAACCACGACAAGGATAATGTAGCCGCAGGTGCGTATCAATGTCAGCAGGAACGTATGCAGCGTGATCTCGGTGCCGCGGCGCGTCATTATACGGTCGAACATACGCAGCAGACGGTGCAGCAGCCATCGGCCGGCATAATATATGGCCAAGGCGATGCACACCTTGATGCCGGTCCACACCAGCCACGACACGATCTCCTTCAGTATATCGTTTATGTCGAGATTAGCCAGCTGTTTCACCGTTTCAGCAAACCGCGCCTTCTGCACGCTGTCCGGAACGATCAGCTGCTCGATAGGCTCACCGGCCTGCGCTTGCAACAAAAATTTCAACATGGCGACTAAATCAGTATAGGATACAAAAGTACACATTTTTCCCGAAAAAACGCTATCTTTGTTTATATGCGGTCTTCTTTCACATATCTGGTCAAATCGCTTGCCATGCTCCTCGCTGCAGCGGCAATTGCCGTCTCTGCCGGCTGCCGCCGGTACGGCGAACCCGCACCCGGGCCGACCGCACCCGCCGTACCCGACATGGCCATCGCGGACCTGCACGACCTCTGCCGCGACCGCACCATCGAGATCGACGACGAGATCACCATCGGCGGTTATGTCACCTCGAGCGATGCCGCGTCGAACTTCTACAAGACCTTCACCATCGAGGACGCCTCGGGCGGCGCCGAGATCATGGCCGGCATAACGGGCCTGCACAACATCTACCCCGAAGGGTATTACGTCACGGTATCCCTGCATGGTTGTGCCGCAGCCGAACATTACGGCGTCATGCAGATAGGACTTGCGCCCGCTTCCTACGACTACTACCCTACGGAATACTTCTCCGCCCGCGCCCTCCTCGACCGCCATGTCACGCGCTGCGACACACGCCACGCCGTGGCTCCCATGCCCGTCGCCGCCGGTGAGATGACGCCCGGCATGTGCGGACGGCTCGTAACCGTCGGAGGGCTGCGATGCGTCACTTCAGAGAGATACCCCGACATGTGGGAGGCCAACGCCGACGGCACATGGGGCGGATACAACTTCTTCGCCACAGCCTCCGGTGCCGTATTGGCCGTATACACATCCGCTTATGCCGGCTACGCCGCGCACACCGTGCCTGCGGGCAACGTCTCCCTGACGGGGATACTGCAGTGCGGCAAAATCGGCGGCGAAGAGTTCTACATGATAAAGATGCGCGATGAAACCGATTGCACGCCTTACGATTGACATTGCCGCCGCCGCGGCAACCGTTGTGCTGGCATGCTGCACCGCCGCATGCTCAAAATCCGCGCCCGACTATGACGATACGCCGCGCGGCACGGTATCAATAGCCCACCTCAAGACCTTATGCACGGCCGAATCGGTCGTCATCACCGGCGACATTGCCATCGAGGGGTACGTCGCGGCAAACGACCTATACGGTGAATATTCCCGCACGATAGTCCTCTGCGACGGCTCGGGCGGCATCGAGGTCGCTGTGGATTCCCGCCGCACGGCCGAGACGTTCCCCGTCGCGGCGCGCGTAACCGTACACTGCACATCGCTCGCGCTGGGTGACTACGCCGGCCGCGTTATGCTCGGAGCCCCGCCTTCGGGTAGATATACGGTCGACCGTATAGCCGAAAACGACTTCACCCGCTATTTCCGCATCGACACCTCCGCACCGCAGGCCGTAGAACCGGTCAGGGTGTTCATAGCCGATATATCGCCCTCATTGGTCGGATCGCTGGTACAGATCGACGACGTGACATTCGGGTCCGGGGCCGGCCTCGCGTGGTGCGACACCGACCCAGTGTCGGGCGGCCATGTCGACACCGCACGCACCATAACCGACCGTTCGGGCCGCACGCTCTCCGTGCGCACCATAGCCGAATGCGAGTACCGCAGCGAAAAAATCCCCGCAGGGTACGGGACCTTGCGGGGAATAGTAGAATATTTCAACGGAGAATATTCGCTGCGCATAACCAACCATCAGATACTCTTTCCGTCAGGCGGTATAACGCAGCCCTGAACGCTTCATTTCTGCAACGCCTCCCAAAGCATATCCTTCAGGCGGGCGATGTTCAGCCCCGTAACCGACGAGATGAAGACCGTAGGAATACCCTCGGGCAGGTGCGGCTGCATCTGCGCCATAAGCTCCCCGTCCAACATGTCGCACTTGGTGACGGCCAGCAGCCGCTGCTTGTCCAACAGTTCGGGATTGTACTGCGTAAGTTCGCCCAGCAGCACCTCGTAGTCGCGCGCCACGTCGTCGCTGTCGACCGGGACCATGAACAACAGCACCGAATTGCGCTCTATGTGCCGCAGGAACCGCGTACCGAGGCCGCGGCCCTCGTGCGCCCCCTCGATAATACCCGGAATGTCGGCCATGACGAACGATTTGTGGTCGCGCACCTCGACTATGCCAAGATTGGGTTCGAGCGTGGTGAAGGCATAATCCGCAATCTTGGGTTTGGCGGCCGACACCACCGACAGCAGCGTGCTCTTGCCGGCATTGGGGAAACCCACGAGGCCCACGTCCGCCAACACTTTCAATTCGAGTATGAAGGCCCCCTCGTCGCCCTCCTCACCGGGCTGGGCATACCGCGGCGCCTGATTCGTCGCGCTCTTGAAGTGCCAGTTGCCCAAACCTCCGCGGCCGCCCTTGAGCAGGACCAGACGCTCGCCGTCCTCCGTAACCTCGCCCACGTATTCGTTGGCAACGGTCCCGTCCTCATGCTCCACCACACGCCGTGCCACCGTCCCCAGCGGTACGGGGATAACTATGTCACGGGCATCCTTACCCGTCGAGCGGGCCCCGTGGCCGCACTCGCCGTCCTCGGCGAACTGGTGGCGCTGGTACTTGAGGTGTATGAGCGTCCAATACTGGCGGTCGCCCTGAAGCACTATACTGCCGCCCTTGCCGCCGTCGCCGCCGTCGGGGCCGCCGAAAGCGACGAACTTCTCGCGCCGGAAATGGCACGAACCCGCCCCGCCGTGACCCGAACGGGCAAATATCTTCACATAATCGACAAAGTTCGATCCTGCCATAATCTGCTGTTTTAATAGGATTTCGACCGCAGCACCAAACCGCAACGATCGGACCACAAAGATAACGCCTTCGCACCAAACGTCCAAATCGCCGCGCCCCGCCGCAAAAAAACGGAGCGACACGCGCTCCGTTGCAAAAGTAACCAAATACAAAAAACATATCACACCCCGACGGGCTCGTACGGCAGGTTCCACGCTTCGGCAACACCCCGATATGTAACCCTGCCCTCGACCACATTCAAGCCACGATATAGCTCCATGCTCTCACGGCATGCCCTCTTCCATCCTTTGTCCGCCAGCTGCACGGCATACGGCAGCGTGGCATTCGTAAGCGCTGCCGTCGACGTACACGGCACGGCGCCCGGTATGTTCGCCACGGCGTAATGCAGCACGCCGTCGACGTAATATGTGGGATTCTCGTGCGTCGTCGCATGCGACGTCTCACAGCATCCGCCTTGGTCTATGGCCACATCGACGATAACGGCACCGCGTTTCATCCCGCGCACCATCTCCGCCGTGACCAGCTTCGGGGCCGAGGCCCCGGGTATGAGCACCGACCCTATGACCAGATCGGCCCCACGCACCTCCTCGCGCAGGTTGAAGGCATTGGACATGAGTGTCCGCACGTTGGCCGGCATGACGTCCGCCAGATACGACAGCCTCGGCTGCGATATATCGCATATCGTCACGTCGGCGCCCATGCCTGCAGCCACGCGCGCCGCGGCCGTGCCGACGACGCCACCGCCTATGACCAGCACCTTCGCAGGCTTGACACCCGGCACGCCTCCCATCAGGATGCCGCGGCCGCCGCGGGGCCGCTCCAGATAATATGCGCCCTCCTGCGCCGCCATACGCCCCGCCACCTCCGACATGGGAACGAGCAGCGGCAGCGTGCCGTCCTCACGCTCCACGGTCTCATAGGCGCAGCAAACGGCACCCGAGGCGATCATGGCACGGGTCAAGGCCTCGCTGCTGGCGAAATGGAAATATGTGAAGACCAACTGTCCCCGACGCACGAGACCGTACTCCGGCTCTATGGGCTCCTTGACCTTAATCACCATCTCGGCTGCGGCATACACATCCCCGATCGCAGGGAGGACCTCCGCCCCCGCAGCGATATAATCATCATCCGTAAAACCGCTGTTCACGCCTGCCGAGGCCTGCACATATACCTTATGGCCGTGCGCGACCAACTCATGCGCACCGGAAGGCGTCAGAGCGACTCGGTTCTCGTTATTCTTAATCTCCTTGGGTACGCCTACGACCATATTGCTTATTAAATTAATTCGCCATCCAACACAAATATACACATTATTTCAACAAGCACAAAACACTACGGGCGTTTTTTTAAATACCCGCATTTAGAATTTCCATGATACGACACAATAATACGTTCTCGGATAAGAATAAGTTATTATATTGTCCAGCGGCCTGTATACGGTCTGCGCCCCCGCCGTGTAACGCCGTATGCGCGAAGATTCGTACCCGCCGTATACCGTATCCCGCGTGCCCAGCAGATTGCGCACCGAAAGCGTGACCACAACCCGCCCGCGCCGCGTATAGAACCAGCGCGAGGCCGAAGCATCTACCGTGACGGCATCGCCCAGCCGCTGCTGCGACATGAACTCGCCGTATATCTCCTCCGACACGGATGCCTGCCGCGCCACCCGTTCGGTACGCCGCACATAGGAGGGGTCGACATACCGTGCCGCAGCCGCATGCACGCCGCACGAGAGGGCCCAGCCGCGGTAATCGAGATATGTAAGTTCCGCCGTGGCGCACACCTGCGGCGCCCCGCCTACCGTACATCCGCTCATGAAGCTCTCCGAACGCACGCTCACTGGTGCATTGTCCCGATCCGAATAGTGCGACACCAGCGGGTTGCCGCCGTAACGGTAACGCCCCGCCGACAAGCCGAACGCTCCGCGCAGACGCTCGGTAAACCGCACCTCCGCCGCAGCCTCGACGCCGTAACGCACGATATTGATACCGGCCACGTCGACATCGCAGTAGAGGTACGACAGGTCGTCATAGGCCCGCATCGTGCGCCGCGAATCGAACGTCTGCGCGGCGAACAACGTCAACGACACATCCGCCGAAGCGGACCTGAAGCGGTATCCGGCCTCCGCCGCATAGCGTTTCTCGAGCACGGGGTCGTCTACCATACGGTTATTGTATTCCGCATTGAGGAACATGTCGTCGGCATCGGGCATCACGGCCGCCGCCATCAAACCCAGCGACAGGTAATGCCGCGCCGATACGGAGTACCCGGCCGACACCTTCGCCGTATATGGCGTAAAGGTCTTTACAGCAGAACGCCCGTAGGAACCGCTGCCGGCAAAAAGCTCCTTCTCGTAATACCCGCGGCGGAATATCTGCGCGCCCGCCGCCTCGAGGCCGCACT
>CASFQF010000091.1 GCA_949296635.1 uncultured Alistipes sp. | reverse complement strand
CATGCACCACAAGGGCGACTACAGCGAATTCTTCATCGAGGGCGGGCAGAAATACACTCCCGCCGATCTGGCCATCGAGGGCGACTGGAGCGGCGCGTCCACTATGCTCGTAGCAGGCGCCATCGCAGGAAGCGTCACGGTGAAAAACCTGTCGACGCTATCGAAGCAGGCCGATACGGCCATATGCCGCGCCTTGGAGAGGGCCGGTGCCGGCATCATCATCGAAGGCGACTCGATCACGGTATCGAAACGCCGCCTGCGGCCGTTCACCTTCGACGCCACGAACTCCCCCGACCTCTTTCCCGCGCTGGCGGCTCTGGCGGCGGCGGCGCACGGCGAAAGCACCATCATCGGGACGCAGCGCCTGCTGCACAAGGAGAGCAACCGCGCCGAAACCATACGCCAAGAGTACGAGAAGCTGGGCATAGAGGTCGACATAAGCGAGGAGAATGTGATGAAGATCCGCGGCGGCGAGATAGAACCAGCCACGGTCTTCAGCCACAACGACCACCGCATAGCCATGTCGCTCGCCGTCTCGGCGCTGCGATGCAAGGGCGACGTGACGATAGAGAATGCCGAATGTGTCGAGAAGAGCTATCCCGCCTTCTTCGAAGACCTCGAGTCCATAACCGTACGCTGACATGAACTCTTGGGGCAACAGATTCAGGGTGACGCTCTGGGGCGAATCGCACGGAGCGCAGGTCGGCGTGACGATAGACGGCGTGCCGGCAGGCATAGCCCTTGCCGAGAGCGATTTCGAGGCCGACCTCGCGCGCCGCAGAGCCGGCGCCGCAGGCACCACGCCGCGCAAGGAGAGCGACGCGCCGCACATAGTCTCGGGAATTTACAGAGGATACACGACAGGGGCCCCGCTTACGGTGGAGTTCCTCAACGAGAATACCCGTTCGGGCGATTACGCCTCGCTCGAGACGCACCCGCGCCCGTCGCACGCCGATTGGGTGGCGATGAAGAAATACCGCGGCTATAACGACCCACGCGGCGGAGGACACTTCTCGGGACGCATAACCCTCGCGCTGGTTACGGCGGGCGTGGTGGCGAAGAAGATCCTCGGCGGTGACGTCACTTTCGCAACCGATATAATCGAGATAGGAGGATGCGCCGATAAAGGGCAGTTCGGCGAAATCATCGAGAGCGCCCGTATGGATCAGGATTCGGTCGGCGGCATTGTCGAATGCCGCGTCGAGGGCGTGCGGGCAGGTCTTGGAGAGCCCTTCTTCGACTCGGCCGAGAGCCTCATCGCCCACCTGCTCTTTGGAGTTCGGCAGCGGCTTCGCCGTCGCACGCAGGCGCGGCTCGGAGCATAACGACCCCATCGTCGACGCCGATGGCCGCACCGCGACAAACCATGCCGGCGGTATCGTCGGCGGCATCACCAACGGCAACGCCATCGTGGTGCGCGCGGCCGTGAAACCCACAGCATCCATCTCACGCGAACAGCAGACCTTCGACTGCGCCAGCGGCAAAGTCGGGCCCCTCGTCATAAAGGGCCGCCACGACGTCTGCATAACGCTCCGCGCGGCCGTGGTCATCGAGGCCGCCGCCGCCATAGCCTTGGCCGACCTGAGCCTCAGAGCCTGAACCATGAAAGCGACGCGGGGCGAGATAACAGCCTACATGGCCGATGCCATACGGCATCTATACCCCGAGCGGGAGGCGCGCCGCATCGCCATCATCGCGGCGGCGGCACTCGCCGCCGAACCCGAAGCACGGTTTCTGGCAGACCCGAATCAGGAAATAACGGTAGAGGGAGTTGACGAGTGCGCCGCACAGCTTGCCGCGGGACGCCCCGTACAGTATGTCACGGGACGCGCAGAATTCTGCGGTCTGACGTTCCACGTTGACGAGAGCGTCCTCATACCGCGGCCCGAAACCGAGGAACTCGTATTGTGGGCGGAGCTGTGCGCCCGGGCCTTCGACAGTCCCCGCATACTCGACGCATGCACCGGCAGCGGCTGCATAGCCGTCGCTTTGGCCGCACGACTGCCGGATGCCGAAGTTACCGCAATGGACATATCGCACGCCGCCATCGGGACGGCACGCCGCAACGCCGCCATGAACGGCGCCAATATACTGTTCGTTGAGGATGACGCATTAAAAGGCATGCCGTCGCTAGCAGGCCGGCAGTTTGACATCATAGTATCCAACCCTCCATACATACCGCATTCGGAGATGGCCTCAATGCATGTCAACGTCACCCGCTACGAACCGAGCATGGCGCTGTTCGTCGACGACGCCGACCCGCTGGTATTCTACCGCGCCATAGCCCGCGCGGCACGCGGAATGCTTGCTGCGCGGGGGGCCCTCCTGTTCGAGGTGCACGAGGTGTGGGCGGAGCGCACGGCCGCGATGCTCCGCAGCGAGGGGTTCGATGATACGGAATTGAGATGCGACCTATTCGGAAAACCGAGAATGACATGCAGCCGGCGGAAAAGAAGATAAAACGCGCCAAGACGGCGCAGCAGGCTTTGGAGTCGCTCATGCGGCTATGTGCACGGGCCGAACACTCGTCGGGGGACGCCATGCGCCTCATGGCCGCATGGCAGGTGCCCCTGCACGAACGCGAAGGGGTGCTGCAGCGCCTCAAGGCCGACAGGTTCATCGACGACGGGCGCTATGCCGAGGCTTTCGTACGCGAGAAACTGAACCTCAGCGCATGGGGCGGGTACAAGATACGCGCGGCACTGCGGCGCAAAGGCATAACGGATGCTGTGGTCGAAGAGGCCATGAAACTGTTCGAGGGCAGCGATACGGCCGGACGGCTCGCCGAACGGCTCGAACGCAAGGCCCGCACGACGAAATACGACACACCGTACCAGCTGCGCACGAAGCTCATGCGGTACGGGTTGTCGCTCGGGTATAACATGGAAGAGGTCGGCGAATGCGTCGACGGCATAATGCGGAAAATAACAAACGACCCATGCGAAGAGGCTACATTCACATTGTTCTGACGGCTGCGGCGGCCGTCGGATTCGTCGTCGGGAGCGCGGCACAGAGCCTCGACACGGCATATTACGACTTCCCGCTGCGCGACGTGGCGGGATACTACTCGGCCAACTTCGGCGAGATGCGCCCCAACCATTTCCACTCGGGCACCGACATCAAGACCGACGGCGTGGAGGGCAAACCCGTGGTTGCGGCGGCCGACGGATATGTGTCGCGCATATTCATGTCGCCGTGGGGATTCGGTCTGGCACTGTACATAGCCCACCCCAACGGCACCACCACGGTATACGGGCACCTGTCGCGCTTCCGCAAGGATATTGCCGACTACGTATGGCAGCAGCGCCACAGCCAGCGCAAGAACCGCGTCGACCTCTACTGCAAGGCGGGAATGTTCACCGTAAAACGCGGCGAGGAGATCGCCCGCTCGGGCGATACGGGGTCGTCGGGCGGCCCGCACCTGCATTTCGAAATACGGGACTCGCGCACGCAGAAGACACTGAACGTCATACAGCAACGTATCCTCAAACCCAAGGACGACATCGCCCCCCTGATGATGAAACTGCACTATGTTGAGGTCGACACCGTGCGCAACATACCCGTACACAGCGCCCTGCGCACATACGCCCTGCAGAAGAGCGCGGAGGCGGGTGCGGAATCCGTATATACGCTCACGCAGGCCGCCCCCGTCAAGGTCGGGCGCCGCGGCTACTTCATAATCGAGGTGTCGGACCGCAAGAACGACTGTGCCAACACCTACGGCGTATACCGTGTCACCGAGCGGCTCGACGGCCGACCCATATTCGAATACCGCAACGACGGCTTTCCATTCGACTTCTCGCGCTACTGCAACTCGGTATCATACTACCCCATCCAGCGCTCCTCGCGCAACGAGGCCATACGCATGACCCATCTCGAAGGGGGGACAAGCTACTTCTATACCGTCATCGAAAACCGCGGTCTCGTCTCGGCAGCCGAAGGCGAACGCCGCACGGTCTCGATAGAAGCGGCCGACGACTGCGGCAACGTATCTACCCTGTCGTTCGAGATAGAGGGCAAGCCCGACAGCGAATGCTTCAAAGGCCGCATCGACCCGGAGAGTAAAATCGTACGCCGCGGCAGCGATTTCACGGCCCGCATCGACAGCATCTTCAGCGTAACAGTCCCGCGCGGCGCCCTATACGAGCCGGTCGCAGCGGACATAGAGCATGCTGACGTACGCCCCCACGCCGACACTACCGTCAAGGTGCTCTCGCCCGCATACCGCGTACTCGACAAGAGCATACCGCTGCACAAAAGCATAACCGTGACCTTCACCGTCCCCGTCGACAAGGCCCTCCAGCGCCATACGGCGATGGCCTCGGTCGCATCCGACGGCTCGCTCTCCTACGTCGGGGGTAAATACGCCGACGGCGCGCTTACGGCACAGACCTCGACGCTCGGTACCTACTGCCTTGCGGCCGACGCCGCACCCCCTACGATACGCCCCGCATTCAAGGACGGCGAAGACTGCCGCACACGGCGCACGATCTCGTTCCGCATAGCCGACAATTTCTCGGGCATAGGCAGCTACTCGGCCACGGTAAACGGCCGCTGGGTCGCCGTCGACTACTCGCCCAAACATGCCCGCGCCACGATAGACCTCGACGCCGAAGGAATCACGGGCGGGACAAAGCACGAAGTGAGCTTCACCCTTACGGACAACTGCGGCAACAGCACCGTATGGAAGGGTTCCGTCACCAAGTAAAAAGCCTCGCGCAAGAGCGCTGCCACAAGCCATCGCACCGGCGGTACCGCGGCATATGCCGCGGTACCGCCCTGTTTTAAGGCCGCACACAGACGAAAAGATTGACCGTTTTACGATTTTTTCATAATTTTGAGGCTCGGAACAGACTATAAAACCACTAATCAGAATATGCTCAAGAAAACAATTTCAGCACTCGCATGCGCTCTTGTTCTGGCATCGACGCCCACAGCCGCGCAGCAAGGCTACTTCTCGCCTGTAGACTACGTGAACCCATTGGTCGGCACGCTCTCGACATTCGAACTCTCTACAGGCAACACCTACCCCGCCATCGCCCGCCCGTGGGGCATGAACTTCTGGACGCCGCAGACCGGCGAAATGGGCAACGGCTGGCAGTACGTATACACCGACAACAAGATCCGTGGCTTCAAGCAGACGCACCAGCCCAGCCCGTGGATCAACGACTTCGGGCAGTTCTCGATAATGCCCGTCGTCGGGGCCCCCGTCTTCGATCAGAACAAGCGCGCCAGCTGGTTCTCGCACAAGGGCGAGGTGGCAAAGGCCTATTACTACAAAGTATATCTGGCCGAACACGACGTGGTAACGGAGTTCGCCCCCACCGACCGCGCCGCAATCTTCCGTTTCACCTTCCCCGACTCGGACAACTCGTATGTTGTGATAGACGCCTTCGACCACGGCTCGGCCGTAGAGATCGACAAGGCCAACAACCGTATCACGGGATATACGACCCGCAACAGCGGCGGCGTACCCCGCGATTTCAAAAATTATTTCGTCATCGAATTCGACAAGCCGTTCGAATACACGGCCACCGTCGCCGACGGGGAGATTCACGAAGGCCAGTCCAAGCAGCAATGCGGCCACGCCGGCGCAATAATAGGCTTCGCCACACACAAGGGCGAGAAGGTGCATGCCCGCGTGGCGTCATCGTTCATAAGCCCCGAGCAGGCGCTCACTAACCTCGAGGAGCTGGGCGAGGATACGTTAGAGCAGGTAGCCGAGAAAGGCCGCAAGGCGTGGAACGAGGTGCTGGGACGCATAGAGGTCAGCGGCGGCGACCTCGACCAGACACGCACCTTCTACTCGTGCCTCTACCGTTCGACACTCTTCCCGCACAAGTTCTACGAGATAAGCGACACGGGAGAGATTCTCCATTACAGTCCCGAGAAGGGCACCGTCGAGAAGGGTTACTACTATACGGGGACGGGCTTCTGGGATACGTTCCGCTGCCTCTTCCCGTTGCTCAACGTACTCTACCCGTCGGAAAACCTCAAGATGCAGGAGGGCCTGCTGAACGTATACCGCGAGAGCGGCTTCTTCCCCGAGTGGGCCAGTCCGGGACACCGCGGCTGCATGATAGGCAACAATTCGGCTTCGGTGCTTGCCGACGCCTACCTGAAAGGCGTAAAGGTCAATGACCCCGAAACGCTATACGAGGGGCTGTTGCACGGCGCCAACAGCGTACATCCCCGCATCGGCTCGACAGGCCGCACGGGATACCAGTACTACAATGAACTCGGGTACGTGCCATACGACGTGAATATCAACGAAAACGTGGCCCGCACGCTCGAATACGCCTACGACGACTGGTGCATATACCGCATGGCCAAGGCCCTCGGCCGCAGCAAGGACGAAGTGGAACTCTACGCCAAGCGCGCCATGAACTACCGCAACGTATTCGATCCCGAGACCCGCCTCATGCGCGGCCGCAACAAGGACGGAGAGTTCATGAAGCCTTTCTCACCGCTCAAGTGGGGCGACGCCTTCACCGAGGGCAACAGCTGGCACTACACATGGTCGGTGTTCCACGACCCGCAGGGTCTTATCGACCTTATGGGCGGCGATGACGAGTTCGTCGCCATGCTCGACTCGGTATTCACCGTACCGCCCGCATACGACGACAGCTACTACGGCGGCACGATACACGAGATCCGCGAGATGACCGTAATGAACATGGGTAACTACGCCCACGGCAACCAGCCCATACAGCACATGATCTACCTGTACGACTATGCCGGCCAGCCTTGGAAGGCCCAGTATTGGGTGCGCGAGGTGATGAACAGGCTCTACTCGGCCACACCGGACGGCTACTGCGGCGACGAGGACAACGGGCAGACCTCGGCATGGTATGTATTCTCGGCGTTGGGATTCTATCCCGTATGTCCGGGCACTGACCAGTACATCATGGGCGCGCCCCTGTTCAAGAAGGCTGTGCTGCACCTCGAAAACGGCAATACGCTCGAGATCGACGCCCCCGACAACAGCGCCGGCAACCGTTTCATCGAGGAGATGAAGCTCGACGGCAAGCGCTACACAAAGAACTACCTTACGCACGAGCAGATAATGAACGGCGGGAAAATCGAGATAACGATGACCGACACGCCCAACACCAAACGCGGCACGGCCAAGAGCGACCGCCCCTATTCGTTCTCGAATGAAAAACATTAAACCATGCAGGCAATGAAACCTTTAGCATCTGCATTCGCCGCACTTGCGGCCATTGCCGTCGCCGCATGCGGCGGTACGGACTACACGGCCAAGGTCGACCCGTACATCGGGTCGGGAGGCCACGGACACGTCTTCGTCGGGGCCAACGTCCCCAACGGCATGATACAGGCCGGCCCGCAAAACATACACAAGGGCTGGGACTGGTGCTCGGGATACCACTATTCCGACAGCATCGTCATAGGATTCACTCACACCCACCTGAGCGGTACGGGATGCGCCGACCTCGGAGACATCCTCCTCATGCCGTATACGGGGGAGGTGCGTACGGCCCGCGGCGAACAGAACGACATATCGGGGTCGTGCTCGTCGTACTACTCTCACGACAACGAAACGGTACGCCCGGGATATTACGCCCTGACGATGGACAACGGCGTGCGCGCGGAGCTTACGGCAACCGAGCGCGTGGCCCTTCACCGCTATACATACCCCGCGGGCGAGACGCCCCGCCTCCTGATAAACCTTCAGGAGGGCAACGGAGACTCGGCCTACGAGACCTGCCTGACAAAGGTCGACGCCAATACCATCGAGGGATACCGTTTCTCGCACGGCTGGAGCCCCCTGCACAAGGTATACTTCTGCCTGCGCAGCGAGCAGCCCATAGCGTCGCTGGCTCTCTTCGAGGGCGACACCCCCGCCGCGGGCAGCGGCGATAGCCTCACGGGCCGCGGCGTAAAGGGTGTCGTCACGTTCGAGGGCAACCCGACCGAGGTATCGCTGCGCGTGGCAATATCGTCCGTCAGCTGCCGGAATGCCCGCATGAACATGGATGCCGAGACCGACGGATTCCGTTTCGGCAAGGTCGAAGCCGAGGCTGCAAAGAAGTGGAACGACCGTCTGGCAACAGTCAAGGTCGAGGGCGGAGACCCGCGCACGGAAAAGATATTCTACACGGCCATGTACCACGCCATGATCGCCCCCACGATCTACTGCGACGTAAACGGCGAGTACCGCGGCATAGACGACAAGGTGCGTACGGCCGACGGCTGGACCAACTACTCATGCTTCTCGCTGTGGGATACCTACCGCACGCTCAACCCGCTGCTGACAATCCTCTCGCCCTCGATGGTGGACAATATCGTGCGCTCGTTCCTCAGCATATACGACGAGCAGGGCAAACTGCCCATCTGGACACTCGTGGGCGGCGAGACCAACTGCATGCCCGGCTACAGTTCGGTACCCATCATCGCCGACGCCTACCTCAAGGGCATACGGGGCTATGATGCCGAGAAGGCTCTCGAGGCGATGGTGTCGACGGCCACCAACCCGCGCCAGAACGGCGTGCCATACCTGTTGGAGAAGGGATACATCCCCTGCGACAAGGTACACGAGGCGACTTCCATAGCTTTGGAATATGCTGCCGACGACTGGGGCACGGCCCTTATGGCAAAACAGATGGGACGCAACGACATATATGAGGAGTACATGCGCCGCGGCCATGCATACGAAGAGTATTTCGACCGCACGCTCAACTACATACGGCCCAAAATGGACGACGGCTCGTGGCGTACGCCCTACGACCCGTTCAAGTCGGTACACAGCGTCGGCGACTTCACCGAGGGTACGGGTTGGCAATACACCTTCTTCGTGCCGCAGCACCCCGAAGGGCTCATCGGCCTGATGGGCGGCGACGAAGCCTTCGTCACCAAACTCGACTCGCTCTTCACGGTCGAAGGCGACATGGGCGCCGAGGCGTCGAGCGACATCAGCGGACTGATAGGACAATACGCCCACGGCAACGAGCCGAGCCACCACGTGGCATATCTCTACCCCTATGCGGGCCAGCAGTGGAAAACGGCCGAGAAGGTGCGGTACATCGACCGTGAATTCTATACCGACCAACCGGACGGCATCATAGGCAACGAGGATTGCGGCCAGATGTCGGCATGGTACATCATGTCGGCCATGGGTTTCTATCAGGTGAACCCCTCGAACGGCATATTCGTATTCGGCTCGCCGCTCTTCCCCCGTTTGAGCGTGGAGTTGGAAAACGGCCGCACTTTCACCGTCACGGCCGAGGGCAACAGCGACACGAACATCTACATACAGTCGGCGACCCTCAACGGAGCGCCGTACGACAAGTCGTACATAACATACGACGACATCATGGCCGGAGGGGAACTGCATTTCGTCATGGGCGCCACCCCGAACAAGGAGTTCGGCGCGGCACCCGCATCGCGCCCGGCAAGCGCGAAATAGGTACCGGAACGCTCTCAACAGCGAGGCGTAACCCTTCATCGGGTTCCGCCTCGCTGTCTGCCGTTCCCGAAGGTTCAGAGTTCCGCCGCCATGGGCACCGGCAGCGGTGCGTACGGCATACGTACGACAGATACAATACACCGTCATGCACCGGCGGAGTGGATTGCCGCACAAAAAACGAAGTATCACCGCCGGCATGGAACCAGATTATACAATTTTGTATATCTTTGTGGCCGATAATTAGACTATTAGACAATTTACACGACAATGGCACTCGAAAAGT
>CASFQF010000090.1 GCA_949296635.1 uncultured Alistipes sp. | reverse complement strand
TGGCAGGGCGGCGTATCCTGCATCTCCATAAGGCGATAGATGCCCGTTCTATCCTCAATGTTTTAATTAAAGATAATAATTCTTAGACCATGTATGCCCAAACTCTTTTTCATACAGAGCAAAGTAGGCGCTTGGTCTAGCTGATTTTCTTAGGCGTTTACTATAAGTATCGCAACCACAAATAGACCCAACCCGATAAATCATTCTGTCACCAAGCTCAGTAATTCCAATGGCTCGACTTTCAGGTCGATTCCCTTCATGCCTATGGTGACTATGACGAAGCATCGATGTTCTCCTATGCCGCCGGCAAACTGCGTCGTGATCATGTAGAAGGTGTCGTTGTGGGGGTTGTAGCGTATGGTGGGGGCGTAGATGCCGGCGCTGATGCCCGTATCCTCGACCTTGAGCTGCGAGGCGCGGTCCAGAACGTGGCCTATCTGGCGCCAGTTCACAAGATCGGTCGAGTGGAAGATGGGTACGCCCGGGTTGATGGCGAACGACGAGCATACCACGTAGTAGTCGCCGCCCTTGCGGCAGATGCTCGGGTCGGGGTAGCACCCCTGAAGGATCGGGGTGTAGAACTCGCCCCCGCCGAGTGGGTTCTGCTCGTAGACGGCGTCGGCGCCCGTGTAGGTGAAGCTGCCGAAGACGGGGGTGCCGGCCTCGGGGGTGAAGCCGCCGCTACACGAGAGGGCGAACAGCGCACATGTCCCCGATACCATGAGAGAGAGGATCTTTTTCATAGTCGCGTTGTATTTAGTTTCGGTTAAGTTCGTACGGTTTTCCGGCGCCTGTGTGGCGCTTTCGGAGAGGAGGCGCGGAGGCGCGAATGTCCCCATATCCAATCGGTTCGCAATGTTCGTAAAAAAATGCGACATATCCAAGTAATGGTACGGCAGGCCGCGGCGCTTATGATTATTTCGACGCTAAGGTGTTGCTATTTCGCATAAATAGAATAACTTTGTAATGTGCCGGCGTATCGGAATCGCCCGCAAAAAAAATCGAAGGGGACGATTTGAAAGTTACTCCGTCGTCGGATTTCGCAATATTTTTAGTTATGATGAAACATCTACGTATAGTAGGGGCTGTAGTCCTGTCGATGCTGGCATGCCGTGCCGCGGCGGACGGCGCGGACGAACTGAAATTGCGTTATTCGGCTCCTGCCGCCACATGGTGGGAGGCGTTGCCGTTGGGCAACTCGCACCTTGGCGCGATGATTTACGGCGGCGTCGGCAGCGAGCAGATAGACCTCAACGAGGAGACCTTCTGGGCAGGGTCGCCGCATAACAACAACCGCGCGGGGGCCAGCCGCCATCTCGACGAGGTGCGGCGCCTCATATTCGAGGGGCGCGCGGCCGATGCCCGCGCCATGATCGACGCGCAGTTCTTCACGCCGCACCACGGCATGCGCTACCTGCCTTTGGGAACGTTCAGGCTCGACTTCGCCCACGGCGACGGGGCCGGACGGTACGGCCGCTCGCTGGACCTGCGCGACGCCGTGGCGTCGACTGTATACGAGGCTGGCGGCGTGGAATACAGCCGTACGGCCTTCACGTCGTTCTCGGACAATGTGCTGGTCGTGCGTCTCGAGGCCGGCAAGGCGGGGGCGCTGTCGTTCGACATGTCGTACACGTGCCCGCTGGAATACTCGGTTGCGGCCGAGGGCAGGGACCTTGTCGTGGAGTGTGCCGGCGTGGAGCAGGAGGGCATACCCGCGGCATTGAAGGCCGTGGCTGCGGCCCGTGTGGTCACCGACGGCGAGGTGTCGGCCGTGGGGGAGCGGCTGTGCGTGAAGGGAGCTGCTGCGGCTACCATATATATCTCCGCGGCGACGAATTTCGTCCGTTACGACGACGTGTCGGGTGACGCCCGCGCAAAGGTCGAGGCGGCTTTGGAGGGTGCCTGCGCCAAGATCTACGATGACCTGCTGGCGGAGCACCGCGACATATACGGGCGGCAGTTCGGCCGCGTGGAACTGTCGCTGCCCGAGAGCGAGAGTGCCGCGCTCGACACCGACCGCCGTGTGGCGGCCTTCAACGAGGGAAACGACCCCTCGCTGCCGGCGCTGCTGTTCCAGTTCGGACGCTATCTGCTGATAAGCTCGTCGCAGCCCGGGGGCCAGCCCGCTACGCTGCAGGGTATATGGAACCGTGAGAAGAACGCCCCGTGGGACAGCAAGTACACGATAAACATAAACACCGAGATGAACTATTGGCCGGCCGAGGTGACCAACCTCTCGGAGACGCACGAACCGTTGTTCCGCATGGTGGAGGAGCTTTCGCATACGGGACAGTCGACGGCGCGCGAGCTCTACGGCGCCCGCGGCTGGGTGACGCACCACAATACCGACCTGTGGCGTGTGACGGGCCCCGTCGACTATGCCGAGACGGGCATGTGGCCCAACGGCGGGGCATGGCTGGCGCAGCATCTGTGGCAGCACTACCTGTTTACGGGGGACAAGGAGTTCCTGCGCCGCTGCTATCCCGTGCTGAAGGGTACGGCCGACTTCTATCTCACGGCGCTGACGGAGCATCCGGCATACGGGTGGATGGTGACGGCACCTTCGGTGTCGCCCGAACACGGCCCCGACGGGGTGGCGATAACGGCCGGCTGCACGATGGACAACCAGATAGCGTTCGATGCCCTGAGCAGCACGCTGCGGGCGTGCGAGACGCTGGGCGGGAGCCGCAAGTATGCCGACTCGCTGCGCCGCATGATCGTCCGCCTCGCCCCGATGCGCATAGGGCGCTACAACCAGCTTCAGGAGTGGCTCGAGGATCTGGACGACCCGCGCGACCAGCACCGCCACATATCGCACCTCTACGGACTCTATCCGAGCAATCAGGTCTCGCCCTACAGCCATCCGCTGCTGTTTGAGGCGGCGAAACAGACGCTGCTGCAGCGCGGAGACATGGCTACGGGTTGGAGCATAGGCTGGAAGATCAACTTCTGGGCCCGCATGCAGGACGGCAACCATGCCTACCGTATCATACAGAATATGTTGAACCTGCTGCCCAACGACGGCCTGACGAGGCGCTACGGCGCGGGACGTACATATCCCAACCTTTTCTGCGCCCATCCCCCGTTCCAGATCGACGGCAACTTCGGTTTCACGGCGGGTGTGGCCGAGATGCTGTTGCAGAGCCACGACGGGGCGGTGCATCTGCTTCCCGCGCTGCCCGATGCGTGGGGTGAGCACGGCAGCGTCAGGGGGCTGGTCGCGCGCGGCAGCTTCGTCGTGGATATGGAGTGGGAAGACGGGGAGCTCTCCCGTGCCGTGGTGACGTCGCGTGCCGGCGGGGTGCTGCGCCTGCGTTCGTATGTACCCCTGACGGGGCGCGGCCTGAAACCTGCCAAGGGCAAGTGCCCGAACGAGTTGTTCGCTCCGGCCGAGATCGCCGAACCGCTGGTGTCGGAGGAGCTGGCCGCACCGAAGAGCCCAGAGTTGCGGAAGGTATATGAATACGACATAAAGACAAAGGCCGGAGAACAATATGTCTTCACGGCAAAGTAACACAATGTAAGATAGACGGCGATGATTGGAAAACGGAGATTTGTCATGGGTGCGGCTGCCGCCGTATGTGCCCTTTGCACCGTGTGGGGTGCGTGCGCGCAGTCGAGCGACAACGGCGACGGGACCTTCACCAACCCCGTGCTGTGGGCCGACGTGCCCGACCCCGACGTGATACGTGTGGGTGACGACTACTATATGGTGAGCACGACGATGCACCTTATGCCCGGGGCGCCCGTCATGCACTCGCGGGATCTGGTGAACTGGCGGACGGTGGGGTACATATTCGACCGTCTGGAGGACAAGCCGAGCTATGACCTTATCGGCGGCACGGTCTACGGCCGCGGGCAGTGGGCCACGTCGCTGCGATACCACGACGGCATGTACTACGCCTACTTCTCGCCCAACGACACCCCGTTCCGCGGATATGTATACAAGGCGAAGGACCCGGCGGGCGAGTGGACCCTCGTGTCGCGCATACCCCATTTCCATGACGCCTCGCTGCTGTTCGACGACGATGGCCGCGTATACATGTTCTACGGCGCGGGACAGGTGCGCGAGTTGAAGCCCGACCTTACGGACGTGATGCCGGGCGGTGTGGACGCCCGTGTCTTCGAGCGCGGCGCCGACGAGACGGGGCTTCTGGAGGGCAGCCGCGTGATAAAGCGCGACGGCCGCTACTATGTGCTGATGATCTCGTGGCCCGGGGGCGGCATACGGCGGCAGGTGTGCTACCGTGCCGACAACATCATGGGGCCCTACGAGAAGAAGGTCATTCTCGATGTTCCGTTCGGGCCCTACGGGGGTGTGGCGCAGGGTACGATCGTTGATGACGGCAAGGACAATTGGTACGGCGTGATATTCCAAGACCGTGGCGGCGTGGGGCGCGTGCCCATGCTTATGCCCTGCCGCTGGGTCGACGGCTGGCCCATGCTGGGCGACGCGGCGGGGCATGTGCCCGAGGTGATGGAGAAGCCTGCGGCGGGGCGCGCATCGCAGGGGCTGGTCGTGAGCGACGACTTCGGCGGCAGGCGTCTCAAGCTGGATTGGCAGTGGAACCACAATCCAATCGACTCGTGCTGGTCGCTGCGCGAGCGGCGCGGCTGGCTGCGCCTGACGACGGGGCGTGTGGCGGACAACCTCTTTGTGGCGCCGAACACCCTCACGCAGCGTATGGAGGGACCCGGGTGCCGCGGCATCGTGGCATTGGACCTCTCGGGCATGAAGGATGGCGACGTGGCGGGTTTCGCCGCCTTCAACGGCGATTCGGGCGTGCTGGCCGTGGAGTGCCGCGACGGCAGGAAGTACCTGTCGATGCGGAGCGAGCGTGTCAACCTCGCGGACGATACGAAGAGCGTCACCGGCGTGGCGCGCGAGGTGTTCGAGACGGTGGAACTGACCTCCGACATGGTATACCTGCGTATCGACGGCGACTTCCGTCCGGGCCGCGACATGGCCTCGTTCCGGTACAGTTACGACAACAGGACGTGGACACCCGTAGGGCGCGACTTCAGGATGGTGTTCGACTACCGCCGGTTCTTCATGGGGACGAAGTTCGCCATCTTCAACTATGCTACGCGGCAGACGGGGGGACATGTCGATGTCGACTTCTTCGATTACGAACGCATACGGGATTAATATTACCTGCGGCGGACGCTGCGGTATGGATGTGAAAATAAAACAGTGTAGAGAGAATGAAAAGAGTGTTATTGTTTGTGGCGGCCGTATGTTGTGCCGCGACGCTCAATGCGGGCGAAAGACGTATTGCGAGCCCCGACGGAAGGCTCGAAGTGGTTGTGTCGGACGAAGGCGGCCGGGCCTCGTACAGCGTGACGTATGACGGCGGGGTGTTCCTCGCGCCGTCGCCGCTCGGCCTGAAGACCAATGTGGACGATTTCACGCAGGGTCTGGCTCTGGGCGAACAGACGGAGATCGAGGCCGTCGAGGAGACATACAGCCTGAAGAATATAAAGAAGAGTACGGTGCATTATACGGCCAACCGCGTGCGTGTGCCCTTCGTGCAGGATGGCAAGACGGTATTCGACGTGGAGTTCAGCGTCGGCAACAACGACGTGGCCTTCCGCTACAACCTCCACCGTACGGGCGAGGCCCGCTGCTGTGTCGTGGAGAGCGAGGCTACGGGCTTCCGCATGGCAGAGGGTACGACCACGTTCCTCTGCCCGCAGAGCGGTGCAATGGGCGGCTTCGCCCGCACTACGCCGAGCTATGAGACCCCGTATACGGTCGACGATACGATGGGCAAGAACGGCTACGGCGAGGGCTACTCGTTCCCGTGCCTCTTCCGCAACGGCGGCAAGGGCTGGATCCTCGTCTCGGAGACGGGTGTCGACAGCTACTACTGCGCCTCGCGCCTCATGGGCGGGGATGGCGGCCTCTATACCATCGGCTTCCCGCAGCAGTCGGAGTTCAACGGCAACGGCACCGCCGCGCCGGGTGTGACGCTGCCCGGGCGCACGCCGTGGCGTACGGTCACCGTGGGTGCCACGCTGGCCCCGATCATGGAGACAACGGTTCCGTTCGACGTGGTGGAGCGCCGCTACGAGCCCTCGAAGGACTACTCGGCCGAGTACGGCTGCGGCACGTGGAGCTGGATCATCGCCGGCGACGGCAGCATGAACTACGACGTGCAGCGCCGCTATATCGACTTCTGCGCCGATATGGGCTACCGCACGGTGCTGGTCGACGCCCTGTGGGATACGCAGGTGGGCTATGACCGTGTCGAGGAGCTGGCCGCATACGCCGCATCGAAGGGTGTGGGCCTCTACCTCTGGTACAACTCCAACGGCTATTGGAACGATGCGCCGCAGGGCCCCCGCGGCAGGATGGACAACATAATCGAGCGCCGCAAGGAGATGCGCTGGATGCAGAGCATAGGCATCAAGGGTATCAAGGTCGACTTCTTCGGCAGCGACAAGCAGATGGCCATGCAGCTCTACGAGGAGATCCTTGCCGACGCCAACGACTTCGGCCTGCTGGTTATATTCCACGGCTGTACGCTGCCGCGCGGCTGGGAACGCATGTATCCCAACTATGCCGCGAGCGAGGCTGTGCTGGCCAGCGAGAATATGAACTTCTCGCAGGGCAGCTGCGATGCCGAGGCCTTCAACGCCTGCATGCACCCCTTCATCCGCAATACGGTTGGCAGTATGGATTTCGGCGGCAGCACCCTGAACCGCTACTACAATGCCGCCAACAAGCCCGGCGGCAGCATGCGCGTGACGTCGGACGTATTCGCGCTGGCTACGGCCGTGATGTTCCAGAGCCCCGTGCAGCACTTCGCCATGGCGCCGAACAACCTGCATGACGCCCCCGCGTGGGCTGTCGACTTCATGAAGAGGGTGCCTACGACGTGGGACGACGTGAAGTTCATCGACGGCTACCCGGGCCGCTATGTCATCATGGCGCGCCGCCACGGCGACACGTGGTATGTCGTGGGCATAAACGCACAGGAGGAGACCTTGAAGACGAAGATCGACCTTGCGGCGCTGGGCATCGAGGGTGAGGTCACGATGTATGAGGACAACGACAAGCTCGAGGGCTCGGTTCACACGACGAAGGTGGGCAAGCGCGGTGAGGTTGCCGTCTCGATCCCCAAGAACGGAGCCGTAGTTATAACCGAATAGCGTGACTACCATGAGCAATGCATTGAAATATATCGCCGCGGCCGCAGTTGCGGCGGCGGTGTGGCCTGCGGCGGCGCAGAACCCCATCGTGCAGACATGCTATACGACCGACCCCGCACCGATGGTGCATGACGGCCGCCTGTACGTATATACGGGACATGACGAGGACGGGGCCGACTTCTTCTGGATGCAGGAGTGGCGCGTCTACTCGACCGAGGATATGGTCAACTGGACGGATCACGGATCGCCGCTGGCCATCGAGTCGTTCGAGTGGGGCGACGACCGCGCGTGGGCGGCGCAGTGCGTCGAGCGCAACGGCAGGTTCTATTGGTACGTGTGCCTGCACTCGAAGCTGAGCAATACCATGGCCATAGGCGTGGCGGTGGGCGATTCGCCCACGGGCCCATTCAGGGATGCCATAGGCAAGCCCCTGTATGAGGGCAGCTGGGACTATATCGACCCCACGGTCTTCATCGACGACGACGGGCGGGCATACCTCTATTGGGGCAACCCGAACATCTACTTCGCGGAGTTGAACGAGGATATGGTCTCGCTCAAGGGTGAGGTGCGCAAGCTCGACCAGACGGTCGAGAGTTTCGGCGCCCCGAACCCCGAGGCGCGCGTCAAGGGGGAGAAGTATACCGACATCTACACCGAAGGCCCGTGGTTTTACCGCCGCGGCGACGACTATTACCTGCTCTACGCCGCAGGCGGCGTGCCCGAGCATATAGCCTACTCGATGGGCAAGGGTCCCGCAGGGACGTGGCGCTATATGGGCGAGATCATGCCGCTGCAGGATACGGGGTCGTTCACCAACCATTGCGGTGTGATAGACTACAAGGGCAACTCGTATTTCTTCTATCACACGGGCAAGCTGCCCGGAGGCGGCGGCTTCGGCCGTTCGGTTGCGGTGGAGCAGTTTACGTATAACGACGACGGCACCTTCCCCGTAATCAACGCTACGGCCGAGGGAGTGGCTCCCGTAGGTACGCTCGACCCGTACCGCCGCGTCGAGGCCGAGACCATTGCCTTCTCTCGCGGCGTCAGGACCGAACCCAACGCCAAGACGGGCGTATATGTAGCGGATACGCACGATGGCGACTGGATCAAGGTGCGCGAGGTGGACTTCGGTGCCGAGGGCCCCGGCGAGCTGCGCGTGGCGGCGGCGAGCGCCCTGCGCGGCGGCCGTATCGAGGTGCGCCTCGACAGTGCGGACGGCAGGCTCATATCCACCGTGGAGATCCCGACGACGGGCGGCTGGGAGGCGTGGAAGACCTTCAAGTCC
>CASFQF010000089.1 GCA_949296635.1 uncultured Alistipes sp. | reverse complement strand
CCATAGAGGTATACGGGCACCATGACACCCGTGTGGCCCGACGTGCTGAAATCGTAGCTTATACCGCTCTCGGGCAGCGTGAAGTCGGTCTTGTTGCTCGGGATGGTCATACCCGACGTCTCATGGTCGGCACATACCACCACCAACGTACCCTCGTGCGTATCGGCATAGTCCATGGCCACCTTTACGGCCTTCTCGAAGTCGCGCATCTCGGCGAGGATACCCTCCAGATCGTTGGCATGCGACCGGTAGTCTATCTGCGAGCCCTCGACCATAATTACGAAACCGTCCTTCTTGTCTGCCTTCACATTCGCCGTCAGGATCTCGAGCGCCTTATCCGTAGCGCGTGCGAGATAGTCGCCGCGGCCATCCTTCAACTCGGGGAGGTTCTCCTTGGCGAACAGGCCGACGACGCGGCCCGAATGTATGCCTTCCATGTCGGCTTGGTCGTATATGACCTCGTATCCCTTATCCTTAAGCAGGTCGGCATAATCCTCGCCGCTCTCCTCGTATGCCTTCTCGAACAGCTCCTTACCGCCGCCGAAAGCCACGTCCACGCCGCTCTGCATGAAGTCGCGCGAAATCTGGTCCGAATCGCCGCGGCCCTTCACATGGGCATAGAAAGCTGCAGGCGTGGCATGCTGCAGGTAGCACGTCACGACCAATCCCGTAGCATAATCCTTCTTTTTTTGTGCCTTGGCCATGATCGACTCTACGGGCGTACCGTCGGGCAGCTGTCCCAGCGTGCCGTTGTCGGTCTTGAATCCCGTGGCGAGAGCAGTCCCCGCGGCCGCCGAGTCGGTCACGCGGTTGTTGGCCGAGTGGGTTTTCAGCAAGGCGAGGTTTTGCGCGCGGTCGAATGCCGTGGGGGCATACTTTTCCTCCACCTGAAGCATCGACACATGGCACAACCCCATTCCGTCGCCGATCATGTATATGATATTCTTGACTTTGGAACTATTCTGCGCGGGCTTCTTGGCCTCGACGCACTGACCTGCCGCCACGAGCAGCAGGATCATGACAAAAACCCTTTTCATAACATACTGTATATTAACTTTTGGCAAAGTTACCTTTTTTTCATATTTTTACAAACACAAAAACCTTAAGATTTTTTTACATGGACGTTAAGATCGCAGCCGACTGGAAAGCCTTGCTGCAACCGGAATTCGACAAACCGTATTTCGAGGAACTGACACGTTTCGTCCGTGCCGAGTACGCCTCACAGCGTATCTTTCCGGCGGGACGCAACATATTCCGCGCCTTCGACAAATGTCCCTTCGACCGCCTGAAAGTCGTCATCATAGGGCAGGACCCCTACCACGGCGAAGGGCAGGCCAACGGGCTCTGTTTCTCGGTCAATGACGGCGTGGCATTCCCGCCCTCGCTGCAGAACATATTTCAGGAGATACGCGACGACACGGGCACGCCCGTACCCGAAAGCGGCAACCTCGACCGCTGGGCCGAGCAGGGGGTGCTGCTCCTGAACTCGGTGCTTACGGTCAGGGCGCATCAGGCGGCCTCGCACGCGGGGCACGGATGGGAACAGTTCACGGATGCCGTCGTAAGGCTTATCGCCGAACGCAAACAGGGTATCGTCTACATGTTGTGGGGAAGTTATGCCCAGCGCAAGGGACAGATAGCAGACCCGGCACGCAACCTCGTACTGCGCAGCGTACACCCATCGCCACTGTCCGTATATCGGGGCTTTTTCGGATGCCGCCACTTCTCACAGGCCAACGCCTACCTCGAGAGCATAGGCAAGAGTCCTATCGTATGGTAGCCCTTCCGCAAAAGGGACAAGCCAATATCCTGCGGCTCTACACAGTTTCCGCGCCGTAAGGGCAACCCTTATACACCCACAAACTCAAAGCGGGCCGCCCATCGGTCGGGCGGCCCGTTTTGCCTTACCGTATCAAACGGCGGTCAATCCAGCAGCCTGTCGATGGCATCCGGAAGGGCCTTGTCGTCGACCCACAACCCCGGCACGTTTTCGGGCCGTATGTTACCTTTACGGTCTACGAGGATATGCATCGGATAACTTGTCACGCCGAACTTCTCGACCAACAGCTGCATCTGCCCGTCGGGAAGGTTGAAGTGTACGATATTGGGCGCCGTCATCCCCAGCTCGCGGATTACGTTCAGCCAGCTATCCTCTGGCGACCGGTACGCAAGGAATACGAAAACCACATCCTTGCCGGCATATTGCGCCGCCAGATCCTTCACCGCGGGCATCTCCTCGCGGCACGGCACGCACCACGTACCCCAGAAGTCTATCGCCACGACCTTGCCTCGATACCGCTCCGCAATCTGTCTCCATAGCTGTTCGGCGTCGCTCTCGGCGGCATATGGCTCCGACGGCATTATACTCGCAGGATAGTCGAACCCCGTATTCTCTATCGCCAGATATTTCTCGTTCTCGGCCTCGATACAGCGGCGCAATACCGGATCGGTTATATGTTTTCGCATTTCCGAAAACCACAACTCCCCCATCGAGTGCTGCCGGTAAAATATGTCCGCCATGAAGAGGTTGGCCGCGCATAACTCTTCGAAGCGGCGGTCCACTCCGCTCTGCACGATCTTCTCCAAGGGGTCGAGTATTGCCATACGCACATCCACTATCTCCTCGATGAACTTATCCCCCTTCTCCTTGACGAACGCCTGCACCTTGTCACCCGACCACAACGCATTCAGGCTGTCGACCGCAGCTCTGAAACTGTCGGGCAACGCTTCGGCCGACATGGTGCCGTTACCCAAGGCTTCCATGCCGTCGTTATAGACCTCGATGGCCCCTCTTTCGGTCTCGGATAGCGCCCTGATACCGTGTTCGTCCATGTACAGCAGCGTCTCGATCACCGCCGAATAGCTCTTCGAGCCGCGGCTTCCGCCCGTTCGGACGTTGAAATATACGTTCGGATCGCTCCACGACATGCGGAACTGCGGCGGCAGGGCGGCAACGGCGCTGTCGAGGTATGAAGCATAGCATTCGGGCAGACGATCCTTGCCGTCGGGCCGCAGGGCAAACCTCCTGTATGACGCATAATTTATCATCGAAAGCAGCGTCGACGCCCTGTTCGCCTCCTTGAAACGGCGAGACAAGGGCTCCGACGCTGCGGCGAAGCCTTCCATACGGCGGCCGCCGCCCTCCTCCACCTCGCTGCGCACGCGGTCGAGATAGGCCTCGTGCGGGATGGTATCGTAATAGTCTATATCCACATAGTCGTTCTTCTCCTCCACATAACGACGATATGCCTCCTCCTCGTTGTAGAGCCGCGCATATTCGCCCATAACAAGGGTGCGGCCGGCAGCTGCATCGCGTGTGAGCATAATCTCGTCGCCGGGTGCGCAGTACATATACTCGTACACGTCGGCCGCCCTACATTCCACCGCCACCTCCGAAAGGCATACGCAAGGCAGCTTCGCCTCGAAACACCCGCATGAATCGACGGTTGAGGTTATGCCGCCGAAAGTATTGTCATTATGGATTATATTGGAGACACGCAGCGCCACCTCCGTTCCCGCCTCCACGTCGGGCAAATACCCGCGCACCGTCACCGAGTCCAGCACGAGCGACGGCTCGCCCATCGTACGGTTGTCGCCGCGCGTCGCCGCCACATATCCCGTGGCACGCACCAGCGGCCGCCGCGAGAAGAGCCCCCTGCGCTCACGGCACAGGCTGTCCGCAGCATTATCCCGCAGCAATACCACCCGTTTCGATTCGCCGTCCCGATGCAACACAATCTCGGCGCGCGACGCGGTCACCGCAACAGACTCGTAACTCCAGAAATCACCATCCGCGATGGCCATGCCGTCATAAAAGCCGTAACGCCACTCGCCCGTACGGCAGTCGGTCCAGTTGCCCGCCACCGGCGCGATAGAATCCGACGCCACATCGCCCCCGCCGCATCCTGCGGCAAGGAAGCTGAACGCCACAGCCCCTGCAAGAAAGATATTTTTCATGATTAAGTTTAGGATCGGTTATTACGGAAACAAATATATAATAAAAAACACCGATTCCGTCAAAAGACAATCGGTGTTATTCTCATTCAGCGTTTTGCGCGTAACAGCTATCGCCAGCACGCATTCCGCCGCCGCTTTATCCCAGATACGACTTGAGCAGCTTGCTGCGCGACGAGTGGCGCAGGCGGCGGATGGCCTTCTCCTTGATCTGGCGCACACGCTCGCGCGTGAGGTCGAACTTTTCGCCAATCTCCTCGAGCGTCATCTCCGAGCAGCCTATGCCGAAGAAGTACTTGATAATGTCGCGCTCGCGCTCCGTCAGGGTCTCCAGCGCACGGTTCACCTCCGTAGCGAGCGACTCGTTGATAAGGCCGCGGTCGGCATTGGGAGAATCGGTATTGACCAGCACGTCGAGCAGGCTGTTGTCCTCGCCGTCGGCGAAGGGTGCGTCGACCGAGATGTGGCGGCCGGCCACACGCAGCGTGTCCGACACCTTCTCCTTCGGGAGTTCCAGCTCGCTGGCCAGCTCCTCGGGCGACGGCGTACGCTCGTGCTCCTGCTCAAAGCGGGCAAATGCCTTGTTTATCTTGTTGAGCGATCCCACTTGGTTCAACGGCAGGCGCACGATACGCGACTGCTCGGCCAGCGCCTGCAGGATCGACTGGCGTATCCACCATACGGCATACGATATGAACTTGAAGCCTCGGGTCTCATCGAACTTCTCGGCCGCCTTAATCAAGCCGAGGTTGCCTTCGTTAATAAGGTCGGGCAGACTCAAACCCTGATTCTGATACTGCTTGGCCACAGACACCACGAAACGCAGGTTTGCCTTGGTCAGTTTGTCCAATGCCTCCTGATCGCCCTTGCGTATACGCTGGGCGAGTTCCACCTCCTCCTCGACGGTGATGAGGTCCTCCTTGCCGATCTCCTGAAGGTACTTGTCCAGCGACGCGCTTTCGCGGTTGGTTATAGATTTTGTAATCTTTAATTGACGCATATCGTACAGTTTTTATTTATTGCCATTTGGGTCCGAACGGTCTCCGCAAATCCTTTACTTCCGAATCCGTTGAAGTTATTACGAAAAGCGGGAAGCATTTGTTTCATCTTACAAACATTTTTTACAAAAAAAATTAAAAACTTCGCCGTCGGCCCGAATATATAACGTAAACAGCACAAAAAAATTCTATCGCAGCGAACTTTTACCCTCACCCACCCTTTACGTCCGCGGCAGCCCCACACGGCAAATATCGCGCCGAGAAGATCACCCAAAAATGAAGAATAAAAAAGGAGATCCGGCAGCCGTATACAGCCGCCGGATCCCCTTTCCGCACATAACGCCGCTACCAAGCGAAGAGCGGGTATTCGCTCATCATGGCATTGACATCCTTGCGTACGGCGGCGATGTTATCCTCGTTTTCGGGATCCTGCAGCACGCGGTCGATCAACTCGACTATATATGCCATCTTGTCCTCCTTCACGCCGCGGGTGGTTATGGCCGGCGTGCCGAAACGCAGGCCCGAGGTGAGGAAGGGCGAACGCGAGTCGAACGGCACCATGTTCTTGTTGGTGGTTATGTCGGCCGCAACGAGGCAGCGCTCGGCCAGCTTGCCCGTCAGTTCGGGGAACTTGGTACGCAGGTCCACCAGCATGAGGTGGTTGTCCGTACCTCCCGATACAAGCTTATAGCCGCGCTCGACGAAAGCGGCGGCCATGGCACGGGCATTCTTCTGCACCTGCATCTGGTACTCCTTGTATTCGGGCTTCAACGCCTCGCCGAAAGCCACGGCCTTGGCGGCGATGACATGCTCCAGCGGGCCGCCCTGTATACCGGGGAACACCGCCGAGTTGATTATCTGCGACATCTTCTTCACGACACCTTTCGGTGTAGTAAGGCCCCACGGATTGTCGAAGTCGTGTCCCATAAGGATCAAACCGCCGCGCGGGCCGCGCAGGGTCTTGTGCGTTGTCGAGGTGACGATGTGGGCATACTTCACGGGGTTGTCGAGCAGGCCTGCAGCGATAAGGCCGGCCGTGTGGGCCATATCTACCATCAGCAGCGCACCCACCTTGTCGGCGATCTCGCGCATACGCTTGTAGTCCCACTCACGCGAGTAGGCCGACGCGCCGCCGACGATAAGTTTGGGACGGCACTCCATGGCCTTGCGTTCCATTGCATCGTAGTCGATCGTACCCGTAGCCTCATCCAACTGATAGCCTACGGCCTTGAAATACTTACCCGACATGTTCACCGGCGAACCGTGCGAGAGGTGTCCTCCGTGCGCCAGATCGAGGCCCATAAAGGTGTCACCGGGCTGCATCACGGCGAAGAACACTGCCATATTGGCCTGCGCCCCCGAATGGGGCTGCACGTTGGCATATTCGGCGCCGTAGAGTTCGCACACACGCTCGATGGCAAGGCGCTCCACCTTGTCCACGACCTCGCAGCCGCCGTAATAACGCGCCGCGGGGTATCCTTCGGCATACTTGTTTGTAAGCACCGATCCCATTGCTGCCATAACCTCGTCGCTGACGAAGTTCTCCGAAGCGATAAGCTCTATGCCGCGCATCTGACGGGCACGCTCCTCGGCTATCAGGTCGAAAATCTGAGTATCCTGTTTCATGTTGGGTATGATGGTTATAAAAATTTGTATTCCTGCAATCCTTATCGGCCATACCGTCCGGCGGCACCGCCTGCGCCGCAAAGATAGGAAAAGGAGAGCGCAAAGACAAACGAAAACGCAGTTTTCGGGAGAGTTTTCGGGAGAGCCTGCAACGGCCGCTGCCTCTGTCCGCCTGTATATCCGATATGCGGCGAAGATGCCGCCGGCAAGCCCCCCTTATTCGCATGCCGCGCCGACACCCTGACGCATGCGGTTCAAATCCCCCACGCCCAAGGATTTGTCCCACACCACATCGAAGCCGAATCCCTCTCCTACCGTCTCGACATATTTGTCCATCGCCGGCAGGTTCACACGGCTGCGGCGGCGGTCCAAGCTCCGCGGCCGCACCACGGGCCACACATAGCACACAGTGCTGTCGCCGCGGGCGAAAGATACGGTCTGCGTACCGTATATCTGCCGTTTACCCTCGTACATGAGGATGCGGTCGCGCAGCGTAACCTGCGAACTGCGGCCGATATACCCGCGCCGCGCGGCTCTGACTACGTCACCGTAATATCGTTTCTGCTCCTCGACTTCGGCATGGTCTATAACAAGGAATATTGCCGAATTGGCCTCGTCCGAAAGGCCTTCGGGCCAACCCTCCGCGTCGAGTATGCCGAATACCGTACGCTGGTTTTCGGCATCCGCCTCTTCTATCTGCCCGGAACACCACAGCACGCTGTCGACATCCCCTTTTGCATAATATGCCATAAGGTCAAGGCGCAGTTTCTGATCCCGCTCGCGCACCGCACGCAGCAGCGAGTCGGTATCACGCTGCGGCGTCTGCGCAACCGCAGTCAAGCCAGCCGCCGCAACCGCGGCAACGAAAAGGCACGATTTCAACAACGAACGCTTCATAACACTCCTGTCATATTACGACGGCAAGACAAAGGTAATCAAAAAAAGCATTGCGTCAACAAATATAGCCGTCAGGGGCGCACACGCAATCATTATATATAAGGCATCACACCCCGCCGCACAGGTGCTTTGGCGGCATACACGGGTATATATGGTCTGCCGCGGAATCCATTATTAAAAAAAATCTGTATCAAAACATGCAGTCTTAAAATCACGGGCGATGTCATAATGATGAAATTATCGGCTACTTTTGTGTAGCAAACCTAAAACCCCGCAAACATGGCGACAAACCGTTTCGCCGCGGTCGATCTGGGGGCATCCAGCGGCCGCGTCATACTCGCGACGCTCGACAACGGCTCCATCACAATGGAGGAGATACACCGCTTTCCCGACCCTATAATCGAGATGCGCGGACATTTCTATTGGGATTTTCCGGCCATATACCAATCTGTCCTCGACGGATTGAAAGCCATCGCCGCCCGCGGCATCGTGGTCGACTCCATCGGCATAGACACTTGGGGCGTCGACTTCGCCATATTCGGCCGCGACGGCCAGCTGCTGCGCCTGCCCTACTGTTACCGCGACCCGCATACGGCGGGTGCTCCCGAAGAGCTCTTCAAGCGCATGCCGCGCAGCATGCTATACAAGAAGACAGGCATACAGATCATGGATTTCAACACCGTATTCCAGATCGACACGCTGCGGCGCAACGGCTGCTCGGCCCTCGAGGCGGCGCGCAAGCTGCTCTTCATACCCGATGCGCTGGCATACCTGCTCACGGGCGAAACAGTAACCGAATACACCATAGCCTCTACGGCGCAGATGATAGGCAGCGTCAACGCCATAATTGAATGGCAGGTCACAAATTCCGAAAAGAACATAGAGGAAAACGACGCCGCCCGCCAGAACGGCGAGACCTACGTCCCCGAGGACAAAACCGAGGAGGTCAGGCAGAAGCAGGCGGAGCTGGCGGGCTATCTCGAGACGGTCGCGGCTTACTCCGCCTGGGCCTCGTCCCTGCGCCCCTGCGGGCAGGAGAGCGTTGACCTCACCTACGAGGCGGCGGCGAAGTATTTCTCCGAGGTGGAGAGCGCGCTGGAGGATATGGCGGACATCATGGACTTCTACTTCGCCTTTAACGAGGTCGCGCAGCCCCTGTCCTCCTTTGACGCCTCGGCCTACGACACGGACAAGGACAGAATCTACGACCTCTACTACGCCGTGGACGAGGCGAGCACGGCCATGTCGCAGCTGGACTGCCCGGCCTTCATGGCCGAGACCTACAAGCTGTACATCAGCCGCCTCTCCCACTTCATGGCCATCCTGAACGAGCAGTACATAGGCGTGCAGCTGAA
>CASFQF010000088.1 GCA_949296635.1 uncultured Alistipes sp. | reverse complement strand
AAGATGCAGGTTACGGTGGGCTGGGGTTATGCGGGCCTTGTCCCGAACCTCGAACTGCAGGACGAGATCGGGGCGCTGTATGCCGAGACGGCCAACCTGTGCGGCGTGGGGATGTACGACCTCGACGGGCAGGAGTTCCTCTTCCACAGCGGCTTCGGCACCTACTCCGTAAAACGTTTCTTCCGCAGCGTCTTCGAGCGGGCGCGCGAGTACGGTCTTCGCGACCTGCGCTTCACGGGGGCGACCCTCTCCGAGGGGTCGTGGCACTACCAGAGCGTGTGGAACGTGGGCGGCGGCCTCAATATCTACGACGTGGACAAACGGGTTTGGGGCAGTACGACAAGCCAAGGCAAGGACCTGCGCGACGTCACCTATGCCAACTTCTTCCCCTCGTCGTTCGGGGTGAACTTCCCCATCGGGGAGAACTCGACGGTGGAACAGTACGAGCATATCGAGGCCACGGCCGTAGGCTACGGCGCGACCTATTTCCTGCGCATCAACCAGAACGATGTGGAGAAGTGCCCGCAGAAGTACGGCATCTTCAATGTCATCAGGACATGGGAGCGCGCGCGCCGCGCCGATGCCTTCCCGACGCACGTCAAGCGGCTGCTGCAGGACCCGGCGCTGAGCTGGCGCCTTGAGGAGGGTGCCGACGGCCGCAGCTGGACCCTCTGGCAGATGGAGGGCGGCGAGAAGGTCCGCTCGTTCGAACTGCACGGCAGCCGGTGACGCGGCGGAGGGATGTGCGGATGTGAAATTAAAAACATATTGCAGTATGAGATTGTTCCGTGCCGGAATGCCGGCAGCCCGCCGTAAAGCGGCGGCGCATATATGCGGCCGCAGGCCGTATGCGGCTTTTGTATTGGCGTTTTTGTGGGCTGTTGCCGTGCCTGCGGGAACTGCGGCGCAGCAGCGGGCGGCGATGGCCGATATGGATCTGTCGAAGGTGCGGCAGGAGTACGGCACGGCCGTCGCGGAGAACGGTGACGTGGTGCTGCACGCCCCCGCCGTCGTCAGGATCGCGCTCGACGGCAAGGCGGTGTCGTTCCGTACGCAGGCCGGAATACGGAGTGCCGATATTGACGGCGGCGATCCCGACCTGATGTTCCAGCCTCTGGTCGACGGCCGCAAGCTGGTATACCGCCGCGACGGTGATGGCAAGCGTTTCGCGGGTGTGACGGGCAGCGACGGGACCATCGGTGCAGGCTCTGCTGTGCTGACGTTGAAGGCCGACGGCAAAACGGTGTATGAGAGCGGCACGCTCCGCGGCGGAGAGACGCCGAAGGAGGTGGATGCCGACCTTACGGGGGTGCGCATGCTGGAGATCGTGCTGGATGCGGCTGGGGACGGCGCGAGCGGAGATATGGTCGTGCTTTAATCGCCCGTACTGATATACGGGGGCGAGGCCCCAGAGATCACAGATGTAGCCGCTGCGGGCGCGGGTCCGCAGCAGGACGGGGCGACGGTGGCGCACCTCGGGGACAAGATCGCCGCGCTGCCCGTGTGGGAGAGCGTGCCGTCGGACCGTACGCCGTTCGACTGGCTGCTTACGCCAGAGCGGTCGAAGGCGGGCATATACCGCACGGCCGACGGCAAGGGCATCGTCGTGGCCAACGGCATGGTTGCGCGCACGCTGCGCATATTCCCCAATCTGGCCACCACGCACCTGACGAACCGCATGACGGGCGAGAGCATGCTCCGCGCCGTCAGCGGCGAGGGTTTCATCACCATCGACGGCCGGCGGTGGTCCGTGGGCGGGCTGTCGGGCCAGCCCGAGCGGGCCTACCTGAAGGACGGGTGGATCGACGCGATGGAGACCGTTCCCGACTCGTTCCTCGTGGAGGACTTCGAGATCGGGGAGATCGGTCCCACGCTCGCGTGGGCGCGCAACCGCTGGGCGCTGAACAAGGAGGACGCCGCGGGCCGCGAGATAGTCTTCACGCTGCGCGGCAGCGGGGCGTTGGAGGATGTGACGGTGCGCGTATACTTCGCCGTCTATGACGAGATCCCCGTGATCCGCAAGCGTATGGAGGTTGTGAACGGCTCGGCCGTGCCGATCAATGTCGACTCGTTCAACCTCGAATATCTGGCCTTCGCCGAGCCGGAGTCGCCGAGCGGCGGCGACCCCGACACTTTCCTGCTCCCGAACATACACGTCGAGAGCGACTACAACTGCAAGGGCAGCTTTACGGAGAAGGAGACCGACATAACCGAGAAGTGGGTCGAGGATCCGGCCTATACGTCGCAGCGCAACTACCTCATGCAGACGCGCTGCATCTTGGATGTCTCGCCCGAGCTGGGGCCCGACCAGACGGTGCCGGCGGGGGAGACCTTCTCCACCTTCAGCGTCTACGAGATGCCCTTCGACAGCTGGGACCGTGAGCGCAAGGGTCTCTTCACGCGCCGTTTCTACCGCGCCGTGGCGCCGTGGACGACCGAGAACCCCATCTTCCTGCACCTGACGTCGAGCGACCCCGAGACCGTGCGCACGGCCGTGGACCAGTGTGCCGAGACGGGGTACGAGATGATCATCTTCAGTTTCGGGTCGGGCGCCAATGCCGAGGACATCTCGGAGGAGAACATCTCGAAGTTCCGCGAGCTGGTGGAGTATGCGCGCGGCAAGGGTATCGAGATGGGATGCTACTCGCTTCTGGCGAGCCGCTGGATAAGCGACGAGGTCGACGTGATAAACCCCGAGACGGGGCGGCGCGGCGGCATGACCTTCGGCAGTTCGCCCTGCCTGTGCAGCGATTGGGGATACGAGTATTTCGCCAAGATAAAGACCTTCTTCGAGCGCACGGGCATGCGCTGCTTCGAGCACGACGGCTCCTACCCGGGCGACGTATGCGCCTCGACCTCGCACACACACCACAAGGGGCTGGCCGACTCGCAGTGGAACCAGTTCCGCAAGATCACGGAACTCTACCACTGGATGCGTGCCGAGGGCATCTACCTTAATGTGCCCGACTTCTACTTCCTGAACGGTTCGACGAAGACGAGCATCGGCTACCGCGAGACCAACTGGTCGCTGCCGCGCGACCGCCAGCTCGTGCATACGCGCCAGCTCAACTACGACTGTACGTGGGAGCGCATCCCCTCGTCACTGTGGAGTTTCGTGCCGCTTGTGGAGTACCACGGGGGCGGCGCCGCCGCGACACTCGAACCCCTGAGCGAGCACCTGTACGAGTACAGGACCCTTATGGTGCAGAACTACGGCGCCGGCGTGCAGGCCTGTTACCGCGGCCCGCGCCTCTACGACACGCCCGAGACGAAGGCCGCCGTCGTCGAGGTGATCGGCTGGTACAAGCGATACCGCGATATACTGAACAGCGACATCATCCACCTGCGGCGTCCCGACGCGCAGGACTGGGACGGTATCATGCACGTCAATCCGCAGCTGCCGCAGAAGGGTTTTGTCCTCCTGTTCAATCCCCTGCCCGAGGAGATCACGCGCGAGATCGAGCTGCCGCTCTACTATACGGGCCTCGAGGGAACGGCCCGCATCCGCGAGCGGGAGGGCCGCAGCGTCCGCTGCCGCGTGGACGGGAGGCGCACCATGCGGCTGACGGTGACGATCCCCGCAAACGGGTATACGTGGTATGTCATAGAATGAGAGGCGGGCCGTTCGCCTGCAGGAACGGAGTTCCGGCCGTCGGATGTGACGGTAAGACGATATAATGGTTTGTTGCATGAAAACATTTCTGTTTATTCTGTGTGCCGTGCCAATAATGGCCGGCTGCGGGGCTGCGGGCCCCATAAGGGCGAAGGTCGCCGAGAGGCCCAAGACCTTTTGCAACCCTGTGAACGTTGACTACCGTTTCATGAAGATCGACGGCGGCGACGGCATCCGCGAGGCTGCCGACCCCGTGGTGGTGGAGTTCGGGGGCCGCTATTACCTCTTCGCTTCGAAATCGTCGGGATATTGGTATTCGGAGGACTTCGTCGCTTGGACGCATGTGCTGATCGACGACGCGGTGCTCCCGATCGAGGATTATGCCCCGGGCCTTTTCGTATACGACGGTTACCTCTATTATGTCGGGTCGACGCACGGCAAGGGAATGCTGTACCGCTCGCCGGCGCCCGACAGGGGGGAGTGGGAGCCGGTGAAGGAGATATGGTCGTATTGGGACCCCGCCTTTCTGGTCGAGGGCGACAAGCTCTATCTCTACTACGGCTGCTCGCCCGCCGACCCGATCTATATGCGGACGCTGGACCTGCGGACGCTGGAGGAGACGCGGGGCGAGACCGCATGTTTCAACAGCGACAAGGAGCGCCACGGCTGGGAGCGTACGGGCGAACATAACGAACTCGAACGCCGCCCCTATATCGAGGGTGCGTGGATGACGGCCCACGGCGGGCGCTACTACCTGCAGTATGCCGCCCCGGGTACGGAGTGGAAATCGTATGCCGACGGCGCCTACGTGTCGTCATCTCCCGAGGGTCCCTTTACATATATGGAGAACAGCCCCGTATCGTACAAGCCTACCGGTTTCCTCGGCGGTGCGGGCCACGGGTGCATCTTCACCGTAGGCGACGGGAACTATTGGAAGGCGGCGACCAACTCCATCTCGGTGCGCCACATGTTCGAGCGCCGCGTGTCGTTCTATCCTGCGGGATTCGACGGCGACGGATACATGTATACCGACACCTATCTGGGCGATTACCCGACCTTCCTGCCCGACGGCCGCGGAGAGCGTGCGGGCGAGGTGCGTCCCGGGTGGATGCTGCTTTCGTACGGCAAGCGGGTGACGGCGTCGTCCGCCCTCGATGGCTATCCTGCCGGCAACGCCGTCGACGAGGATGCCCGCACGGCGTGGGTGGCCGCCACGAACGGCGATGGCGAGTGGTTCGAGGTGGATCTGGGCTCTTCGATGTCGGTATGCGCCATACAGGTCAACTTCGACGAGTACGGCGCCGCGCACAAGGGTGTCGTGGAGGGCCTCTACCAGAGTTATGTGATATACGCTTCGGCGGACGGCGCGGAGTGGTATGCCGTAGCCGACCGCAGCGGCAAGCGGAGCGATACGCCGCATGACTACATCGAGTTCGAAAAGCCTTTCAAGGCTCGCTACATAAAATTGCAGAATGCGGCCTATACGGTGTCGCAGAACCTCTCGCTGCGCGATCTGCGCATCTTCGGGCTGGGGCATGGCCACAGGCCGCAGGCCGTGGAGGGGCTGACGGTGCGGCGCGACGGCGACGACGGCTGCCGCGTGCGGCTGTCGTGGGACGGGGCTGACGGCGCGCAGGGCTATATCGTCCGCTACGGCATCGCTCCCG
The DNA here is from genome assembly GCA_949296635.1 of uncultured Alistipes sp. Lineage (GTDB taxonomy): Bacteria > Bacteroidota > Bacteroidia > Bacteroidales > Rikenellaceae > Alistipes. The sequence continues at coordinate 3,611 of CASFQF010000088.1, read as the reverse complement.
ACAAACTGTATAACAACTTTCAGGTGATGGGTGACACCTCGCTCGAGATCGGCAGCCTGAACAGCGGCACGGAATATTACTTTACCGTGGACGCCTTCAACGAGAGCGGCATAACCCGCGGCATGGGGACGGAGGCGTGCCGTTGAGGCGCATAGCATTACCCGTGCGTGACAGGTGCCATGCCGATGTGCGGGCCTTTCGGCCGGCGGCGTGCGTGAAAGGGCGGTGCGGATTGCCGTTGCGGCAGCGATGTATGCCCTGCGGCGGGATTGTGTGATTATGGAGAATTAGCGAATATGAAACGTCTTTTTTGCATTGTTTTGGGTGCCGCGGCGTGCTTCGGCGCCGCGGCGCAGCAGGTGTGGACGCCCGACAACGGCAACGGCACCTTCACCAACCCCATCATGTGGGGGGATTGGCCCGACCCCGACATAATACGTGTCGGGGATGATTTCTATATGGTGTCGACGAGCATGCATTATGTCCCGGGATGCCCATCGCCACATCGAAGGATCTGGTCAACTGGCGCATGGCGGGATATGCCGTGGAGCGCTACGACGACGACCCGCGCTACGACATGCAGGGCGGCACGCTCTATCTCAACGGCTCGTGGGCGAGCACCATACGCTACCGCGACGGCAAGTTCTACGTCGGTTTCTGCACGCCCTACGGCTGGGGTACCGAGACGGGCCATTTCTCGATATGCACGGCCGACCGCCCCGAAGGGCCGTGGGAGCGCACCGTTTTCCCCGAGTACCTCTACGACCCGGGCCTCTTCTTCGACGACGACGGGCGGGTATATGTGGTGCACGGGCAGGGCACGCTCTACATCACCGAACTGAACGCCGACGCGAAGTCGGTCAAGGGCGAGGCGGTGGAGATATGGAACCGCCGTTTCAAGGACAGCGCCACCTTCGGCGGCGGTTTCGGCATGGAGGGCTCGCACATGTACAAGATCGACGGTAAGTATTATATAACATGCCCTGCGGGCGGTACCGAGGGGTGGCAGGTGTGCCTCCGCTCGGACAGCATATACGGCCCCTACGAGCACAAGGTTATCATGCAGGACGACAGCTCCTACCCGCCCAACGGACTGCATCAGGGCGGCATGGTGCAGCTGGAGAACGGCGACTGGTGGTTTGTCATCATGCAGGACCGCGGCCCGATAGGGCGTGTTCCGTACCTTGTGCCGGTGACGTGGGAGGACGGCTGGCCGATGCTGGGCGCCGGCGGCAGGGACGTGGTGACATACCCCAAGCCCGATGTCGGGAAAAAGGCGCAGCCGTTGTCGGCGCCGGCCACGTCGGACGAGTTCGACGGCAGGCGTCTGGGGCTGCAGTGGCAGTGGAACCACAATCCAGACCCGTCGCGGTGGTCGCTCTCCGAGCGGCGGGGCTACATGCGTCTGCGGGCGTCGCGGGCGGATGACCTGACACAGGCGCGCAATACGCTGACGCAGCGCGTGCAGGGACCCTCGTGCGAGGGCTCGGTGGTGATGGAGGTGTCGGGCCTCGGTGAGGGCAACGTGGCCGGCTTCGGCATCTTCGAGTTCCCCTACGCCTATGTTGCCGTAAGGCAGGAGGCGGGCGTTCGCAGGATCGTCATGTGCAACGACGGCGAGGAGCGCACGATAGGCACTCTCGGCGGCGACCGTTTGTGGGTCAGGGTGCGGGTGACGGACCGCGATTTCAAGGCCCTGTTCTATTACAGCCTCGACGGGCGGGAGTACCGTCCGGCGGGCGAGCTGGATATGGGTCTTGGGCTGCCGTGGACGGCAAACCGCTTTGCGCTCTTCAATTTCAGTACGGCGGAGGAGGGTGTCGGCGGGTATGCCGACTTCGACTGGTTCCGTTTCACAAGTAAATAGGGTATGTTATGAAGGCGATGATGTGTTTCAGGGCGGCGCTTGCGGCGATGTTGGCCGCATGTGCCGCGGTGTGTGCGGCGAAAGAGCCGCCGCGGGTCGAGTTGAACATGAATAACGATTGGGCCTTTTACCGCGGCGATACCGACAGCGGGGCCGATCCGGCGGCATCGGCCGCGGGGTGGATGCCCGTGGTGCTGCCGCACGTGATGCAGCTGGAGCAGAAACATTGCGGCGGCGACGTCATCTACGACGGCGTGGGCTGGTACCGCCGTTACTTCGAGCTGCCGCAGGCGTACCGCGGCAAACGCATTGCGGTGTCGTTCGAGGGGGTCATGACCTCCTGCGAACTGTATCTCAACGGGAAGCGGGTGACTGAACATCATGGCGGATATGTCGGCTTCACGGCCGACATCACCGACTTCGTGGATTGGCAGGGGACCAACATGCTGGCGCTGCGCGTCTCTGCGGAGTACGATCCTCTGACGCCCCCGGGCAAGCCGCAGGGGAGGCTCGACTTCTATTACTACAGCGGCATATACCGCGATGCGAAGATGGTGGTTACCGACAAACTGCATATAACCGACGAGTTGGAGGCGGGCGTTACTGCCGGCGGCGGCGTCTTCGTCACCTTCCCCGAGGTGAGCGGCGGGCGGGCGACGGTGGCGGTGCGTACCGACCTGAAGAACGGCCACGGGCAGGAGCGCCGCGGCGTGCTGCACACGGTGTTGAGGGACCGCCGCGGGCGCGCCGTGGCCGCGGCGGAGACGCCGTTCGGGGTGCAGGGCGGCGGCACATGTGCTTTGGAGCAGACGCTGACGGTGGAGAACCCGTCGCTGTGGCACCCTTACCGTCCATATCTCTACACGCTGGAGAGCCGTGTCGAAGTCGGGGGGCGCGAGGTAGACGCCAGCACCGAGACGGTAGGCATACGCACCATACGCTTCGACCGCGACGGCGGCTTCTTCATCAACGGCGAGCACCTCTATCTGGTCGGGGCCAACCGCCATCAGGCGTTCCCGTATGTGGGCGATGCGGCTTCGAACTCGATGCAGGAGCGCGATGTCATAGATATGAAGCGGGGCGGGTACAACGCCGTGCGTGCGGCGCACTACCCGCACGATCCGGCATTCCTCGACGCCTGCGACAGGTACGGGCTTCTGGTTGTGGAGTGCATCCCCGGGTGGCAGTATTTCAACGACGACCCCGTTTTCACGGAGCGCCTGTGCGATGCGGCGCAGGGGATGATCCGGCGCGACCGCAACCACCCTTCGGTAATATTGTGGGAGACGGCCCTGAACGAGACCTATTACCCGCTGGAGGTCGTCAAGTCGGTATATGACATAGCCCACGCCGAATACCCGGGCGACCAGATGTATACCGCGGGCGACTATTACAGCCATGAGGAGACGGAACCGTACTACGATGTTTTTTACAAGCAGGTGGGGCGTTTCCCGCAGGACGGCAACGTCATGAGCAACAGCCCTGCGGATCAGGTCGCCGTGAAGCCGCTGCTGACGCGCGAGTGGGGCGACGGCGTGGGCGAGAAGCCGCGCGTGCGGCTCTCCGAAAACGAGGAGGAGCAGATGCGGCAGTGCCGCGGCCGCTTCGACCAGCTCCGCGGCAACGGTTATTTCGACTGGTGCATGCTCGACGCCAACCCGCGCATGGGAGGCCATTTCCTGTGGAGTTGCAACGACTACAACCGCGGCGCCGAGGAGGAGACGATGTTCTGCGGCGTGGTGGA
>CASFQF010000087.1 GCA_949296635.1 uncultured Alistipes sp. | reverse complement strand
CGCAGGTACCGTCATGTCCTCAACCGTTGAATTGTCGGGGTATGATGCGGCGTCGGTCAGATCGACGGACACGGTAATGGTTTCGGCGACCTCCGTAGCTGCCGACAGTTCGACGGTTGTGGACATGACGGTACCTGCGTCAAAACGTCTTTTACTGCCGAAAGTCTTGACCGCGGTGTACATCGTGCCGTCCGCTGCCGTTATGTCGAACCGCAGGGCCTCTCCCGACCGCATGGAGAAGGGCGCGGCAGCTGCCCATACCGGGAATTCTCCGCCGGCGGGAATCTTCCCCGAGGATTCGACGGCGACCTCTATCGTGTTCGATGTCGTCGCCCCGTCGGCCTTGATCGCACCGTCCGCGAGATCTATGGCATGGCTGGCGGCGAGGACGATACCGTCGGGAGCCGTTATCGTGAGGGAGGATATGCCCGATATGGGTTTCCCCGTGCCATTGGCGAGGCGCGTGGATATGACTGTCGCCGTGTGGTGCATCAGGAGCGACATGTTATCTGGCGTGACGGCCTTGACGCAGCCTGTGAGCGGGTCGAGCGCCGCTATGTGCGAGGCGGAGGAGCCGTGTTGTGTCTGTTCCGCGGCCCCAATGTCGAAGCGGGCGTCGTCGGAACCGGCCCCGACGGTAATCTTGTCGGTATTGTAAGGGTATACGGCATAGACGTCGTATTCAGTATCGGGGTCGAGAACGGCGCCGTTGTTTTTGAAGATACCGTTTGTGGGGTCGGTGACGGTGAATTTGTATACCTGTGCCTCCATATCCGAGCCGGTACATATCACGCTCAAGGCGTCGCCGTCGGTCCATACGGAGGCTTTGCCGTTGAAGTCGGTTCGGGTACCCGTGTCGTGTATGGCACGGAGTGTTGCGCCTTGCTTGCCGGTGGTATCGGTATTGTCTGGAGTGCCGTCAATGTAGGTGTCGCATCCGGCCGCCACGATTGCGGCCGATGCGATGGCAACGAAAATTCGAGTACGGTTCATTTCTTTTCGTTTTAAAGGTGTTTAAAATGCTTCTTTGTCCCAATCTTCTATACTGTGCTGCATGGAAACAGCAAATCCTCTTTCGACGTTCAGGTCGAGTGCCGCAACTGTCGGCGGCGTGTAGGTTTTCTTCTTCATAGCAAATTGATTTTAGGTTAAAAATTTGTCGTATGCGGGCCTATGGACCTGTTTGGCATGCATACAATAATTTTTTGAGATTTCCTTGTATCGATTAGGGTGAGGCTTTATATGCGGTCAAATGTTCTATTTCTCCATATAATATATGAAATTTGATCTTGTCTACCAAGATTTGCGGCCGCATGTGTCGTATTCGACCGTCGTATTATCCCGTTTGCATAGGTACATGGCGGTATGCTGCCGTTCCGGCCGAATGTTCGAGGCGGGTATCGGGCGGTCGGGACGGGTATGGCGTAATGCTGAAATATTATTACAATGATTTGTAATGCCGCCGCTGCGCCTCTGCGGCAGGGCGGTTTTGCCATGCGGCGCGGCGGCGTGCAGGCGTTGGGGCAAAGTGTAGGTTTGTTTTGGATTTAAGAAATAAAAGGTTTATTTTTGCACCGACTTAAGCGGCTGCAGGCCGCGGGTGATGGTTCCGTAGCTCAGTTGGATAGAGCAACAGCCTTCTAAGCTGTGGGTCGCGGGTTCGAATCCCACCGGAATCACTCCAAACGTGACGGTCCGATCTCTGAATGGAGGTCGGACCGTCCTTTTATGGTGTACATGCCGAGTATTCGGACGTGGCGGCGGTCTTGCGGCGGGAGGCGGGAATGTTGCGGCGGAGTGGCATGCAACAAAAAAGGTCTCCTTTCGGAGACCTTCGAGGGTGGAAGATGGGATTCGAACCCACGACCTTCGGAACCACAATCCGTCACTCTAACCAGCTGAGCTACATCCACCGTGTGATTCGTTTTCGCGAATCGGTGTGCAAATATAAAGGGTTTTGCGGTTTTATCCAAACAAAAGTGTGAAAAATATGATAAAAATCGGTCTCGGAGGCTCTCCCGTACGTTTGTACGGCTGCCCTGCGGCCCGTTGCGTGTATCCGGCCTTATGGCGCGGATGGCCGCGGGATAGCGGACGGGGCGGTTGCCCGAATGCGGGTCGGAGGCGGTACCGACGTATCGGATGGCATTGCCGTTAAATGGTAACGGGCGGAAGATTGCATATTCTTCCGCCCCGTTATCCTTATTTCTGCTGCGGTGAGAACGACACCTCGATCTCGGTCTCTTCGCCCGCGGCCAGACGTATGTCGAAGCCTACCATCCGGACCCCCTTGTCGACGATCTCGAAGGGTTTGTATTGGTGGGCGGGCCGCAGCACGGCCTCGGCGTCGGCCTTGGTGCGCAGTTTGAGGTATAGCTGCTTGCCGTCCTGACGCAGCAGGATGGTATTGGCGTCGATGATCTCGGCGTCGGCATTGGTGGCCATGTTCCACGATACGGTGGAGGCCTGCGCGCCGTTTGCGATGCGGTCGGTGATGGTGAGGCAGTCGTTCTTGTCCAGCTCTGCCGTACGCACGACACTCCCGGCATCGGCCGCGAATACATCCGTAAGGTCGATCGTTACGCCTTTGCCGCGCGGATTGTCGTGGTAATCGGCGATCTCTGCCATACCGTCGACGGCATGGCGGTGCCCGTTGAAGGTTAGCGTGTTGTGCGACTCGACCCCGATGCGGAATATCTCCCAGCGGGGGCTCTCTTGTTTCATGTTCCAGAGGTCGACGCCCGCCTGTTCGAGGCGGTTGTAGTCGTGCATGCCCAGATCCACGGCCCAGCGCACGCCGCCGCTTTCATAGATGAACGAGCCGGCGTCCATGTGGGCATGGTTGCTCGAGGCGCGGCCTCCCTTGATGGCGAAATACGTGTCGTCGGGGTTGTCCCAGCCGCTGCGGTAGATGAAGACGGGGGCTATGCCGTGGTTGACCCATACGCGGGCCGCAGGCATGCGGCTGTGCGAGAGGTCGAGTCCCGAGGCGAAGAGCATGTATATGGGCAGCAGGCGGTCCGACGGTATGCGCCCCTGCCGTATGAACTCTTCGTCGACAGCCACGACCGAAGGGTCGTTCATCTGTCGGGCGAACCAATATTTGGCGGGTATGCACGAGGCGCCCGAACCCGAGTCGTAGAAGTTGTAGCATTTGCCCGAGGGCGCCACCATGTATGTCATGAACGTGGCCGAGCGCATGAAACTCTCCTGCGCCGCGATGCCGGCGTCGGTGCCGAGGGCAGACTGCAGCGCCGCCACGAGCATCACCTCGAAGCCCGTGCCGTAGTCCCAATAGCTGAACCCTTCGGGGTAGCCGCCGTCGGGGTCGTAGCATTTCTGTGCCGTGGGGTTCGAGGCGAGGCACTTCTCGATGAGCGCCTTGCAGTATTCGGGCGCGCGCTCGTATGTGGCCAGCGCGCCGTATATCATGCCGGCGTTGCACACTTGGTTCCAGTTGTTCTCGGCACGGAAGAACCATGCGTGGCCCGAGTTCTCCGAGGCCCGCAGACCCTTTTCGTATATTGCCGTACCTATTATACTGCGCGAGTGGCGTGAAAGCCGGTCGTAGAGCCAGTCGTAGCCTATGGCCAGCGCCATGGTCATCTCGCCCACGTCGAGGAAGTGCGACGGGTTCCAGTCGCTGAAGGCGCTTACGGCGAGCATCTCCTGCTCGGCACGGGCGGCGTAGCGGTCGTCCTGCGTGGTGAGATAGGCATATGAGAGATAGAATATCCGCTGCAAGGCGTCGCGCGAGACGGACAGCAGGCGTCGCCCTGTCATTATGCGCTCGACGGGGGCCGCATCGAGGATCTTGTCGCATTCGGCGATGATGCGTGCGTGTACCGCCGCGGCGTTTTTCGACCGAGACGGCAGCTCGCGCATTGCGGCAGCGTCGCCGTCGTTGAGCAGCAGGCGCGGGTGGGGTGCGAGGCGGTCGAAGTCAAGGTGCTGGGCCGAGGCGGGGCCGGTTGCGGCCGCAGCCAAAAACATTACGAGGAGTAGCAGTCTTTTCATGAGGGGAAATGGTATTTTCCCGATAAAAATAGTATTTTTTCCGGAATCCGGCAAATCGTGCGGCGTTCTCCCTCTGCGCGGTGTTCTCCCTCTGCGCGGTGTTCTCCCTCTGCGCAGTGCGGCATGGCATGCGCGGGGAACGGCGGCATCCGCTGCCGGCGGCAGACTATTTGTGCCGCGGGTGACAATTTGGCACGGGTGTGGCGTGCCGTGTCAGAGATTGTATGACAAAAACCTTTTGGCACATGAGTTGTTCGATACAGGGTCGGACTCGCTAAAGAGTCCGAGCGTGTAAACAATTAACTTTATAAAAATATTTAACCATGACAATCAAACCGCTTTCAGACCGCGTATTGGTATTGCCCAATCCGGCAGAGGAGAAGACCGCAGGAGGTCTGTTCATTCCCGACACAGCCAAAGAGAAACCTTTGATGGGTAAGGTGGTGGCCGTAGGCCCCGGCACGGCAGATGTTAAGATGGAGGTCAAGGAGGGCGACAGCGTCCTTTACGGCAAGTATGCTGGCACCGAGATCAACGTCGACGGCGTCGATTACCTTATTATGAAACAGAGCGACATTCTGGCCATCTGCTAATGGCGGCCGAGCTCGAAACGTAAAAGTTTAACATTTAAAACAGAAAAGCACTATGGCAAAAGACATCAAATATAATGTAGAGGCTCGCGAACTCCTCAAGGAGGGTGTCGACGCATTGAGCAACGCCGTGAAGGTAACTCTCGGCCCCAAGGGACGCAATGTCATCATAGACAAGAAATTCGGAGCTCCGCAGATCACCAAGGACGGCGTTACCGTAGCCAAGGAGGTCGAGCTCGAGGATCCCTTTGCAAACATGGGTGCGCAGATGGTCAAGGAGGTCGCTTCGAAGACCAATGACGATGCCGGCGACGGTACCACCACCGCAACCGTATTGGCACAGGCCATCATCGGCGTGGGCCTGAAGAACGTCACCGCTGGCGCCAACCCGATGGACCTGAAGCGCGGTATCGACAAGGCCGTGGCTACGGTCGTGGGCGAGCTTCGCAAGCAGAGCCAAGAGGTCGGCAACGACATCGCCAAGATCGAGCAGGTGGCTTCGATTTCGGCCAACAACGACCACAACATCGGCAAGCTCATCGCCGAGGCCATGAGCAAGGTCAACAAGGAGGGTGTCATCACCGTCGAGGAGGCCAAGGGTACCGAGACCCACGTGGAGGTTGTCGAGGGTATGCAGTTCGACCGCGGTTACATCTCGGCATACTTCATGACCGACACCGAGAAGATGGAGGCCGAGCTGGAGAAGCCTCTGGTGCTTATCACCGACAAGAAGATCTCTACGATGAAGGAGATCATGGGCGTGCTGGAGCCCGTGGCACAGAACGGCCGCTCGCTGCTGATCATCGCCGAGGATGTCGACGGCGAGGCCCTGTCGGCACTCGTGGTGAACAAGCTGCGCGGTACGTTGAAGATCGCAGCCTGCAAGGCTCCCGGATTCGGCGACCGTCGCAAGGAGATGCTCGAGGATATAGCCATTCTGACCGGCGGTACGGTAGTGTCGACCGACAAGGGTATGAAACTCGAGGATACCACTATGGATATGCTCGGTACGGCCGAGAAGGTAACCATGAACAAGGAGACCACCACCATTGTCGACGGTGCCGGCAAGAAGGAGGCTATCGCCGCACGTATCGCTCAGATCCGCGCCGGTATCGAGGCCGCCAAGTCGGACTACGACCGCGAGAAGCTTCAGGAGCGTCTGGCCAAGCTCTCGGGCGGTGTGGCAGTGCTCTACGTCGGTGCCGCTACCGAGGTTGAGATGAAGGAGAAGAAGGACCGCGTGGACGACGCTCTGGCCGCAACACGTGCCGCAGTGGAGGAGGGTATCATCCCCGGAGGCGGTGTAGCCTACATCCGCGCCGTGGCCGCTCTGGAGAACATGAAGGGTGACAACGACGACCAGACCACCGGTATCCAGATCGTAAAGCGTGCCATTGAGGAGCCGCTCCGCCAGATCGTCAACAACGCCGGCGGCGAGGGTTCGGTTATCGTCAACAAGGTCAAGGAGAGCAAGGGCAACGTAGGTTACAACGCCCGCGACGACAAGTTCGAGGATATGCTCGAGGCCGGTATCATCGACCCGACGAAGGTAGCCCGTGTGGCTCTGGAGAACGCCTCGTCTATCGCTTCGATGTTCCTTACGACCGAGTGCGTGCTGGCCGAGAAGAAGTCGGAGAATCCTGCCCCTGCAATGCCTCAGGGCGGCATGGGCGGCATGATGTAGTCCGAAGGCCGGATTTATAGAGTTTAATAGTGAGAGACGGTGTGTCGCCGACAGGCGGCACACCGCTTTTTTATGTGGGTTTCACGGTATGTTTCCGGCATGTGCGGGTGCCGGCTGCGGGGCGTAAGGTGCTGCGGGTACAGTATAGATGGTTTAAAACGGCATGCGTACGTGCTTATGTTGCGGAAAAAGGTTTCATGAACCTCTTTTTTTCGTATTTTTGTAAAAACCTATCAAGAACCCATTTCGCTATGAAATCGTTTATGACAAAATTTTTCGCCGTGCTGGCGCTCGTGTCGGCCGCCACGGCGTTTACGGTGCATGCCGATGCCAAGCCGCGCCGTCTGAAGGCGCTCGTGGTGTCGGGGCAGAACAACCACAATTGGCCCGTGAGCCATCTGGTCTTGGAGCGCATACTCGAACAGTCGGGGCTTTTCGAGGTCGACATAGCCCTGACGGCGCCTGCAGGCGGCGACATGAGCGGCTTCAAACCCGATTTTGCCGCCTATGACGTGGTGGTGCTCGACTATAACGGCGACCGCTGGCCCGCCGAGACCGATGCCGCATTCCTCGATTACGTGCAGGGCGGCGGTGGCGTGGTGGTATACCATGCCGCCGACAACGCCTTTGCCGATTGGGATGAGTTCAACCGCATCATCGCCCTCGGCGGCTGGGAGGGGCGCAACGAGAAGTCGGGTCCGTACTGTTATCTCAAGGACGGGGAGCTTGTCCTTGACCATTCGGCCGGCCCGGGCGGTTCGCACGGTGCGCAGCGCGAGTATGCGATGCACTGCCGCAATGCCAAGCATCCCATAACGAAGGGCTTGCCCGATAACTGGATGCATGCGCAGGACGAGATGTACGACCGCATGCGCGGCCCCGCAAATATCGGCGATCTGCTCTATTCGGGTATGACGGATCCCGCCACGGGAGGTTCGGGCCGCGAGGAGCCGCTGGTCTTCATCGTCGACTACGGGCGCGCGCGTATCTTCCACATCATGCTGGGCCACTGCGGCCCTACGGCCGAGAACAACCCCGCCATGCAGTGTGCCGGTTTCCAGACGCTGTTGCTGCGCGGGACGGAGTGGGCCGCGACGGGCAAGGTCAAGCAGCCCGTACCAAAGGATTTCCCGACCACGACGTCGGTATCCCTGCGCCGCGACTATCGCGCTCCGGCCGAGTGACCGGCATGGGGTGCCGCGGTGTGCGGCAGGGTGATATGCATGAAAGGAAAGAGCCGTTCCGGAATATGGGACGGCTCTTGTTTTTGCAGGATGGGCGGCTTCGCTATTCGAGGTCGACCTTCGCCATGCGTGCCGACATCTCGGCATAGGCGGCCTGCGTAAGGAGCCAGCGGCGCGGGTTCTCGTCCTGCTTCGAGAGGTATTTGCCGAAAAGGCCGTCCTTGTCGCGGCCGTTGCGCCAAGCGTAGTCGAGCGTACGGCTCACGGCCTTCAGGTATTCGGCCTCGCCGTCGATGCGGTAGAGCGCTATGAGGCCGCGCAGCATCACCGCGTCGAACCACACGTCGCCCGACTCCATGATGCGGAGCTGCTCCCCGCCGTCCTGTATGGCCTTGAACCAGCGGTCGTAGCAGGCGCGCGCCGTAGCCTGTGCCTCGCGCAGGAACCGGTCCTCGCCCGTTATGGAGTAGAGCAGGGCTCCGGCCTCGACCATCTGTCCGCTGTTGTAGGAGTATTTGGCGCGTGAGATCTTGCCTTCGAGCGAGATGTTGTCGAAATAGAGGTTGTCCTGTGTGTCGCGCAGCGTCGTGAAGACCCACTCGTAGAGGGCGCGTCCCGTAGTTAGAAACGCCTCTTCGCCCGTGGCCTTGTACAGTTTGAGGGCACAGACGGCGGCGGGGGCGTTCGAGCATGTGTTTTTTGAGTGTTTTTTCTGCTCGCACCAGTAGATGCCGTCGCCGAGGAGGGTGTCGCGGCCGCTCATGACGAAATCCCAGATGCCGCGCGCGCCGGAGAGATACGCCTCCTCGCCCGTGGTGAGGTAGAGGTCCGTGTAGTCTATGGCTAACCATATGTTGTCGTCGTAGAAGCGGTCGGCCGTCTCGGTGGTGACATACGAGGCGTATGCGTACGGTTCGCGTGAAGTGTCGTAGTAGCGGTCGAGGCCCTCGAGGGTGATGTGGTCGATGAAGTCGAGGTATTTTTCGTTTCCCGTGGCGTCGTAGAGTGCCGCCATCATCGACAGCGTGCCCGAATACGGCCAGAGGAATGAGTATTCGTTGACGCTCTGGTCGGCGCCTTCGGCCAGATATGTGGCGCGGTCGCCGCTCTGCTGCGGGTAGTTCTCTGCCAGCAGCGGGGTGTCGTCGACGCGGTAGAGCGAGTATATGGTCTTCTTCATGGTGCGGGCGCGGTGCAGGTCGGCGTTTTCTCCTCCGGTGCATGCACACAGCAACGGCCCCGACGCCAGAAATAACAGCAGGAGCGCTGTCGTAAAGTGGTTTTTCATTGGTGAAATGTTTGGATTCCTCTGCGCAAATATACTAATTTTGCGGAAAAGATTGCAGACATGGGCAAGGAGACGGAACGTAAATTTCTCGTGCGGGGCGATTTCATGCCGTATGCGGTGTCGTCGTCGCACATAGTACAAGGTTACATCGCGCGGTCGGAGTCGCTCACGTTGCGCGTGCGCACACGTGACGAAAAGGGTTATATCACCATTAAGGGCGCTACCGATGCCACGGGAACCACGCGCGCGGAGTGGGAGTACGAGATCCCCGTTGCCGAGGCGCGCGAGCTGTTGGCGTACAGCCGCGGCGTCATCGACAAGGTGCGGTATCTGGTGCCTGCGGGGCGCCACACCTTCGAGGTGGACTGCTTCGCCGGTGCGAACGAGGGGCTTGTGGTCGCGGAGGTGGAGCTGGCGGATGCCGGCGAGGCGTTCGAGCGGCCCGAATGGCTGGGCGAGGAGGTTACGGGCGACCGCCGGTATTATAACTCGCAGTTGCTGCGGCACCCATATTGCGAGTGGGGAAAGTAGGGGCGCGGCAGGAAGACCCTGATATGCGTCGAAAAGAGGCGGCTCGGAAC
>CASFQF010000086.1 GCA_949296635.1 uncultured Alistipes sp. | reverse complement strand
CGTTAGCCCCGCACATGACACGCTCCGCCGTGCGGCGGAGATGCGCCACACGGCCGCAATGGCACCGCAACACATTTTATAAACGGATCCACAGGGTCGAAAAGAGTAACTAAAGACAATGAAACGTATCTTGAAAACAGCGCTTGCGGCCGCCATGACAGTCTTGGCCGGCACCGCCGCGGCGCAATACAGATTCGGCGGCCTGATGATGGACCACGACGGCATGATGTCAAATGACATGTTCACGCTCTCGCAGGTCAACTTCGGGTTCGGCACCGCCCGCTCGATGGGTATGGCCGGCGCCTTCACCTCGCTGGGCGGCGACATAGCCTCGATAGGCATCAACCCCGCGGGTTTGGGCATGTACCGCCACAGCGACATCTCGATAACCCCCATGTTGAGTTTCCAGCGCTCGCACAACAGCGCGGCCGACTGGGGCGACAACGCCTTCACGCGCGCGGCCATGAGCAACGTGGGCGCCGTGATGAACCTGTACGAAGGGGCCTCGTCGCATGTTGTGAGCTTCAGCGTCGGCATAGCCTACAACCGCGTCGCCGACCTGAACTACCGTTACGGCTTCTCGTCGGCCAGCGCCGCATCGTCTGCGCCCTACCGCTCGATAGCGGACGCCTTCTCGCGCATGATGGGACAGGGAGGGATCTTCCCCTCGAAAGACGGATCGCTCAACTACGCCTACGGAGACTCCTACTTCTGGGGCGGCATCCTCGCATACAACGCCTACCTGCTCGATGTCGGGACGGATGAATACGGCGACTACTGGACCACGGCCGGACGGCTGGGTGTAAACGCCGGCGTGGGACATACCGTAAACGAGGAGAGCAAGGGCTCGATCGGCGAGTACGACCTCTCGTTCGGCATGAACATCGACAACGTGCTCTACATAGGCGCGACGCTCGGCATGCAGGATGTAGACTGGCGCCGCCAGATGTACTACGGCGAGGACTACCTCTACAACGGGCAGACTCCCGTGGCGGGCGACGGCACACCGCTGCAGAACCCCGCGCAGAGGATGGACTACAATCAGGCAATAACGGTATCGGGCACGGGCATAAACCTCAAGATAGGCGCCATACTGCGTCCCGCGGCAGGGCTGCGCATAGGTGCGGCGCTGCATACGCCCACGTACTATTTCCTCAACCGCAAGTATCAGGCATACATGGCATCGAACTTCAACCAGCAAGGCGACACCACGCCCTCGCTCGAGGATGTGGCGCCCAACACGTGGGACTTCGTGTCGCCCACGCGACTGATGTTCGGCGCCTCGTACACCTTCGGCAACGTCGCCGTCATATCGGTCGACTACGAGCGCGACTGGTATAACGGCATGCGCGTAAAGAACCTGCCCTCGGGCTTCGACCTCTCGAAGCAGGACTACCGCTCGGAGTTCACCAACAACTTCAAGGGTTCGAACACGCTGCGCGTGGGCGCCGAGGTCAAGCCCCTGCCCAACGTTGCGGTGCGCGCAGGATACGGTTTCGCCGGCTCGATGCTGCGCAACCCAAAGGAGTGGTACTACAATACGCCGCTCACCTACCAGACGACGTGCTACTCGGCCGGCGTGGGATTCTCGTTCGGAGGCTTCACGATAGACCTCGCGTACCAGTATCTCGACAGCAAGAACACATCGTACTACCTATACTACGCGCTCGACGTCGCAAGCGGCATGATGGATACGGCCAGCCCGCTCTACTCGACCGACTACACGCGCCAATACGCCATCCTGACGCTCGGGTACAAGTTCTGACGGCAGCCGCGAAGGCACGGCAGAGAAAAATAGGGCGCGATGGCGCTCGTTACGCAAAAAATGGTTACTTTTGTCATCCGGACGGAAGTAACCGTTTTTTTGCGCTTCCGGACACCGCCACGACAAATAACAACATAATAATATGGCAGTAGAGCTTAAAGATCTCACCAAAGTCGAGGAGAACTACTCGAAGTGGTACAACGACCTTGTGGTCAAGGCCGGTCTGGCCGAGAACTCGGCCGTAAGAGGGTGCATGGTAATAAAACCCTACGGTTACGCAATCTGGGAGAAGATGCAGCGCGTGCTGGACGACATGTTCAAGCAGACGGGGCACGAGAACGCCTATTTCCCGCTCTTCATACCCAAGTCGTTCTTCTCGCGCGAGGCACACCACGTCGAGGGCTTCGCCAAGGAGTGCGCCGTGGTCACGCACTACCGCCTGAAGAACGACCCCGACGGCAACGGCGTCGTGGTGGACCCCGCCGCCAAACTCGAGGAGGAGCTCATCGTACGCCCCACCTCGGAGACAATAATATGGACTACGTACAAGAACTGGATCACCTCATACCGCGACCTGCCCATCCTCTGCAACCAGTGGGCCAACGTGGTGCGCTGGGAGATGCGTACGCGCCTGTTCCTGCGCACGGCCGAGTTCCTATGGCAGGAGGGGCACACGGCGCACGCCACGCGCGAGGAGGCCGAGGCCGAGGCAATGAAGATGATAAACGTATACAAGTCGTTCGCCGAGGGGTGGATGGCGCTGCCGGTGATCGTGGGACACAAGTCGCCCAACGAGCGTTTCGCCGGCGCCGAGGACACGCTCACCATCGAGGCGCTGATGCAGGACGGCAAGGCGCTGCAGAGCGGCACGTCGCACTTCCTCGGGCAGAACTTCGCCAAGGCGTTCGACGTGACATACACCACGCGCGAGGGCAAGCAGGAGTATGTGTGGGCAACGTCGTGGGGCGTATCTACCCGTCTCATGGGCGCCCTGATCATGGCCCACTCCGACAACAACGGCCTCGTGCTGCCGCCGAAGCTCGCCCCGATACAGGTGGCCATGGTGCCCATATACAAGGGCGCCGAGCAGCTCGCCGTCATGACCGAGAAGATGGAGGCCATCGCCGCCGACCTGCGCGCACGCGGCATCAGCGTCAAGGTCGACACGCGCGACAACGTACGCTCGGGCTTCAAGTTCGCCGAATACGAGCTCAAGGGCGTACCCGTACGTCTGGCCCTCGGGCCCCGCGATCTGGAGAACGGCACCATCGAACTGGCACGCCGCGACACCCTCACCAAGGAGACCGTGCCGCAGCAGGGCCTCGCGGAGCGCATCGTGGCTCTTATGGACGAGATACAGCAGAACATTTTCCGGAAGGCACTCGACTTCCGCGCGTCGATGATCACGCGCGTCGACACGTGGGACGAGTTCATCGAGACGCTCAACGAGAAGGGCGGCTTCATCTCGGCACACTGGGACGGCACCGTCGAGACCGAGGTGGCCATCAAGGATGCTACGAAGGCTACCATACGCTGCATTCCGCTCGACGCCGAAGAGGAGGAGGGCCGCTGCATCTTCTCGGGCAAGCCGTCGCACCGCCGCGTACTCTTCGCCCGCAGCTACTAAAACCATCTCGGCCCGAAAGGATGCCGACACAACGGATAAAACCCCGGCCTTCTCACAGGTCGGGGTTTTTGTCTGCCGGTATTGATGCGCCTGTTACGACGTATCAATAAACGGGCTGCGAGACGATATAGCCCTTCTCGCGCCACAGTTGCTGCAACGGCGCCACACGGCGGCGGAAATCCCCGAGATCCTTGCGTTCGGGCGCCGTCCAGCCGCACTCGGCATAGGCCGCAAGGCGCGGCAGAGTCTGGAACCACACCCGCTCGCGCGTAGGGGTGCGCTCGCCCCACATCTGGCATCCCGAGCCGAGGATACGGCGGGCGGCCTCGTCGCTCAAACCCTCGGGGCGCGGGTCGAACGAATAGGCGTGTTCGAGGGAGATGGCCTCATACGGATAGTCGAGATAGGTGTATAGGCGGTTCGAGTTGACCACGTCGTAACCCTTCTCGATGGCCTTGTTTACAAGCGTGATGTCGCCGTCCCAGAACTGCACCACCACGCCCTCGGCCAGCCGCTCCGAACGGCTCGCCTCGACGTGCGCCTCGTTGCGTATGTTGTCTCCCGTAATCTCGTTCCAGCCGATCATGCGTATGCCCTTCGATGCGAGGTATGCCGACATGCGGTTTATCGCCCACAGCTGCATGTCGGAACACGTCGGCAGCCCCTGCTCCTCCATGAATGCCGTCACCTCGGCCGAGTTCTGCCAATGGGCGAATCCCGCCTCGTCGCCGCCGATATGGATTATGCGCGAGGGGAAGAGCTCCGCCACCTCGTCCAGCACGTCGTGCAGGAAGGCCTCGACCTCGGGGTCGGCCAGCTGGTAGAGGTCGCCCCAGACGCCGCGGCCCTCACGGCGCGACGTAGACCCCAGCCACGGATAGGCCG
Source organism: uncultured Alistipes sp. (assembly GCA_949296635.1). Classification (GTDB taxonomy): domain Bacteria; phylum Bacteroidota; class Bacteroidia; order Bacteroidales; family Rikenellaceae; genus Alistipes. The sequence continues at coordinate 5,445 of CASFQF010000086.1, read as the reverse complement.
CAATCGAAGCCGACGCATGCGCCGGCATCTCTATCTCGGGCACGACCGTTATGCCGCGCGCGGCGGCGTAACGCACGACCTCGGAGATCTCCTTCTGCGTATAGTAGCTGCGGCGGTCGGGATAGAGGCGGTCCCACTCCTCGGGTGTAATGTCGGCATGCGAGAAGTCGCGCTTGGAGCCGATCTCGGTCAGCAACGGGTATTTGCGTATCTCGATGCGCCACCCGGGATCGTCGACCAGATGCCAATGAAAGACGTTCATCTTCAGCCGCGCCATCTCGTCCAGCAGGCGCTTGACCATATCCATGCCTTGGAAATGGCGGCTTTCGTCGAGCATGTAGGCGCGCCAATGGTAACGCGGGGCGTCGTCCACCTCGCCGCAGGGGTAGCGCACACCCGCGTCGTCAGCCGCACAGAGCTGCCGCAGCGTCTGCAGGGCGTTCAGCAGGCCCGCTGCCGTAGCGGCCTCGGCGGTAATGCCGCGCTCGTCGAGGCGCAGCACGTAACGCTCGGCATTGTCGCGCCCCACGGCACGGTCGGTGACGAAACGTATGTCGGCACGGCGGCTCTCGCCCACGATACGGGGCGCGAAGCCCGCCTCCTCCAATACCGAAAGGATGTAGGCCTGATTCAACTCCCCGTCACCGACATACACCGCCGCCGTGCGATCCATCACGGCATAGCGTCCCGAGAACGAAGCCTCGGAGGGGGCAGGGACTATCGTCGGCAAGTCGGCCGCCGAAGCGGAGACGGCTGCGGCCGCAGCCGTCAGCAGCGACACAAGCGTAACAAGCAGATTTTTCATATCGGGCAATAGTTTTGGGTGGTAATCCGTCCAAAGGTACTAAAAGTAGCGTACAGAACCCTCCGCCGCAAGCCAAAAAGAGCAAAACAGACACTAAAAAAGTCCGGAGCCGAAGCTCCGGACCGTAACCTGCCCTCACGCACACCGCCGTTACAGCTCCTCGGTGCGGTGCTCGCGGAAGATGTTGAAGCGGCGCAGGCGCGGGTTGCGGCGCGAGAGGATGAATACATCCAGCACCAGCAGCACCAGCGCCGCCGCCAGAGGATATTGGTACTGTTCGTTGTACTCCTCGAAACGCACCGTCGCAAGGTCGCTCTTCTCCATCTCGTCGATGCTCTTGACGATCTCATCAAGCCCTATCGACTGCTTGGTGGCGCGCACGTAGGCGCCGCCCGTTATCGACGCGATCTGTTCGAGCATCGCCTCGTTGAGTTTCGACACCACCATCTCGCCGTTCTCGTCCTTGATGAAGTCGCCGTCGATCTGTATCGGGGCACCCTCCGGCGTACCGATACCGATCGTATAGATGCGTATGCCCTGCTCGGCAGCCTTGCGCGCCGCCTCGACGGCGTCGTCCTCGTGGTTCTCGCCGTCGGTGATGAGCACTATGACGCGGCTCTGCTCGCTCTGGCTCGAAAACGACAGCATCGCCTGCTCCAGCGCCCGCCCTATGGCCGTGCCCTGCTCACCCACGAGCGAGGGCGAGATACGCTTGGCGAAGGCCTGCGCCATACGGTAGTCGGAGGTTATGGGCAGCTGCACCTTCGGCTCGCCCGCAAAGACCACCAGCCCCACGCGCTCCTGCTGCAGACCCTCGAAGAGCTTGCCGATGGCATACTTCGTACGCTCGAGACGGTTGGGTTCGAAATCCTCGGCCATCATCGAGTTAGAGACGTCGACCACGAGCATCATCTCCACGCCGCGCGAATGCTCCTCGCGCAGTTTCGACCCGAACTGCGGCCTCGCCGCAGCAAAGACCAGCAGCGTGTATGCCGCAATGAAGAGCACGGCCTTGAGACGTATGCGCCCGCGCGAAAAATCGGGCATGAGCTCGCGCAGCAGTTCGGGATTACCGAAACGCGCCACAAGACGCCGCCGACGCCCCACAGCCAGCAGATATACTATCACCAGCACCGGAACGAGTATCAGCAGATACAACAGTTCGCCGTTTGCAAATCGGAACATATCAAGGGATGCGTTTAAGTATTATGTTCGTAAAGAGGAACTCGAGCAGCAGCACGCCCAGCGCCGCCAGCAGCAGCGCAAGGAACCGCTCGTGGTAGACCGTATAGTCGGTAACCTCGACCTTGCTCTTCTCAAGCTGGTTTATCTCGTCGTATATCGACTGCAGCTTGTCGTTGTCCGTAGCGCGGAAGTAGCGGCCGCCCGTGCGCTCGGCGATGCCTTCGAGCGTCTTCTCGTCGATCTCGACATCCATCGGCTGGTATGACATGTTGCCGAACATGTCCACCACGGGATAGGGGGCCTTGCCCCGCGTGCCGACGCCTATCGTATACACCTTGATGCCCATGTCGGCCGCAATGTCGGCCGCCATCAGCGGCGCGATCTCGCCGCGGTTGTTCACGCCGTCCGTGAGCAGGATTATCACCTTGCTCTTGGCGTCGCTCTCGCGCAGGCGGTTTATCGCCGTGGCCAGACCGTTGCCTATGGCCGTACCGTCCTCGATGATGCCGCTGCGGATGCGCGCGAGCATCGTCTGCAGCGTACTCTGGTCGGTGGTCAGGGGGCTCTGCGTGAAGGCCTCGCCCGCGAAGACGACAAGGCCCAGACGGTCGCCGTAACGGTCGGCGATGAACTTGCCCGCCACCTCCTTCGCCGCGGTGATACGGTCGGGCTTGAAGTCGCGCGCCAGCATCGACCCCGAGACGTCGACCGCCATCATTATGTCGATACCCTCGGCACTCGAACGGCGCTGTTCGTCGACATCCTGCGGCCGTGCCAGCGCCACCACCAGCAGCGCATAGGCCGCGCACCTCAACACGAAAGGCGCATGCCGCAGCCAATAACGCAGCGTCCGCGGCGCACGGCGCACGCCCTCGATAGTCGAGATGCGTATGGCCGCCCCGCCTTGGAGCGTGCGGTAGATGTAATAGGCTATCATCGGCGCCAAAAGCACCAACAGCCACAAAAGATATGGATTTGCGAATCTCATGTTTTCGTATCTCTTACCGTCCGCCAGCCTCGCACCGCCCCGCGGCCCCGACAGCGGACTCTTCTCCTGTTACCGCCGTACCGTCACCAGTTCTTGCGGCCCTTGACCAAGATACCCTTCTTCTTCTCGTCGATCTTGTCCTGCGTCTTGTCCTCCTGCGCCTGTATGGCGTCGAGCAGCTGCTCCTGCTGCTGCTGGCTCATGCCGCTGCGGGGACGCTCCCCGCCCTGCCGATCGTCCTTGCCGCCATCGCCATCCTTCCCGTCGTCCTGACCCTCGCCGTTATCTTGGTCATCCCGACCGTTCCGGTCATTCTGGTTATTCTGATCCTGATTCTGATCATTCCCGCCATTCTGGTTCTGGTCCTGATTCTGGTTCTGGTCCTGATTCTGGTCTTGATTTTGGTCTTGGTTCTGGTCTTGATTCTGGTCTTGATTCTGGTTCTGGTCCTGATTGTCGAGCAGTTTCTTCGTATAGGCGTAGTTGTACTTGGCCTCCATGTCCGCAGGGTTCAGCTCCAGAGACCGGCGGTAGCTCGCCAGCGCCTCCTTTAGTTTCTGCTGCGCAAACTGAGCATTGCCCAGATTGTAATACGCCTCGGCACGGTCCGCGTCGCTCTGCAGGGAGTCCGCCGCCGCCACAGCCAACAGCTGCTCCGCCTTGTTGTATTGCTCGGTGCGGACCATCGCATTGCCCAGATCGTACGTCGCCTCGAAGTTCCCCGGGGCGCTCTCCAGCGCCCGTTTGTAGCTGTCGGCGCTCAAGTCGTAACGCTCGCGGGCAAACTGGCGGTTGCCCTTGCGCACCAGCGACCGCTCGGGCATACGCTGCGCCGAGGCTGTAGTCCCCAAACATACGGCCGCCGCCAGCGCCAGCAACATATATGCTATCTGTCGTCTCATAACTCGCTCTGCTTTGCGTTCGTATCCTCATTCGGCCCCCCGGGCTCCACCACCGCCCTGTCGGCCGTACTGTCACCGGCGGCAGGCTCCCTGTCCGTCCCTTCGGCGGCGTCCGTACCAGCAGGCGCCGCGGGTGTTGCAGGCAATGTCGGCGTTGTCGGCGCTGCGGCGGGCTTGCCGTCTTCCGCAGCCCCCTCCTCCGCTTCGGGCTCCTCGGGTTTGGTCTGCTCCACGAAATCCCATGCCGCGCGGTATGCCGCCTCGTTCTCCTCGGCATCGGGTACCGCCTTGGCGAACTTCACAAGGTCCGCCTCGCGCAGGATCTGCGTCAGGTCCATCGAGCTCTTCTGCGGCAGGTCGACACCGCTAACAGCCTCTATGATCTCGTCGGAGGTCATCTCCATGGCGCCGATACCGAACTGCCCTACCAGATAGGTGCGCAGAATATCCGTCAGCGCAGAATAATACTGTTTGTGTTTCTCCTGTTGCCACAGGCGCTCCGCGCGCAGCTTCTCCAGCGCGGCGAAGGCAACCACATGGGGCGGCTGCGGCGGCGCCGGACGGAACATGTCGCGCAGCGAGCGGCCGTAGTGCGCCAGCACGCGCCGCAGGGCGTAGGCCAGCGCCGCAATGACGAGCAGCGCCGCGATCACCCACTTGACATATCCCGTGATCTCGCCCACACGGAAGGGGAGCGTCTTCTGCGGCTTGATGTCGAATATCGAGTGCGACGTCGAGTCGATCTGGAAGGTAGTAACCAGCAGGTCGAGCGTATCGGCACCATAGAGCGTGTCGACTATATTCTTGTCGGCATACATCACCTGCGGCACGACGCGGTGGATACCCTCCTCGAAGGCCCCGAGCAGGTAACGCTTGCGGAGCGTCATGCGGCGGCCGTCGCGCTTGAGCGTATCGACGGGCATCTCCTCGATGAGCGAGTACGGCTCCGAGCCGTCACCCCCGAACGACGGGAAGAAGACGCCCTGCACCAGATCCTTGTCCACCTCTATCGAATATACGAAACGGTCGCCTATGCCTATCGAGTCGGGCTCGACGCTGCCCCGTACGACAGGGGCCTTGTCATCGACGGAAGGCGCCGGCAGATCTTCGGCACGCACCCCGAAGGCCGTCGCTGCCAGCGCGGCGAGCAATATCGCAAAAAAGGGATGTCTCATCGTTGCTTGAACAGTTTAATCAATTCCACCACATAGTCGTCCTCGGTGGATACCATGGCCGTGTCGATACGGTTGCGGCGGAGCGTCTCGCGGACCGCCTCGTCCCGCTGCCGCCAGCTCTCGGCGTAATGCTCGCGCACGCGCGCCGACGAGGTGTCGACCCACTGCTTCACGCCCGTCTCGGCATCCTGCAACTCGACGATGCCTACGTCGGGCATCTCGGCCTCGCGCCTGTCCCAAACGCGGATGCCCACGATGTCGTGCCTGCCCCCCGCGATCTTCAGCGCATCGTCCAGAGCATTGCGGTCGCGCGCCGAGTCGATGAAGTCCGACAGGATGAAGGCCGTGCAGTGCTTCTTGTTGACATTGGTGAGGTATCGCACAGCCTCG
>CASFQF010000085.1 GCA_949296635.1 uncultured Alistipes sp. | reverse complement strand
TGGAACTCAAGGATGGGCAGCTTACGGTGACCACGTCCGATCTGGAGACGTCGCTCATCGGGTCTATCCCCGTTGAGAACGTGGAACGGGAGGGTACCATAGCCGCTCCGGCAAAACTTATGCTCGACTCGTTGAAGGAGTTTCCCGAGATGCCTCTGGTTATGGAGGTGAACGATGCCACATGGGAGATACAGATCACGTGGAGCAGCGGCCACCTATCCATTCCCGGTGCCAGCGCCGTCAGCTATCCAGCCATTCAGGGCCTAATGCCCGAACACAAGTCTTTGGCACTCGATGTGGACATGCTGGTGAACGGTATCAACAAGACCGTATTCGCTACCGCGGATGACGAACTGCGCCCCGTCATGAACGGAATATATTTCGATTTCGAGCCCTCGTCGCTCACATTCGTAGCTACGGATGCGCACAAGCTGGTGAAGTACACGGCCGAGAACGGCGGCGACTTCTCCTCGTCGTTCATCCTGCCCAAGAAACCGGCCAACCTGCTCAAGGCACTGCTGCTCAAGGAGGAGGAGCCCGTAGAGGTGGCTTTCGACGCCAAGAATGTCACGTTCAGGCTGAAGAGTTTCCGTCTGGTATGCCGCCTTATCGAGGGCAACTACCCCAACTACAACGCCGTGATCCCCACGGCCAACCCCAACAAGGTGCTCATTGACCGCGTGGAGTTCCTCAACGGCATCAAGCGTGTGGCCGTATGCTCGAACCCCACGACCAACCTCATACGCATGGATATAGCCGACAACCGTATCGACCTGACCGCACAGGACATAGACTTCTCGGTGTCGGCCAACGAGACCATCTCGTGCAGTTACGAGGGCGACCCCGTAACGATAGGGTTCAAGTCGACGTTCCTCGTCGAGATACTGTCTAATATCGACACTCCTACCGTAACGGTGGAGCTGGCCGACTCGACCCGCGCCGGCGTCTTTAAACCCGTATATGACGACAAGCAGAACAGCGAGACGCTGATGCTGCTCATGCCCATGATGATCAATGCATAAAATCCTTTGGCGATGGAGTTGGATCTCAAGCGTCCGATCGTCTTCTTCGATCTGGAGACTACGGGTGTGGACCCTGCGAAGGACCGCATCGTGGAAATATCTATGGTGAAGGTGATGCCCGACGGCAGCGAGGTGGTGCGTACGCGCCTTATCAACCCGCAGATGCATATCCCCGAGACGGCGACGACAATACACGGCATTACGGACGACGACGTGCGTGAGGCTCCGTCGTTTGCCCAGATTGCCAAGTCGCTGTACAAGTTCATTGAGGGGTGCGATTTCGGCGGATTCAACTCCAACCGTTTCGACCTGCCGATGCTGGTGGAGGAGTTCCTGCGCGCGGGCGTGGACGTCGACTTCAAGCGCCGCCGTTTCGTCGATGTGCAGAACATCTTTCACAAGATGGAACAGCGTACGCTGGTGGCTGCATACAAGTTCTATTGCGGCAAGGATCTGGCCGACGCCCATTCGGCCGAAGCCGATACCATGGCTACGTACGAGGTGCTCAAGGCGCAGCTGGACCGTTATCCCGAACTGCAGAACGACGTGCAGTATCTGGCCGAGTTCTCGTCCCGCGGCGAGATGGCCGATTATGCGGGGCGTATCGCATACAATGACAAGGGTGAGGAGATCTTCGCCTTCGGCAAGCACAAGGGCCGCGTCGTGAGCGAGGTCTTTGCCGAGGAGCCGAGTTACTATTCGTGGATGATGAACGGTGATTTCCCGCTCTACACCAAGAAGGTTATTACGGAGATACGGTGCCGCGACAAGAAAAGTTAGACATATGAATCTGTTCAAGCGACTGATAACCCTTGCGATATTCACTTCGGCCGTAGCCGGCTGGACGGGTGCTTATGCCGTGCCGCCGGTGGACAAGACTCCCGTGATAGTCTTCATCAACGGCAAGAAGTATTACATACATACGGTCAAGGCGGGCGATACGCTCTATTCGATAGCCAAGGCATATGAGGTGAGCGAGGCGGCGATCAAGGAGTGCAATCCGTCGGCGGCGGACGGGCTGAAGATAGACCAGACGATAAAGATCCCCGTGCCGGAGAAGGTGCAGGCCGAAGCGCGCGCCGAGAAGAAACGCAAGCGCGAGTATCTGAACCACAAGATCAAGTCGGGGGAGACCCTATACGGCATAGCCCGCGACTACAATATCTCGGTGGCGACGCTTATGGAGGACAATCCCGACGTGAATCCGCAGACGCTGACCATAGGCCAGACGCTGTGGGTGCGCAAGGCCGAGATCGGGTCGTCGTCGGAGCAGGAGGCCAAGGACGATATGGCGGAATATGCCGAAAACCTGAACAAGGCTGCGGACGACGGGTACATATATCATGTGGTGATGCCCGGGGAGACGATCTATTCGCTGGCGCGCCGCTACGGCATTACGGAGAACGAGTTGGTGGCCATGAACGATGTGAACGGCGGCCTGAAGTCGGGCGCCGTGGTGCGTGTGCCCGATCCCGACCGCAATGTCAAACATGTGGCCGAACTCGTCGAAAGCGAGGCCGCGGCAGAGAATACGCAATCTGCGGCGGAGCGTCGCAACGCTGATGTGTCGTTCCGCTCAATACCGAAGAGCGAGCCGTTGGATATAGCCCTTATGCTCCCGCTGGAGGTCGATTCGAAACCTAATGCCAGCTATGTGGAGTTTTATCAGGGTTTCCTGTTGGGGCTCGAACGGTTGAAAGAGCAGGGACGCGGGGCCGTGAACCTCACCCTGTACAATACGGTGCATGACCAGTTGAAGGTACAGCAGATCGTGCGCGACGGCGCCTTCGCTTCGACCGACCTTATCGTGGGCCCCGTATACGAAGACGAATTGAATCCCGTGATAGAGTTCGCCGAGGCCAACGGCGTGCCTGTAGTATCGCCCTTGGCCAACCTGTCGGCCGTGGAAAGCCCCGTCCTTTACCAGCTTGCGCCTGCCGCCGAGACCAAATACGACAAGATCGGGAACCTGATCGACGGCGGCCGTGACATATATCTTATATACGCCTCGTCGAACGACAGCGAGTTCGAGCAGGAGATCCTTGCCGAGCTGGAGGGCAAGAGCCGTTACAGCTATACCTATTCGTACAACCAGAAGTCGGTCTTCACACCGCGCGACGCCTCGTCGCCCGCCATTTCGGACATGGCGGATGTGCTGAAGGGGGAGCGCGACTGCCTTTTCATCGTTCTGGCCAACTCGGAGATCGATGTCGACCGTATTCTGGGGACCATATCTTCGGCCAATACCTCTATCGTGGAGCGCGGTACGAAGAGCGCGCAATATGTCGTGCTGGGGACCTCGCGCTGGGGGCGTTTCAATAATATCGACCATACGTCGTTCTTCAACAACAATGTGGTGATGGTATCTACCTACCATGCAAAACGCGACTCGGCGGCCGTGCGCGAGTTCGACAGCCGTTATATCGAGGCATACGGCATGCTGCCCTCCCTGTACTCGTACCGCGGATACGATGCGGCCATGATCTTCGGGGCCGGCATGCGCTCGGATATAGATTACCGCATGCTCGACAACCGTTACACCCCGTTGCAGACCGAATACAAGTTCCGGCAGACGGGCGACGGCGGCCGATACGTCAATCAGGAGTGGATGAGGGTCAACTATAACAGCAACTATACCATAACGCTCGAATAAGAGATGCCCGCAGCGAACAACATCATACCCGAAAAGACGATCGAGCGGTTGAGCGAATACCGCCGTACGCTGCTCTCGTGCCACAAGCAGGGGGTAACGCACATATTCTCGCACGTGTTGGCGGGGATGCACGGCATTACGGCCGTGCAGGTGCGGCGCGACCTGATGCTCATAGGTTTCTCGAGCGATACGAAGAAAGGGTATGATGTGAAGGTGCTGATCGACTTCATAAACAACATTCTCGACAGCGAGAATGTCATGAATATCGGCATTATAGGCATGGGCCACCTCGGACAGGCCATAACCAAGTATTTCAACGGCAAGAGGCTGAAGCTGCGCATCGTCGCCTCGTTCGACGTCGATGAGCAGAAGGTGGGGTCGTCGATAGACGACATACCGTGCTACCATATGGACCGTTTCGAGGAGATCGTCTCGTCGATGGATATAAGCATAGCGGTGATATGTTCGCCTACCCGTGTGGCCCCGTCGCTCGTGGTGCCTATAATCAATGCCGGTATCAAGGGTGTTTTGAACTTTACGTCGGCGCCGTTGAGTTTCCCGCACGGCATCGTCTCGGAAAACTACGATATAACCACCATTCTGGAGAAGGTGGCCTATTTCGTCAAGGAGTCGGACGAACGCGACGACAAGAATTGAGAGATCGTACCGCCGTCGGATACGGCGCCGTGCGACGAATTTATTGCAATGATGAGAGTATTCAAGGGGTTCGGGGAGATCCCGCAACTCAAATATGCCGTGGCGACGATAGGGTCGTTCGACGGCGTGCACAGCGGCCATACGGAGTTGCTGCGCCGCGTTACGGAGATTGCGGCCCGGCATCAGGGCGAGAGTGTGGTCGTAACCTTCGAGCCGCATCCGCGGTATGTGCTGGGGTCGGGTGAAAAACTGCGCCTTTTGAGCACGCTCGACGAGAAGATCGTGCTGCTCGAACGCGCCGGCATAGACGTCGTGGTGGTAGTTCCCTTTACCGTGGAGTTCAGCCATACGTCACCCCGCGAGTTTATCGAGCGCGATATATTGGGCAGCGGTATCCGTTCGCTGGTGGTGGGGTATAACCACCGTTTCGGATATAACAAGGAGGGGGATTACAACTATCTCGAGGCCCGCGGCGCAGGTCTCGACGTACATATGGTCGAACAGCAGCAGATTGCCCAGAGCAAGGTCAGCTCGACGATAATACGTCAGGCTGTGGTGAAAGGCATGATGGACAAGGCGTGCCGTCTGTCGGGCCATCCCTACCTGATCCTGTGCGAGGCTGCGGAGGACGGCTCCGTATCGGGGATAGATCCCCTCAAGCTGCTCCCTATGGACGGCGAGTACGACGCGGCGGTGAACGGCGCGGCGGCAAGGGTCGCAGTGGAAGACGGGACGCTGCGCATATGCGGCCCTGTGTCCGGCGGCAGAACGGTAATCGAAATATAGAAATACGGATGATGGCCCTGCGGGGCCGTCGTCGGAGAAATATATCCGAAAATGGCAATCGTTTCATACGAACATAGGATCCGCGTACGGTACAAGGATACCGACCAGATGGGTATAATGCACCATTCGAACTATATCGTGTTCTATGAGATGGCGCGCACCGAGTGGCTCCGTGACATGGGGCTCACGTATGCCGAGATCGAAAGGCGGGGTGTCATGTCCCCGATAATAGAGGTCGAGTCGCGTTATCTGGCGCCGGCATATTACGACGAGGTGCTTACCGTGCGTGTGAGTCTGGACGAGATGCCCGCGGCGAAGATGGTGATCCGCAGCGAGGTGTTCAACGGGAGCGGGGCGATGATAAACCGCGGTTCGGTGACGTTGGGCTTCATGCATGCCGATACGCGGCGGCCGTGCCGTGTCCCCGAGTGGTTCATGAGTGCACTGAACGATTACATATCACGGCAAAACACAATGCGATAACCCTATGGAAAGGCTGGTGAAGAGGAAAGACCGCAGCCACCGCGTGGCGCTGGCCGTGTGCGTATATGCGGCGGCCGTGGCGGCATTCTTCGCGGTGCGTTATTCCGCGGCATATGAGTCGAACCGCTGGGTCGTGGCCCTGCCTGCGATCGTGGCGGCGGTATTTACTTTGCTGCATTACCGCCGCGGCGGCATATTCATCCCCTTGGCGCTGGTGGCGTCGGCCGCGGGCGACCTGATGGGAGCGCAGGGGATCTTCATTGCGCAGGTGGCCTATTTCGCGCTGGCACACATCTTCTATATTGCCGATTTCAGCCGTATGGCGTCGTGGCGCGGGCACCGGCTGCGGGTTGCTGCGCTGGCCGTCGTGACGGGAGGGTATCTGTGGCTGGTATTGAGCCATATGGTGTCGGGTGTTGAGATGGCGGCCGTAGGCATATACGGGGTCATCATATTCCTCATGGCGGCATGTGCCGTCACACAACAGCGCCGCCATGCCGTGTGGTATGCCGTCGCTGCGCTGCTCTTCGTGGTGTCGGATGCGATGATCGTATTCAACAAGTACGTGGGAGCGGTGCCATGCGAGGATGAACTCGTCATGATCACCTATTATGCCGCACAGGGCATATTCGCATATCTGATGATCGGCCGCGAGATGAGCCGCGACTGACACTTTCAATCGACCCTATCTGCCAATTGTTGCCTGCGTGTGTCAAAATGGCACTCGCGGGGCGCTGGCACACACTTTGTTCGGTGTGTGTATGCGAAATGAATCAAAAAACAGATAAACGATGAAAAACGGTAAAATCGGAGTGACGACGGAAAACATATTCCCCGTCATCAAAAAATTCCTCTATTCGGATCATGAGATCTTTCTTCGCGAGCTTGTCTCGAATGCCGTGGATGCCACGCAGAAACTCAAGACGCTGGCCTCGAAGGGTGAGTTCGGCGGCGAGTTGGGCGACCTGACCATACACGTCAGTGTCGATCCTGCTGCCAAGACCCTGACGGTAACCGACCGCGGTATCGGCATGACGGCCGAGGAGATCGACCGCTACATCAACCAGATCGCGTTCTCGAGCGCCGAGGAGTTTCTGGCCAAATATAAGGATCAGGCCATAATCGGGCACTTCGGTCTGGGATTCTACTCGTCGTTCATGGTAGCCGACAAGGTGGAGATATTCACCCGTTCATACAAGGAGAATGGCAAGTACGTGCATTGGAGTTGCGACGGGTCGCCCGAATATTCTATGGAGGAGATAGAGGGCGAGCATGACCGCGGCACGACCATCGTACTGCACATTGCGGAGGACTGCAGCGAATACTGCGAGGCGTCGAAGGTGGAGGAGCTGCTGAAGAAATACTGCCGCTTCCTGCCGGTACCCGTAGCTTTCGGCAAGGTCAAGGAGTGGAAGGACGGCAAGTATGTCGATACCGACAAGGACAACGTCATAAACGATGTGGACCCTCTGTGGACGCGCAAGCCTGCGGATATAACCGAGGAGCAGTACAAGGAGTTCTACCGCGAGCTCTACCCGCTGAGCGAGGACCCGCTCTTCTACATACACATGAACATCGACTATCCGTTCACGCTGACCGGTATCCTCTACTTCCCGAAGATACGCAACAACTTCGAGATCCAGAAGAACAAGATACAGCTATACTGCAATCAGGTGTTCGTGACGGATCAGGTGGAGGGCATCGTCCCCGAGTATCTGACGCTGCTGCACGGCGTGATAGATTCGCCCGACATACCGTTGAACGTATCGCGCAGCTACCTGCAGAGCGACGCTAATGTCAAGAAGATCTCGAGCTACATCACCCGCAAGGTGGCCGACCGGCTGAAGGAGCTCTTTACGACGATGCGCGCCGACTATGAGAAGAAGTGGGACGACCTGAAGATATTTATCGAGTACGGCATCCTGACCGACGAGAAATTCGCCGAGAAGGCGGAGGATTTCATGCTCCTCAAGTCGACCGACGGCAAGTATTTCACAGCCAAGGAGTATGTCGACCTCGTGAAGGAGAACCAGACCGACAAGAACAACAACATCGTACTGCTCTATGTCGACGACCCCGTCGAGAAGCACTCTTTCCTCGAGACGGCCAAGGCCAAGGGCTACGATGTGCTGGAGATGAACGGCCCGCTGGACAGCCACTATATCAATTGGTACGAGTCGAAAAACCAGAACGTGCGGTTCGTGCGCGTGGACAGCGACGTTATCGAGAAACTGATCCAGAAGGGCGATCAGGTCTCGATGTCGCTTACGGAGGCGCAGCAGGAGATCATGCGTCCCGTCTTCGAGAGCCAGCTCCCCAAGGACGAGAAGATCACGTACAGCATTTCGTTCGAGGCGATGGCGGCGGACGAGGCGCCTGTGGTTATCACGCAAAACGAGTTCATGCGCCGAATGAAGGACATGGCAAAGGTCAGCGGCGGCGGCATGAGCCAATTCTATGGCCAGATGCCGGATAACTTCACCATAGCCGTCAACGGCAACCACCCGATCGTAATCGACATTTTGGGCAAGGTCGAAAATGAGTACGGCGACAAGCTCAAGAGCATGACCAAGAAGATCGACGCCGCCGCCGCCGAGGAGAAACGCTTCGAGGAGACGGTCAAGGACAAGAAGGAGGCTGACCTTACGGCCGAGGAGAAGTCGATGCGCGAGGAGCTGTCGAAAAAGGTCGTCACGTTGCGCGACGAACGTAACGAACGCCTGCGCGAGATCGGCAAAGGCAACGATCTGGTGCGCCAGATAATCGACCTCGCGTTGCTCTCGAACGGTATGTTGAAGGGCAAGAACCTGTCGGACTTCATACAGCGAAGCATATCGCTTATCGAGAAGTAATGAATTCTGCAGGACATCGGTCCGCATGTAAACGCGGTATTCAGGTTTACGGCCTGAGTGCCGCGTTATTTGTTTCGGAACTCTGTGCCCACGGAACACAAACTGTAATGCCATTGAACGACGGCAGGGTAGTTAGTGTCAAAATTCGCTATTTGGGGAAATTCGTCGATTATGCTCAAAAAAATAGTTACATTTGTAAGAGTATTGCATGATGCGTCCGGAGAACTCCGGAGTCATGCCGTCTTTTGTCTGAACAGCTTAATTACTGACCAAAAACATAACGTATGAAAAAAGCAGCCTTATTTTTGGCGGTCTTCGCCTGTTCGATCATGTCCGCGGTGGCGGCGGATGACGGGCGGGGGCTGAAATTGTGGTACACGTCACCTGCCGACGCTTCGGCTAAAGACAGTACCGATGCATGGACCGACGATGTCGAGTGGCTGAAATCCCTGCCTTTGGGCAACGGCTCGCTCGGTGCCATGATATTCGGAGACGTGCCGATGGAACGCATACAGCTCAACGAGGAGACCATATGGTCGGGCAGCCCGCAGCATAGCGACAACCCCGAGGCGGCGGCAAACCTGCAGCGTATACGTCAGTTGCTCTTCGCGGGGAAATACCGCGAGGCGACCGAGCTGACAAACCGTACGCAGGTGTGCGTAGGTGCCGGTTCGGGCTATGGTAACGGCAAGGATGTCCCTTACGGCAGTTTCCAGACGCTGGGCGACCTTTGGATAGATTTCGAATGCAAGGACGGCTATACGGACTATTACCGCGACCTCGACCTCGAAACGGCCGTGGCGACGGTGTCGTATACGCAGAACGGTGTGAAATACCGCCGAGAGGCGTTTATAAGCCATCCCGATCAGGTGATGGTCGTACGTATGACGGCCGACAGGCGCGGCGCCCTGTCGTTCACGTGCCGTATGACCCGCCCCGAGAGTTTCTCAACATCGAGTGAGGACGGGCAGCTCGTCATGCGCGGAGCATTGAACGACGGCAAGGGCGGTACCTACTTGAATTATATGGCACGCCTCAAGGCGGTGGCCCGCGGCGGCGAGGTGTCGTGTTCGGACGATGCCCTGACCGTAAGCGGTGCCGACGAGGTGGTACTGCTGCTGGCTGCATCGACGGATTACCGCCTCGACTATCCGCTTTACAAGGGGCGCGATTATGTGAACATAACACGCCGCGCCATCGAGCAGGCCGAGCACAAATCGTATCCGGCGCTGTTGAAAGCCCACCTGAAGGAGTATACGCCCTATTTCGATCGGGTATCGTTGGATCTTGGCGATACGGGTGAAGACGATATACCGACCGACGAACGTCTGGAGCGCGTAAAGCGCGGCGGGCAGGACAACCATTTGTGCGAACTCGTATTCCAATACG
>CASFQF010000084.1 GCA_949296635.1 uncultured Alistipes sp. | reverse complement strand
TGCAGTCCGTCGTCCGACGAGGCATACCCGAGTCGTGAGGTGCGTTGTCCGATGCCGATGCCCGATTTGTCCTCGGCGCGGTATAATACTACGATCTTGCCGTCTATGACAGCTGCCGCGGGGTTGAAAGTGTCGTTGGCCTCCCACGCCACATCCGCTTTCCGCATCGGGCAGTAGAATGTGGATGCGGTGTCGGGTGATATGACAGGGTTTATTCCTTCGGGACGGGAGAACCCGCCCAATGCCCACGAGGGCAGTTCCTGTGCCGCGATTTCCGTGGGAAGCAGTAATAGCGCCGTCGTGGCGGTCGACAAGATTCGATGTATGCCTTTCATGATCGGATAGTGTTTTTGGGTGTTGTAACAAAGATACGAATAGTTCCTGATTATTTATCGGGTCGCCATGTAAAACATATGGTAGTTAGGCACGGCCTCTTTTTACGGTATCCCTGCATACGGAGCCTTTGCCATACATGCGGTATCTGTCAGGCCGATTCCAATATCCGGCTGCACATGGGTACGGTGCATTACGTGTTTGGACAACATGCCGGCTGCCTGCTGCGATTTCACGGCCATGTCCACGGTCAGCGTCGTCAGGTGCCCTTCCTTGTCGGAAGCGTCCCGATGCCGAAAGAGAATCTTGCGCCGGCGAGGACGGTTATCCTGCCCAGACAATTCAGACGAGACCGGCGGACGAGCCGGCGCCGACACCGCCATCCGTCTCTTGCCGATGCAGGACATCATGTTACGGATAGACTCACGGCGAGAGTTTCCGGGTGTTTTTATTACGCCGCTGCCGGTCATCTCGGCAGCGGTTCCCCGATGGATTCGGCCGTGCCCAACCATTGATTGCCTTATTTTCGGCGCACGGCGTGATTTTTTTACTCATATACGGTATTCGTCCTTGATCTTTCGGTTTTGTCGGGTGGCGGCGGCAGATGCGTTTGGTGCAGATTATGATAGCCCTTAAACGGGATCGGCCTTCCGACCGGCATGCTTGCCGGATAAGCCGATAAATACATGCCGCGGCAAAATTGGATCGGGCCGAATGCTGGAGCGTATGTTTTCGCATCGGGTAGGCGTGTGATCATCATTTTCATATCGAAGCGGCTGCTGTAATGCGGCCCGTATGAAAGAGCATTTTACAATGGTTATACGTTCGCTCCGTAAGATATGCCGGCTGTAAATAACGATTCGCCCGTTGCCAAAATCTGTTTTGGGCGATTGCCTGATGGCGGATGGAACGGTTTTGGGCAGATGAAACGTCTTCTGCACCGTAATGTTGCGGGGGGAGATGGTGCAAATCGGCGAGACCGGGTTAAATAGTCACCTGTTCACGGTCGGGATATGATAGATCACGATTAAGGCGCTAAATGATTGCTGCCTTTTGCCCCGACAAGAGTGGGGTAACGCAAGAAAAAGCCTTGCATATCAACGATATACAAGGCTTCCTATGATTCGGTCAGTTCTTTGTTCGTCCTTTTTTCTGACCCCGAGAGCGGAAAACGGGACTCGGACCCGCGACCCCAACCTTGGCAAGGTTGTGCTCTACCAACTGAGCTATTTCCGCATTGTGAATACAAACGTCCCGATTACACGAGGCAGGTTCTTTCATCCCCTTCCCACTTGTTTGCCCGCTCTTGCGGTATCGGCTGTTTGTGAACGTCGCAACCTCGAATCGGTGTTTTGATCGGATTGCGAGTGCAAAGATATGGCAAAAAAATTATTCTCCAAAACTTTTGTGATTTTTTTTGTGATTTTATTTCATTTTTTTTGAATCTGCAAATGATCTTCCGGATGGCTGCCGTGTTTATGTTGTTGATATTTATGTGTATGCGGATCCGTGTGCGGCCGTGCGTTGCGCCTCCGCACTCTCGAATGCCGTGCGGAAAGTCCGGAATACAGGTGCGCGCGGGGGATCAAGAGGCCGCCGGCAGGATTGGGAATACGGCAGCATTCTATTCTGCGGCAGCATCCTCGTGCCCGTGACGGTATCATGTGCCGGGCGGGGCTTTTGGCCGTATGGCCGGCGGAAGCATTCAGTAGCCAAAGTGGATGCGGTTTGAAAATAATTCAGGCCGCGGTTGCCGGTTCTCGGCGGGCGGCGGAGTGCCGGTGCGGCAGTCGGTGCGTAAGCTGCCGCCTTTGTGAAAAAAATGTGACGAAAAATTGTAAAAAAAAGCATTATGATAATAGATTTGAATAAAAAACATTACTTTTGTGGACGATTCGTAAACTTTCCACAATGAAAAAGATCCTTATTGTAGGTGCGGGAGGGCAAATAGGTTCCGAGTTGGCAACCTATCTCCGCGGTATTTACGGCAATGGCAATGTCGTTGCGGCCGATCTCCGACCCTCGGAGCGGCTTGCCGCCGACGGCCCGTTCGAGATTCTCGATGCTCTGGATGCGGAGCGTTATGCCGAGTTGGTGCGCAAATACGGCATAGATTCTATTTTCAATCTGGCGGCATTGCTGTCGGCCAAGGGAGAGGCGAATCCGACGCTTGCGTGGAAGATCAACATCGGGGCGCTGACCAATTCTCTGGAGGTGGCGCGGCAGTATGGCTGTGCGCTCTTTACGCCGAGCTCCATCGGCGCCTTCGGCGGCGATTTCCCGCGTGACAACACTCCGCAGGATACCATCATGCAGCCCAATACGATGTACGGCGTGTGCAAGGTTACGGGCGAGCTGCTGTCGAACTACTACCATACGCGCTTCGGCGTCGACACCCGATCGGTGCGTTTCCCCGGTATCATATCGAACGTGACGCTGCCGGGCGGCGGCACGACGGACTACGCCGTGGAGATATACTATGCGGCCGTCAAGGGGGAACGTTTCGTATGCCCCGTATCGGAGAACGTATATATGGATATGATGTATATGCCCGACGCCCTGCGCGCCACGGTGGAGCTTATGGAGGCCGACCCTGCGAAACTCAAGCACCGCAACAGTTTCAATATCGCGTCGATGAGTTTTACGCCCGAGATCATATACGCCGAGATCCGCAAGCGCCTGCCCGAATTCGAGATGGTATACGATGTCGATCCCGTGAAGGAGTCCATAGCCGAGAGCTGGCCCAACAAACTCGACGACACGTGCGCACGCGAGGAGTGGGGGTGGAAGCCGCAGTGGGACCTGTCGTCCATGACCGACGACATGCTGCGTGCCATAAGGGCGAAGAATCTTTAGAGCCGATAGAGATAATTGTAATAGTTGAGAGTGGGCGGGCATATCTGTATGTCCGCCTTTTTCGTTCCCGCCTTTTGTGTTTTTCCGCCAGAAAGGTTTGTCCGGACGGACTATAAATGTTATATTTGTATGATGGAGTGCGGCTTCCCAACCTGAGCCGTATCCGTATCGTGGTGAGAACCCGTTGACATAGTGATTTTTAGGCTGTTTTGCCGCGGTCCAGCGGTATGCGTATCGGGTTTCCCGACCATGTCGTCGGGGCGGGTGTGCGTGCCGTGGGGGCTCGATGTGATATATGCTGTGGTTATGAAAACTCGTATCAAATTCTTGTTGTCGGCCGCGCTGCTGCTCTGTGCGTATGCGGCGGCGGCTTCGGATGTGGTTTATGTGTCGCCTGCGGGTGACGACAGGGGCGGGGACGGAAGTGCCGCGAAACCTTTCGTCTCGTTGCAGCGGGCGTTGGACTACGCCGCGGCGCTGCCCAAAAGCGATACGCTGTATATCAAGGTCCGCGGCGGCGAATACCGCCTGACGGAGCCTGTTCGGGTGACGCCCGAAAATTCGGGTTCGGCGTCGGCTCCCGTCGTTGTCATGCGCGAGGGTGCGGAGCCTGCGGTGTTCCGCGGCAGCGTGACGTTCGGAGGCTTCGAGCCTTGCGGGGATGGCGTATGGCGTGCCCGTGTGCCTTTCGAGTGCCGCAGGGCCGGTTTCGAGCAGATGTACGTCGGCGGCGAGCGCCGTTTCCGTGCGCAGCTGCCCGACCGCGGGGAGTTTCTGGACATGGATAAGGTCGAGGAGTTCGTGATCGACTCGTCGGCGACGAACCGTACGGGCAAGAATTGGGCCGTGCTGAAGGTTACGTTGGACAAGCGGACCGCCTCTCGGCTGGGCCGCATGCCCCGCGGACAATGGGACGATGCGGTCTTCAACTTCTACCACAAGTGGGACGTGACGCGCCTGCGGCTCCATTATCTCGATGCGGCACAGGGCGAGGCCTACTTTGTCGAGGAGGGTATGGCGCAGTGGAACCCGATAGATGTCAAGAGCAAGCTCGTTGTCGAGAACTGTTCCGCCGCCCTCGATTCGGCCGGCGAGTGGTACCTCGACCGCGACGCGGGCTGGCTCTACTATATCCCCATGCCGGACGAGGATCCCGGGACGCTGGAGGTGTCGGTGCCCGTTGTCGACAAGTTCCTTGTTATCGAGGGTGACGAGGCGTCTGGGCGGCGTGCAGGCCATGTGATCTTCCGCGGGCTGTCGTTCCGCGAGGCGGGGTATTGGACCCCCGCTGAAGGCAATGGCGCGGCACAGGCTGCAGCGCCTGTCGAGGCGGCCGTCATGGCCGACTTCGCCGAGGGCGTGGTGTTCGAGCGGTGCGAGGTGGCGCATACGGGGCTGGGCGGCGTATGGTTCCGCCGCGGCTGCCGCGAGTCGTCGGTATTGCAGTGCCACCTGCATGATCTGGGGGCGAACGGCGTCAAGATCGGCCAGCCGGAGATGCCCGAGCCCGATATGGTGACGAACCGTATCACGGTCGACAACTCGATCATACAGCACGGCGGTTACGTATTCCCGTGCGCCGTGGGTGTGGTTATCTTCCACGCCTCGGACAATAACGTGACGCACAACGACATCGCCGACTTCCGGTACAGCGGCGTCTCGGTAGGATGGGTGTGGGGATATTCGGAGAGCCCCGCCAAACGCAACCATATCGACTACAACCATATCCACCATCTGGGCTGGGGCGAGTTGTCGGACATGGGCGGCGTATATACGCTCGGGCTGTCGGAGGGCACCACCGTGAACAGCAATGTCGTGCACCACATCTACTCGCGCTATTACGGCGGCTGGGGGCTCTATACAGACGAGGGCTCGACGGGCATCACGCTGCGCGACAACCTTGTCTATGCCTGCAAGAGCGCCGGCTTCCACCAGCATTACGGCAAGGGCAACCTCATATGCAACAATATCTTCGCCTGCCAGATACGTGCGCAGCTGGAGGCTACGCGGCAGGAGGAGCACCTCTCGTTTACCTTTAAGAACAACATCGTCTACTTCGACAGCGGCGATCTGGCCGGCGTGAACTGGAAGGGGGCGAACATGTCGTCGGACAACAACTGCTTTTGGGATACCCGTTCTGCGGAGCTGTCGTTCCAAGGGGTGCCTATGGCGGAGTGGAAAGCCGCGGGCAGGGATGTGCATTCTGTTGTGGCGGATCCGGGCTTTGTGGATGCCGGACGTTTCGATTTCCGCCTGAAGAACAAACGTGTGGCGCGCAGGATAGGGTTCGAACCGTTCGATTACTCGCAGGCGGGGGTCTACGGGTCGGAAGAGTGGCGCGGGAAGGCGCGCCTCGATCCGGCTCTGGAGGCGGCCTTCGACCGGCTTGTAGAACAGACCGAGGCGCTCGGCATAAGCCAATGGTAGGCGGTGCGGAGCCATACGGCGGAACGGACGGAACGGACGGAACGGACGGAACAGACGGAACAGAAGAATCAAAAGTCTTAACTTATATCTTTCAATATGTCGAATACACCTCTTAACGACGGCGCGGTCTATGACGCCCGTTCATTGGGCAGGCCCAAGATGCTGGCTCTGGGACTGCAACACATGTTCGCCATGTTCGGCGCGACGGTACTCGTACCTGCAATTACGGGGCTGTCGGTCTCGGCGACACTCCTTTTTGCGGGGTTGGGCACGCTGCTCTTCCATGCGATAACGCGGTTCAAGGTGCCTGCATTCCTCGGGTCGTCGTTCGCCTTTATCGGCGGTTACGCCACCGTCACAGAGATGGGGGCGGCGCAGGGCCTCACGACAGCGGAGGCGCTGCCCTATGCCTGCGTCGGGGTCTTCTTCGCGGGACTGCTCTATTTCGTTCTGGCGGGGTTGTTCGCCATGTTCGGCGCCCGCCGCGTGATGCGCTATTTCCCGCCTATAGTCACGGGGCCCATAATCATATCCATAGGTTTGATCCTGTCGGGCTCGGCCATCGCCAACTGTATGGCCAACTGGTGGATCGCCCTGCTGGCCATTGCCATCATCATCGCGGCCAACATCTGGGGCCGCGGCATGGTGCGCATCGTACCCATACTGCTGGGTGTGGTGGGGTCGTATGCCGTGGCCGCGCTGTGCGGTCAGGTCGACTTCACCGCCGTGCGCGAGGCGGCATGGTTCGGAGTGCCGTTCCGCATGAAGGATACGGCCTTTGCCGTCTTCGCCGACCCCGACTGGGGGCTGCTCGTCTCGGCCGTCATCACCATCATGCCCATAGCGCTGGCAACGATGGTGGAGCATATAGGCGACATGTGCGCCATCTCGTCTACCGTGGGGCGCAACTATCTGGCCGACCCGGGGCTGCACCGCACGCTTGTAGGCGACGGTCTGGCCACGTCGCTGGCATCGCTGTTCGGTGCTCCGGCCAATACGACGTACGGTGAGAATACCGGTGTGCTGAACCTGACAAAGGTTTTCGACCCGCGTGTGATACGTCTGGCGGCGGTCTTCGCAATACTCTTCTCGCTCTCGCCCAAATTTGCGGCGCTGGTGAGCTCGATGCCTACGGCTACCATCGGCGGCGTGTCGCTGGTGCTGTACGGCATGATCTCGGCCGTCGGCGTGCGTAACGTCGTGGACAACAAGGTGGACTTCACCGCCTCGCGCAACGTGATAATCGCGGCGATGATACTCGTGCTGGCCATAGGTATCAAGTACGGCGCCAATGATGCCGTCTCGATAGGCTTCACCTCGTTCTCGGGACTTGCCGTGGCGGCCATCGTCGGCATAGTGCTGAATGCGCTGCTGCCGGGCAAGGATTATGTCTTCGGGCGCAACTCGAAAGGCGATACGTCGGTCGATTTCGAGGTGAACCGTGTCACGGAGGAGTGATGCGCCGCCGTGCGGGCGTGCGTCTTCCGGCGCGGGAGGCGTGGTGTGAACGAAGGTGCGCACGGGACTCCCGACGGACGGTGCGGGCGGCGGTGCGGGAGGTAGCTGGTAAAAAGTAGTATAAATCAAATATAAAAAAGTCGAAACCGGAAAATGGTCCGTTATGAGATGATAGAATGCGGCGGCGGAGCCTGCCGCGTCACGGCGCAGGTGGCGTCGTTCACCGTTGCTGGCGGCGTGTGCGAACGTCATGCGATGCTGCATGTCGAAGGGGCGGGGCGCCCGTTTGCGGAACAGGCCGGAGCGCTGGCGCAGGCTTTCGGGGCGTTGCGCGGCCGCTTTGCGGATGCCGAGTGCCTTATGTGCCGCCTCTTCTTGAGCGATGCCGCGGCACAGCAGACGGCGGCGGCAGAACTCTTTGCCGGCGTGCCGTTGTCGATGATACAGCAGCCGCCGATGGATGGCAGCAAAGCCGCTTTGTGGGCGATATTCTGCGACGGTATGGAACGTGTCGGGACGGGGGCGTTCAGGCATAACGGCTATACGCACCATTACGACCTGATGTGCGAGGCGGCCGGCGCCGACAGCGCGGAACAGACGGCGGCATTGCTCGAATGGTATGAGGACTCTTTGTCCCAATGCGGCATGACGCTCGCGGAGGATTGTGTGCGTACGTGGTTTTTCGTACGCGATGTCGATGTAAACTACAAGGGTGTGGTCGATGCGCGGCGCGAGAATTTCATACGCTGCGGCCTTACCGAGCGCACACATTACATAGCCAGCACCGGCATCGAGGGTAAACCAGACCGCCGCGGCGTCTTCGTGCGCATGGACGCCTATGCCGTAGAGGGGCTGTCTGCGGGGCAGCAGCGCTATCTCTATGCGAAGGACCATCTCAACCCGACGTATGAGTACGGCGTTACGTTCGAGCGCGGCGTGAGGGTCGATTACGGTGATCGCAGCCACTGCATCATATCGGGTACGGCGAGCATCGACAACCGCGGCCGCGTTGTGCACGGTGGCGATGTGCGCCGCCAGACGGAGCGCATGTGGGAGAATGTCGCGGCGCTGTTGCGCGAGGGCGGCGCGTCGATGGAGGATGTGATGTCTGTCGTGGTCTACATTCGCGACACGGCCGATTACGGTGTCGTGCGCGACATGTTCGCCCGCCGCTGGCCCGATATTCCTGCCGTCATCACGCTTGCGCCGGTCTGCCGTCCCGAGTGGCTGGTGGAGATGGAGTGCATGGCGGTGACGGAGCGGGCGGACGGCCGTTACCGTCCGTTCTGACGGCGTGGCGTCCGCAGCTGGCCTCCTCGTGCGTAGGCAGGCGGGGCGGACGTGGCGGATGTCGGTATGGCGGAGCGGAACGGGGCCGGAATGCGGCTGCGGGGCGTGCGGCGCCGCGTGGGGCTGTTATCTGCGCAAGTTGCGATTATTAATAAATTGTTAATAAAATAAGGGGGCTTTATATGGTATTGAAGCGCCCTTATTCTATATTTGCCTGCGAAATACCGTTATATGCCGGTCCGCGCGGACCGTCCCGTGTGTATTGAATTAGGGTGGGGCGGTCGTTTCGGATGCCCTCCCGACAGCACGGTGCGTTTCCTTTTATTTTGCAGGTGGGGAGGGGTAAAGCCCGAAGTGCGGGTGGAAAAGAGTGTAAAGGGCCGAATGGCGAAAGGAGGAGGGGAGAAGTGGGAGAGAAAGGAGAAATGAAAGAGGGAAGGGAGAGATGAAGGAGAGAGAGAAAGGATAGATGAGGGAGAGAAAAAGGAGAGAGGGAGAAGAGGAAGAACGCATGGCGGGAGAATGGAGATGTGGAACGGATGGCGAACGGCGTGTGCGGTGGAATATATCAACGGTGGTTTGTATCGAAACTCAATCAAAATAACAGGCTTATGAAGAAAATTCTGCTCCTCGCATGCATGGCCGTATTCGCTTTGGGCGCTGCGGCACAAAATGTACAGTTCCATTACGACTTCGGTCACAACCTCTACAACGACCTCAAGAAGACCTCGGAATCGGCCGGCCGCGCCCCGATCACCACCACCGTGGAGATGTTCCGCGGCGACACGTGGGGCAGCACCTACTTTTTCATCGACCTCGATTACAATTCGGGCATGAAGGGCGCCTATTGGGAGATCTCGCGCGAGATATGCTTCTGGAAGGAGTCGAAGATGGGATGGCTGTCGGCCCATGTCGAGTATGACGGCGGCTTGAGCGACGCCGCAGGCTCGTTCAACAACGCATGGCTCGTCGGTCCCACCTATTCGGGCCATTCGAAGGATTTTTCGAAGACGTGGTCGTTGAGCGTCATGTACAAGTACATACCCAAGACGGTGGATACGGCCGGCAAGAAGCAGGAGAGCAATTTCCAGATCACGGGCGTATGGGGCATCGACTTCGCCAAGGGCTGGTGCACCTTCTCCGGGTTCATAGATTTCTGGCGCGAGTGGCGCCCGTGGCAGAATACCAGCCACATATTGCTTTCGGAGCCGCAGTTCTGGGTGAACCTCAACAAGATCCGCGGCTGGGACAACGTGCATCTGAGCGTCGGCGGCGAGGTCGAGCTGTCGAACAACTTCGTCTCGAAGGGCTTTTACGCCATACCTACGGTTGCGGCCAAGTGGACCTTCTGATCTGCGGAGGCTTTGTCGTTGTAAATTGCAAAAACATATAATATGCTGAAAAAGATTTTCGGATTCGATCCGTCGGTGACAGCGCTGCGTACGGAGATCCTTGCCGGTATCACCACCTTCCTTACCATGTCGTATATTCTGGCCGTGAACCCCAACATGTTCAGCCAGCTCGGCGGCATGCCCGCGGGCGCCGTGTTCACAGCCACGGCTTTGGCGGCCATAACCGGTACGCT
>CASFQF010000083.1 GCA_949296635.1 uncultured Alistipes sp. | reverse complement strand
TGTGGTATCGGTCCCCTTGTATAACGGTACCGTAAGGGTTATGGGGGCCGTTCTGTACCCGAATTCCGTCACTTTTACCGAGGGCAAGAAGTTGAAGTATTATGTAGATGTGGCGGGCGGTTTCGATACCCGTGCCCGCAAGAACAAGGCATTCGTAATATATATGAACGGAATGGTCGCATCGGGCAAGTCAGCCGAGATACGTCCGGGATGTATCGTGATAGTTCCGTCGAAGAACCAGACGAATCCCATATCATGGGCCGAGGCCGTCGGTCTGCTGTCGTCTACGGCATCGACCGCAGCCGTGATAATATCGGTGCTTAATCTAACCAAATAGAGGACCTTGCAATTAATTTTAACGGGTAATTTTATATGAACGGACAGATGGAGAATCCCAATATCGATGTATCTCAGGAGCAGGAGATAGATTTGGTGGAACTTATAAAACGGATGTGGGAAAACCGTATGCTTATTCTCAAGATTACCGGCGTATGTTTCGTATTGGGATTATTGATTGCGGTTTTTAGCTCCAAGGAGTATACGGCGGGTTGCGATTTCGTGCCGCAGACATCCAATTCCGATTCTTCGTCGCGCATGAGTTCTCTGGCGGCATTGGCCGGTATAAACATGAACCAGATGGAGGATGTGAAGGCTCTGTCTCCTTATGTGTATGAGAATATACTTAACAGTTCGTCCTTCCGTAAGGAGCTTATGCAGACAAAACTGCATTACGAAGATGCGGACCGTCCCGTCAGTTTCTACGAGTACAATACGAGCGAGGAGTTCAATAAGCCGGGCATAGGCAAGATCGTTATGAAGTATACGATCGGCCTGCCTTTCGTGATACTCAACGCCATTCGCGGAGAGCAGCCGGAGCCGGACTATTCGTCGCTCGGCGGCGACGGGACATCCAAGATCGAGACCATGACCAAGGAGGAATATGATTGTAATAAAATATTGTCCGGTTGTTTGAGTATGACTCTGGACGATAAGAACGGATATATCTCTCTGGCTGTCATCATGCCCGAACCTATTGCCGCAGCGGAGCTGGCAGAGGCTGCGGTAACGTTGTTGCAGAAGTATATCACGGAGTTCAAGATCGAGAAGGTGCAGTCGAATCTCGATTTCGTTCAAGAGCGCTATGACGAGGCCAAGGCCAACTTCGAGGATATACAGGACCGCAGGGCCCGCTTCCGCGATGCCAACCAGAATACATCGAGATATTCGGCGCGGACGCAGCTCGAAAAACTCGATGCCGAATATACTTTGGCTATGAATATGTACAGCGAGCTGGCATCCAAGCTCGAGCAGGCGAAGATTAACGTGAAGGAAACTACTCCTATCCTTACGGTTATAAATCCTGTGACAGTACCATTGGAGAAGAGCAAGCCGCGGCGTGCGATGATCCTTTTCGGATGGACATTCTTCGGTATCGTATTGGGCATGGGAACCGTGTTGGTATTGCCCTCCGTTGCCGAGATTACCGGCAGCGAGCGGCTGAAAGGTGTTGTCAAAGATATACATGCGGAATAGAGTGCTGTAATGAATATAGCCATTGTCGGAACGGGATATGTCGGGCTGGTATCGGGGGCATGTTTCTCCGATATGGGTATCGGCGTGACCTGTGTCGATACCGATGCGGCCAAGATCGGGGCGTTGCGCCGCGGCGTAATGCCCATATACGAGGCCGGTCTCGAGGCGGCCGTCTCACGTAACGTACGTGCGGGACGCCTGCATTTTGTGACGGACCTCGCCGAGTGCGCGGCGGATGCCGAAGTTATATTCTGCTGTGTGGATACGCCTCCGGCAGGGGATGGCAGCGCCGATCTGCACAATGTTATGGCTGTCGCAAAACGTATAGGCGAGGTGTTGGACCACTATGCGGTTGTGGCTACGAAGAGTACCGTTCCCGTCGGTACGACACGTCTTGTGCGGCAGGTCATAGCCGGAGAGTTGGCTCGTCGCGGCGTTGAGGTGGAGTTCGATGTGGCGTCGAATCCCGAGTTTCTGAAGGAGGGTGTCGCCGTCAAGGATTTCATGTCGCCGGACAGGGTCGTGGTAGGGGTCGAGAGTGCGCGTGCGCGTGCCATCATGGCGCGCCTGTACAAGCCTTTCATGCTTGTGAGCGACAGGTTGATATTTACCGACATCGCCTCTGCCGAGATGATAAAGTACGCATCGAATTCGATGCTTGCCACGCGCATATCGTTCATGAACGATGTCGCCAACCTCTGCGAAAAGGTCGGTGCCGATGTTAACATGGTGCGCAAGGGTGTCGGGACGGATACCCGTATAGGCAACAAGTTCCTCTATGCCGGCTGCGGTTACGGAGGTTCGTGTTTTCCGAAAGATGTGAAGGCGCTGATACGTACGGCCGCGGAATACGGGTGCCGTATGGAGGTCCTGGAGGCTGTCGAGCGTGTGAACGAACGTCAGAAGGGGGTGCTCTTCCGTAAGTTGGAACTGTATTACGGAGGTGCGCTTGAGGGGCTCGAGGTGGCCTTGTGGGGCCTCTCCTTTAAACCCGAGACCGACGACATGCGAGAGGCGCCGTCGCTGGTGACTATAGACCTGTTGTTGAAGGCAGGTTGCCGTGTGCGGGTATACGATCCTGTGGCGATGGACGAGTGCCGGCGCCGCCTCGGGGCGGCGGTATACTACGGCAGCGACATGTACGACGTGCTGTCGGGTGCCGATGCCCTGTTGATGCTGACCGAATGGAAAGAGTTCCGCATGCCCGACTGGCGTAGTGTGAAGCGCGCCATGCGGCGTCCGGTCGTATTCGACGGCCGCAATATATACGACAGGCGTGAGCTTAACGAATACGGAATCGAATACAACAGAATAGGATAAGGGCGCCGGGGATTTTTCCGACGGCCGTCATGAGCGTATGGCTGTCGGCAGTCCGCAGGCGGCGCCGCGACATATTTAAAATAGAATATTTATATGCCATCAATATCGAACAGAGCGGTAGCAATGCCGGAGTCGCCCATCCGCAAATTGGTCCCTTTGGCCGACGCTGCAAAACGCCGCGGGATCAAGGTCTACCATCTGAACATAGGCCAGCCCGACCTGCCTACGCCGCAGGAGGGGCTGGATGCATTGCGTAACATCGACCGCAAGGTTTTGGAGTACAGCCCGAGCGACGGATACCGTTCGCTTCGGGATAAGCTTGTCGGGTATTACGACCAATATCAGATAAAACTCACGCCCGAGGATATTATAATCACTACGGGCGGTTCGGAGGCGGTGCTTTTCGCCTTCATGTCATGCCTGAACCCGGGGGATGAGATTATCGTGCCGGAGCCGGCGTATGCCAACTACATGGCTTTCGCCATCTCGGCTGGAGCCGTAATACGTACCGTCTCGACTTCGATAGAGGAGGGGTTTGCGCTGCCCAAGGTAGAGCGGTTCGAGGAGCTGATAAACGAGCGTACGCGCGGCATCCTTATATGCAACCCCAACAATCCTACGGGCTACCTCTATACGCGCAAGGAGATGAACCGCATACGCGATATAGTCAAGAAGTACGATCTGTTTCTCTTTTCGGATGAGGTATACCGCGAGTTCATATATACGGGATCGCCTTATATTTCGGCCTGCCATCTGGAGGGTATCGAGCAGAATGTGGTGTTGATAGATTCGGTGTCGAAGAGGTATTCGGAGTGCGGAATCCGTATCGGGGCGCTTATCACGAAGAACCGTGTGCTGCGCGATGCTGTGATGAAGTTCTGTCAGGCGCGGTTGAGCCCGCCGCTTATAGGGCAGATCGTGGCGGAGGCTTCGATCGACGCGCCCCGCTCATACATGATACATACGTACGAGGAGTATATCGAGCGGCGCAACTGCCTGATCGACGGCCTGAACAAGATTCCGGGCGTATATTCTCCCATACCGATGGGCGCGTTCTATACAGTCGCGCGGCTGCCGGTGGATGACAGCGACAGGTTTTGTGCATGGTGTCTGTCGGAGTTCTCGTTCGAAGGAGAGACTGTGATGCTGGCACCGGCGTCGGGGTTCTATACCGACCCGTCGAAGGGGCGCAACGAGGTACGTATAGCCTATGTGTTGAACAAGCACGATTTGCGCCGTGCGCTGTATATCCTCGGCCGAGCGTTGGAGGCCTATCCGGGACGTACGGAGTAACTGCCGGAGTTTGTTCGGGCGGTGTTTTGTAATTTAAGAGTATGGTTGCCGATATTAATAAGACGTACACGGTGCTTTTGGAGTTGACGGCACGGGCCATATCGAAGGAGCGTAACGATGATGATACGGTTCTTTCGTGCGGGGCGTTGTCGGCCGAGGAATGGTGTAGTGTATATGACGCAGCGGTGCGCGGAGGCGTGTGCGCTCTGGTATGGGATGCCGTACAGCGTTTGGACAAGGCACTATGGCCGCCGCGGGAGTTGCGTCTGCGGTGGGGTGTCGGTGCGAGCATGATAGCTGCGGGTTATGATGACCGTAAGGCCAAAATATTTGAATTGACGGATCGTTGGGCCGAGGCCGGGATCAAGACATATTGCCTGAAGGGTTTGGCATTGAGCCATTATTATCCGAAGCCGGAGTTGCGCGAGAGCGGTGATTTCGATTGCTGGCTCGGCGGTGACTTCGAACGCGGGAATGAGGAGGCGGTATCGTTTGGTGCAAAACAATTACCACATGATTATCGACATTCAGTCTTGATGTATAAAGGAATGAAGGTTGAAAACCATCGTTATTTTTTAACGATTAGGGGTGATAAACGAAATAAAAGTTTAGAAAAGTATTTACGAGAAGCGATAGCATGTGACCGGCGTATTGACGACAGTAATTTATATTATCCTTCGAGTATGTTCCACGCAATGTTCCTGACAATGCATGCATTGAATCATTTTCTGTATGAAGGTATACGTTTGCGCCATCTGTGCGACTGGACGTGCTTTGTCAATGCCGAGCGGGAGAATGTAGATTGGGATGAGTTCCACAAGTGGTGCGAGATGGTCGGCGCTGCGCGTTTCGTTGCGGCTGTTAATGCGATATGTGGACAATATTTGGGGTTTAAGGTGCCTGAGTCGGCAGTTAATAGTGATAACCGTTATTCAGAACGTATTTTGATAGATACGCTTGAGGATTGGTCGCGTATATCGGGAATATCTGATTTATGGCGCTACCGTATGGCCAAAATACGAAACATAATCGCTTCGCGATGGAAATTCAATGAAGTATACGATCGTAATTTTCTTTCGTCGATAGTGCGTTTGGGAGTAGGGATTATTACCGATCCGCATCCCCAAATATGAAAATTAACTTATAATAGATATAGTCTATGAAAGGAATAGTATTGGCCGGCGGCAGCGGTACACGCTTGTATCCCATAACGAAGGGTGTGAGCAAGCAGTTGCTGCCCATCTACGACAAACCGATGGTGTATTATCCCATATCGGTACTGATGCTTGCGGGCATCAGGGATATTCTGATAATATCTACGCCGCAGGATCTTCCGGCGTTCCGCCGGCTTCTGGGAGACGGTTCGGATTACGGCGTTAGTTTCTCGTATGCCGAGCAGCCGTCTCCGGACGGCTTGGCGCAGGCATTTATCATAGGCGAGGAGTTCGTGGGCGACGACTCCGTATGTCTTGTGCTGGGGGACAATATCTTCCACGGGGCTGGGTTGTCGGATATGCTGCGTGACGCGGTGCGTAATGCCGGTACGGGCAAAGCCACCGTTTTCGGATATTGGGTTGACGATCCGGAACGTTACGGTGTCGCGGAGTTCGACAAGGATGGCAACTGCCTCTCGATCGAGGAGAAGCCGCAGCATCCGAAATCGAATTACGCCGTTGTAGGCCTCTACTTCTATCCCAACAAGGTTGTAGATGTGGCAAAGCACATCAAGCCGTCGGCGCGCGGCGAGTTGGAGATAACTACCGTCAACCAGCGTTTCTTGGAGGATGGCGAGTTGAAGGTGTGTACGCTCAAGCGGGGTTTTGCGTGGCTCGATACGGGCACGCACGACTCTCTGGCTGAGGCGTCGATCTTCGTCGAGGTCATCGAGAAGCGTCAGGGCCTGAAGATCGCCTGCCTCGAAGGCATAGCCTATCGCAACGGCTGGATCTCGGAGGAGAAGATGCGGTCGTTGGCCCAGCCTATGATAAAGAATCAGTACGGGCAGTACCTGCTGAAGGTTATAGAAGAACTTAAAAGAGACGAATAGGTTATGAATGTAATTAAAACCGATATTGAGGGCGTTGTTATCGTCGAGCCGGATGTTTTCGGCGACGGGCGGGGATATTTCTTCGAGAGCTGGTCGCAGGCGAAGTTTGACGCGGCGGTCCGTCCCGTACGTTTCGTGCAGGACAACGAGAGCAAATCGCGCTACGGCGTTCTGCGCGGCCTGCACTATCAGACGGGGCGTCATGCGCAGTCGAAGCTGGTGCGGGTTGTTCAGGGGGCTGTGCTGGATGTCGCGGTAGACATACGCCGCGGCTCTCCTACCTTCGGCCGTTATGTCGCCGTGGAGCTTACGGCAGAGAACAAGCGCCAGCTGTTCATTCCGCGCGGCTTTGCGCACGGCTTTTCGGTGTTGAGCCCCGAGGCGGTGTTCCAGTACAAGTGCGACAACCTCTACGCGCCGCAGGCTGAGGGGGCCATCGCATGGAACGACCCGTCGATAGGCATCGACTGGCGTATTGCGCCCGAGGATGTGATTCTCTCGGCGAAGGACAGCGCGCACCCTATGTTGTGCGACGCGGAGGATCTGTTCGACTATAATATTGACTACTATGCAGAGTAACGGAATAAAACGGGTGCTCGTAACCGGTGCCAACGGGCAGTTGGGCCGCGAGATGCGGCGTTTGGGTACGGCGTCGCCCAATGAATATACCTTTACGGATGTCGACGAGTTGGATATTACGGATTCTGCGGCTGTGATGCAGTGCGTGCAGGCTGGCGGTTATGACGTTATACTCAACTGTGCCGCCTATACGAATGTGGACCGTGCCGAAGATGACGAGGCCGCGGCCGAGAAGATCAACTGCGATGCCGTGCGCAACCTTGCCGAGGCGGCCAAGCAGACGGGCGCGGTGCTGTTCCATATATCCACGGATTATGTCTTCGGCGGCGAGGGCAATACCCCGCGGTGCGAGGATATGCCTTTGGACCCTCTGGGCGCGTACGGACGTACGAAGCTGCACGGCGAGCAGGCCGTGGCGGCGTCGGGCTGCCGCGCCGTGATAGTGCGTACGGCATGGCTCTACTCGGAGTACGGCAACAACTTCCTCAAGACGATGCTGCGGCTGACGGCGGAGCGTCCCGAACTGAAAGTAGTGTTCGATCAGGTGGGCAGCCCGACCTATGCGGGGGATCTGGCCATAGCGTTGTTTACGATAATCGAGGGCGGCCTTTACGCTGGCCGCGAAGGTATCTACCACTTCTCCAACGAGGGGGTATGCTCATGGTACGACTTCGCCGTAGAGATAGCCCGTGCGGCGGGACATGACGGATGTACGATCCACCCGTGCCACAGCGACGAGTTCCCGTCGAAAGTGAAGCGTCCGGCTTTCTCGGTTCTGGACAAGAGCAAGATCAGGCAGGCCTTCGGTCTGGATATTCCCCATTGGCGCGAGTCGATGGAGTATTGTATCGAAAGAATTAAAAAATCAGGAGAGCAATGAAACGCAACATATTGATAACGGGCGGCGCGGGCTTTATCGGGAGCCATGTGGTACGCCTCTTCGTGAACAAGTATCCCGATTACCGTATCGTCAACCTCGACAAGCTGACCTACGCCGGCAATCTTGCCAACCTGAAGGATGTGGAGGGCCGTCCGAACTATATCTTCGAGCGTGCGGACATATGCGATTTCGACCGCGTTCGCGAGATCATGCGCAAATATGAGATCGACGGCATTATCCATCTTGCGGCGGAGAGCCATGTCGACCGCTCTATCAAGGACCCCTTCACCTTTGCCCGCACGAACGTGCTGGGAACGCTGTCGCTGCTGCAGGCGGCGCGCGAATATTGGGACGGCGCATGGGACGGCAAGCTCTTCTACCATATCTCTACGGACGAGGTATACGGGGCTCTGGAGCTTACGAACCCCGAAGGTGTCGAGCCTCCCTTTACGACGACGGCCTCGTCGAGCGAACACCACCTCGCATACGGCCGCGACTTCTTCTACGAGGATACCAAGTACAATCCGCACTCGCCCTATTCGGCATCGAAGGCGTCGTCGGACCACTTCGTGCGGGCCTTCCACGATACGTACGGCATGCCGACGATCGTGACCAACTGTTCGAACAACTACGGGCCGTACCAGTTCCCCGAGAAGCTGATCCCGCTCTTCATAAACAACATCCGGCACGGGCGTCCGCTTCCCGTCTACGGCAGGGGAGAGAATGTGCGCGACTGGCTCTACGTGGAGGACCATGCGCGGGCCATAGACCTTATCTTCCATAAGGGGCGGGTTGCCGACACGTACAATATCGGCGGTTTCAACGAGTGGAAGAATATCGACCTTATAAAGGTTATCATCAAGACCGTAGACCGCCTGCTGGGCAATTCGGAGGGTGCGAGCGAGCACCTTATAACGTACGTTACGGACCGCGCGGGGCACGACCTGCGCTATGCGATCGACTCGTCGAAGCTGCAGCGGGAGCTGGGGTGGGAGCCGAGCCTGCAGTTCGAGGAGGGCATCGAGAAGACGGTGCGCTGGTATCTGGACAATCAGGCGTGGATGGACAACATCACTTCGGGCGAGTACGAGAAGTATTACGACGAGATGTACAGGAACCGTTAGGCGCCGGATGCATCCTGCATAAAACGTCCCCCGACACTGTAAAGGCCGGGGGACGTTTCTCATTGTATGCGGCGGCTGCGGTTTAGAAGAAGAAGCCGACGCCGAGCTGGAATGTCGATATGCGGTTCTCGCCGGTGGTTATGCCGAGCACCTCGCTCTTCTTGAAGGAGCCGTTGTATCTGGCCGCCACGTTGAACTTCCACAACCGGACATCCACACCCAAGGCGTATCCCATCGTGGGACGGTCGATCTTCCACGTCGTGCCCTGTGTCGAGCCGCCCGTGTCGGTCATGAGGTTGAAGGTGGGGCCTGCCTGCACGGCCAAGAAGCCGAGGAAGCGCAACTGCAACAGTACGGGCAGGTCGATGGTGTTCATTTTGACGCTGCCGTCGACACCCTGCGGGCCGGCCACATCGAACTTGTTGCGCGAATACACCAGCTCGGGGCGTATGCCCAGCATGCCCCATGTCAATTCGCTCTGCAGGCCTGCATACCAGCCCGAATCGGAGTTGAAATCGAAGTCCTTTGCACCCTTGAGATTGTTGGCCTGATAATTCCATCCGGCCTTGATACCTATCTTGGCCTTCGGGACCAAGCCTGCGTGCGCCTGCACTCCCATGCACAGGACGGCAAGGAGCAATATCAACCTTTTCATAGTTTTTCCTGTTTTAGCGGTTTTACATTCGTTTATATGTTGCCGGCGGCTGTACGGCCGGCTGTTGTGCGTATGCATGTTACCTGCCGCGTGATCCCGCAGACCGTTTCCCCGAGGCTTTGCCGCTGTCGCTGTTGCGGGCGGGCTGTCTCTTCTGCGGCGTTTGCGGCGATGCTTTCTGCCGTTTCTGCTGTTGCGGCGGCATTATGTTGCCGCGGCGCGAACCCTCTCCTGCGCCGTCGCGGCGGGTGTCGTTCAGAAGGACGCAGCTTTTTTCAAGCCGATCCCCCGGATGCAGGATATGGCTTTTTTCCGAAAAATCGCCGATTTTCCCGCCGAGGAAGGCGCAGAACGGCTGGTTCCAGCGCAGAATCGTTTCTCCGAGCTGTGTCGGGATGCCGGGATGGTCAAAGGAGGAATAGAGATATCCGTCTTCGGGATAAAGGGCGAACTCGGGGAGGCTGCCGTAGAGGTAGTTCATCGAGAGCAGGAAGTAGTACTGCTGCGTGGGGAGAAGGGCGCAGAACGCCTCGAACATCTCCCTGACGGTGGCGTCGAAGTCGAAGTCTTCGGTGCCCGCGGGGGCATTGCCCGTGTCGTCAAAGTACCATGCGTCGAGGTAGAGATCCCACACCTTCTGCACGTCGGCGTCGAAGGCGGAGGCGTCGCG
>CASFQF010000082.1 GCA_949296635.1 uncultured Alistipes sp. | reverse complement strand
ATCTGCTCGTCGCCCGTCATGCGGCCCCACCAGCCGCCGCGGTTGAAGCCCGTGGCGAGGGTGCCGACCTGCTCCAGCTGCACGTCGTATCCCCACTCCTGAAAACACTGCGACGCCCACTTCAGGGCGTTCTCCTGAGCGTCGGAGCCGGTGATGCGGCCGCCGAAACGGTTGCACAGGATGTCGAGGTGCTGCATGGCGCGGTTGTCCTCGCGCGCCGTCTGCATGATCTTCTTCAAGGCGGCATTCTGCGCCGCGATTCCCGTCGGCAGGAGCAGCAGTGCCGCGGCGGCCAGCGTGTAAAGTCTCTTCATTGTATTCATTGTTCGTTCGTTTTCGCCCCGCCGCCGGCGGGGCCGGTTTCCGGTGTTCGGGATTTGGATGTTCCTGTGCGGTATTATGCGTGCGGCGTGCCGTGTCCCGCATCCTTGAGCGGTTCGACGTGTACGCTGACATAGGTCTCGGCGCCGTAGCGCTCCTTGAGGCGCCGCTCTATGAGCGACGAGCGGTCGTGCGCCTCGGCCAGCGTCATGCCGCCGTCGACGCGCACGTGCATCTCGATAGCAAGGTAGTTGCCTATGCGGCGCGTGCGCAGGTTGTGTATGCCGCTGATGCCGTCGACCCCTTCGGTTATGCGGACGATCTCCTGCTCCACCTCGGGCGGGAGCGACTTCTCGGCCAGCTCGCCGAAACTCTCGCGCAGCAGCTGCACGGCGACCTTCACGATGAAGACGCTCACTACGACGGCGGCGGCGGGGTCCAGCAGCCGCCAGCGGGGGCCGAGGGCGATGGCGCCGCCGATGCCTATGGCGGTGCCTATCGACGAGAAGGCGTCGCTGCGGTGGTGCCATGCGTTGGCCACGACGGCCTGCGACCCCGCCTTGCGGCCTGCGGCGGCGGTGAAGCGGTAGCACACCTCCTTGGCGGCTATCGAGACGATGGCCATCCAGAAAGCGAGGGCCGAGGGGGCCTCGAGCTCGGCGCCGTGCAGCGCCCCGTATATCTTCGAGGCGCCGCTGTAGGCTATGCCCGCGCCCACGACGAGCAGCGCCATGCCTATGATGAGGGTGGCGATGGTCTCATACTTGCCGTAGCCGTAGTCGTATGCGGCGTCCTGCGGGCGGCGCGAGATGCGCACGAAGAGGAGCACCACCACGTCGGTGGCGAAGTCCGAGAGCGAGTGCACGGCGTCGGCCACCATGGCCGAACTGCGCCCGACGACGCCGGCGATGAATTTGAGCACCACGAGCGCCACGTTGACGGCGCTGCCGGCGAGCGTGACACGGTATATCAGTCTTGTTCTGCTTTGGGGGTCCATTGTGGGGGATTGTTGTACTGGTGCGGGTCTGCGGCCGCGGTGTGCGCAGCGGGCCCGTCTGAAAAAGGGGCCTGTCCGGCAGCTGCCGGACAGGCCTTGTCGTCTTGCGCCGTGACGACGGGGCTACTTGGCGATCTGCTTCTGCCAGATGAGGGCCGACGAGCCGAGGATGGCGGCGTTCTTGCCCTCGATACCCGACGGCAGAAGCTTAACCTTGTTCTTGAAGGTGGCCATCATGTTCTCCTCCATGTACCACTTCGTGGGCTCGAAGATGTATTTTCCGGCCTTGGCAAGTCCGCCGAAGAGGATTATGGCCTCGGGCGAGGTGGTGGCCATGAGGTCGGCCAGAGCCTTGCCGAGGATCTCGCCCGTGTAGCGGAATGCCTCCAGCGCTATGGGGTCCTTCTTGTCGGCGGCGAGCGAGAGCATCACGGCCTCGAACTTCGAATACGGGGTGTCGCGCAGCTCGCTGTCGCACGACATCTTGGCCATGAGCTCGAAGGCGGTGCGCTTGATACCCGTGGCCGAGGCGTAAGCCTCGAGGCAGCCGCGGCGGCCGCAGCCGCACTGGCGCCCGTATACACGGCTGTCGACGGCGATGTGGCCGTACTCGCCGGCAAAGCCGTCGTGGCCGTATACGAGTTCGCCGTTGCTGACGATACCCGAACCGAGGCCCGTACCGAGGGTGATAACGACAAAATCCTTCATGCCCTTGGCGTTACCGAACACCATCTCGCCGATGGCGGCGGCGTTGGCATCGTTGGTGATGGCCACGTCGACATCGGGGAACGACGCCTTGATGTCGTCCACGAAGTGGAACATGCGGCGCGACTCGTCGGGGTCGGGCTCGTCGTCGCGGAACTTCCACAGGTTGGCCGGAGCCTCGATCATGCCGGTGTGGTAGTTGGCGTTGGGGGCGCCGATGCCTATGCCTATGAGTTCGAAATCGAACGACACGCTGCCGATGAGCGCATGCATCGACTCGCACAGGGTCTTTACGTACGCCTCGTAGTCGTCGAACTTCTTGTACTTTTCGGTCGAGATGGCCGATTCGCTGAAGATAGTACCGTCCTCGTCGACGAGACCGAACGCAGTATTGGTTCCGCCGATATCGATACCCATTGCAAGTTTTTTCATGATGATTCGGTAGTTTATGGTTTAAAAAATTGGAAAATCTCCTCTCCTTTACAGGTCAAAGTTAATATAAAATTATTTTTTCTTCAAACTTTTTCCTAAATTTGGGGCACGAAGACATGAAACGACAAAATCCGTTCCGATGAAAAACAACGAGGAGATACTGACCCTTTTTGAGAAATATTTGGCTCAGATTTCGCTTCCCGAGGAGCCGCGCCGCCTCTATGACCCCATCATATATTCGATGTCGGGGGGCGGCAAGCGCATAAGGCCCGCGCTGCTGCTGCTCTGCTGCGATGCCTTCGGGGGCGATGTGCAGGGGGCGTTGCCCGTAGCCGCCGCCATCGAGATGTTCCACAACTTCACGCTGCTGCACGACGACATCATGGACAATGCTTCGGTGCGCCGCGGCAAGGCTTCGGTCTTCGCCAATTGGGGCGAGAATGTGGCCATACTCTCGGGCGACGCCATGATGATATATGCCTACAAGCTGCTCGAGCAGGCTCCGGCCGACAAGCTCGCACGTATCCTGAAGATATTTACGGCGATGGCGCTGCAGGTATGCGAGGGGCAGCAGTACGATATGGACTTCGAGTCGCGCAGCAAGGTTGCCGTGGTCGAGTATATGAACATGATCGAGCTGAAGACGTCGGTGCTGCTTGCCGGTGCCGCCAATATCGGGGCGGTGCTGGGCGAGGCTTCGGAGGTCGACTGCCGCAGCATCTACCGCTTCGCCATAGAGCTGGGCCTTGCGTTCCAGCTTCAGGACGACTTGCTCGACAGCTACGGCACGGAGGCCGAGCTGGGCAAGAAGATCGGCGGCGACATCCTCGAGGGCAAGAAGACCTGCCTGATGCTCCACGCCATGAGCCGTGCCGGCGAGGCCGACCGCGAGACCCTGCGGCACACCTATTGCGACGCCGCTCTCACACCCGAGGAGAAGATCTCGCGCGTGAAGGCCGTCTACGACAAGTACGACGTGCCCCGTACGGTCAACCAGCAGATCTCGCTGCGTTTCGAGCGGGCGCTGGCTACGCTGGACGCTCTGGAGATTGCTCCCGAGCGTACGGAGCACCTGCGCACTTTCGCCCGCAACCTTGTGGGCCGCAAGAAGTAGCAGCGGCGGATGTGCTTGCCGGACGGGGCGCTGCCGTGAGTTCCGGCGGTGGGGAGATATGCGGATGATTGATATGTCGCGGTGTCGGCGTGCGGCGGCGCAGTGTGCCGCAGCGCGCCGACGGCGTGATTTGTAAACAGGAAGAGTTGTATATGTTGCAGATAAAGAGATCCGACGTTGAGATCATGGCCCCCGCGGGGTGTTACGAGTCGCTCCATGCGGCATTGGATGCGGGGGCGGATGCTGTCTACTTCGGTGTGGGCACGCTCAACATGCGGGCGCGGTCGTCGGCCAATTTCACGCTCGACGACATGGCGGAGATCGTCCGCGCGGCGCACGGGCGCGGCGTGCGGGCTTACCTCACGGTGAACACGATAATCTACGACGGCGAGCTGGGCGAGATGTCCGATGTGCTGTCGCGTGCGGCCGAAGTGGGGGTCGATGCCGTCATCGCCTCCGACATCGCGGCCATCATGTGCGCGCGGCGCTTGGGGCTCGAGGTGCATATCTCGACGCAGTGCAACATCTCGAACACCGAGGCGGTGAAGTTCTACTCGCAGTGGGCCGACGTCGTGGTGCTGGCGCGGGAGTTGAGCCTGCCGCAGATACGGCATATCGCGCGCCGGATCGGCGAGTGCGGCATCACGGGGCCCGCGGGGCAGCCCGTACGCATCGAGATGTTCGCCCACGGGGCGCTGTGCATGTCGATCTCGGGCAAGTGCTACCTGAGCGAGCACGAGGAGGGGTGTTCGGCCAACCGCGGCGCCTGCCGCCAGATCTGCCGCCGCAAATATACCATTACCGACATGCAGTCGGGGCGCGAGCTGGCCGTGGACGGCCGTTACATACTCTCGCCGAAGGACCTCTGTACGATAGATTTTCTGGACAGTTTCCTCGGGGCGGGGGTGCGGGTGCTCAAGATCGAGGGCCGAGCCCGCGGGCCGGAGTATGTGAAGCGCGTGGTGGAGAGCTACGATGCCGCGCTGCGCGCCATCGAGCGCGGGGAGTATACGCCCGAATACGCCGCAGGGCTGAAGGAGCGTCTTGCCACGGTCTTCAACCGCGGGTTCTGGGAGGGGTACTATGCCGGCCGCCCCATGGCCGAGCACAGCGCCCACTACGGGTCGGCGGCGACGGAGCGCAAGGTATATGTGGGGCGTGTCACCAATTACTTCAAGCGTATCGGCGTGGCGGAGATTCTGGTCGAGGCGGCGCCCCTGCGGGAGGGGGATTCGCTGTTGTGGACGGGCGAGACCACGGGAGCCGTGGAGCAGCGCGCCGAGGGTCTGGTGCTCGACGAGCGTCCCGCGGCCGAGGTGCCGCAGGGCCGGTACTGCTCGATCCGCACGCCGCAGCTGGTGCGCCGCGGCGACCGCCTCTACAAGATGGTGCCGGCGGACGGGGAGGCGTGACGGCGGCTCGGGGCCTTGGCGGTGCCGGCGGTCGGGGAGGCATGACGGCGGTAGTTATTGGCATGCGTATGTTTATGGCGGCATCGGTGCTGTGGGCCCGCAGGCTGTGGGATATGGCGGTGCCGGTGTTATGGCGGTTTCGAATAGAAAATTATGTCAAATAGATAAAAACGTAGAAAAATGTTTTCAGCTGAGACTTACGCGAAGCGCCGTGCGGAGCTTCGCCGCAGGGTGGGCGGCGGCCTGATCCTGTTGCCGGGCAACTTCGAGTCGCCCATGAACTATCCCAACAACGCCTACCATTACCGTCAGGACTCGACGTTCCTCTACTTCTTCGGGCAGAGCATCCCCGCGCTGGCGGGCGTGATCGATGCCGACAGCGGTGCGGAGACCCTCTACGGCGACGACTTCACGGTCGACGACATCATCTGGATGGGGCCGCAGCCCTCGGTTGCGGACCTCGCGGCAGAGGTGGGCGTGTCGCAGTCGAAACCCATGGCGGCTTTGGCGGCCGACCTGCGCCATGCCGTGGCGCACGGCCGCAAGGTGCATTACCTGCCGCCCTACCGCGGCGAGACGACGCTTCAGGTGTCGCAGCTGCTGGGCATAGTGCCGGCGATGGTGCACGACCGCATGTCGCTCGACTTGCTTTTCGCCGTAGCGGAGATGCGCGAGGTGAAGTCGGCCGAGGAGCTGGCCTGCCTCGAGGAGGCTTTCAATATAGGCTACCATATGCACACCACGGCCATGCGCATGTGCCGTGCGGGCCGCAGCGAGCATGAGATCGCGGGTGCCGTCGACGGCGTGGCCATGTCGTACGGCACGGGGGTGTCGTTCGCGACGATCCTGTCGCAGCACGGCGAGGTGCTGCACAACCACGACCATTCGGGTACGTTGGAGGCGGGGCGCCTGCTGCTGTGCGACGCGGGCGGCGAGCACGTGAACGGCTATGTGTCGGACCACACGCGCACCTATCCCGTGAACGGGCGCTTCACGTCCAAGCAGCGCGACATCTACGAGATAGTCCTTGCGGCGCACGACAATGCCGCCGCGGCCGTGCGTGCGGAGATGATGTATACCGAGTACTCGGATGCGGCCTTCCGCACCATAATCGAGGGCCTGAAGGCTCTGGACATCGTGCGCGGCTCGGTGGACGACGCTCTGGCGGCGGGTGCCGGCTACCTCTTCATGCCGCACGGTCTGGGCCACGGCATCGGCCTCGACGTGCACGACTGCGAGAATATCGGCGAGCGCAGCTTCCCGATGGACGAGTTCGAGGAGCGTGCGAAGGCGTCGGCCTGCTGTATTACGCGCCCCTATTGGCGTCTGCGCGAAGGGACGGTGCTGTCGGACGAACCGGGTATCTACTTCGTGCCGGCGCTTATCGACAAGTACCGCGCCGAGGGCAAATGCAAGGGTATCGTCAACTACGAGAAGCTGGAGTCGTACCGCGACTTCGGCGGCATACGCCTCGAGGACGACCTTATCGTCACTGCCACGGGCGCCAAGGTTGTGGGCGACCGCACCATCCCCATAACGGTAGAGGATGTCGAGGCTATCGTAGGCCGCGAGTGACGGCGGTGCCTATGGTGTCGACGCTCTTTCTCTTCCCTACCGAGGCCGAGGCCGCGGGGCTGCGTCATAGGCGTGGCGACGCGGCCGTGGCCATAGTGGGGGCAGGCATGGCCGAGGCTGCGGCGGGGACGGTGCGGGCCTTGTCGGAGGTGCATCCGTGCCGCGCCGTGCTGTGCGGCATCGCGGGGACGTGGGACGAGGCGTTGCATGCGGGCGATGTCGTCGAGGTTGTCGAGGACAGCGTTGTGGCGCTGCCTGCGGCCTACCGCAAGAGTTACGTTTCGCCCCGCCGTACGGCTTTGGCCGCGGCGCGCGCCGTCACGGTGAATGCCGTAGGCGAGGCTGAGCCTTCGCTGCGGGAGGGTGCCGCATGCGGCGCATCCGTACCGTTATCCCCGTCCCTCCCTGTCGTCGAGCAGATGGAGGGTGCGGCTGTGGCTGCCGTGTGCGAGGCGCTGGGGGTGGAGTATATACACATACGCGCCGTTTCGAACCGTGTGGGCGATGAGCGCGGCGCATGGCGCGTCGCGGAGGCCGTCGAGGCCCTCGGGGCTGCGGCGGCAGCGCTGTGCGAATAGATCTGTGCGGCCGTGCGGCGGGCCGCGAAATATCGCCGTAAGTGGAAACCTGTCTAAAACCCTGCTTGAATGAATATCCGGAAAATCACCCTTGCGGCGGCGGTATCGCTCATGACGGTGCTGTCGCTTGCCGTGTCGGCCCGCGGGCCCGCGCGCGGCGAAAGTTCGATTGCTCCCGTAAGCCTCACGTGCGAATATGCCGCCGACCCGCTTATCGACGTGGAGCAGCCGCGTCTGGCGTGGATCAACGCCAATGAAAAGGATACGCGCGGTGCCGCGCAGACGGCATACCGCATACGTGTGGCCCTCGCGGAGGACGGCTTCGACGATCCCGTGTGGGACTCGGGGCGTGTCGAGTCGCCGGAGTCGGCCTTCATCCCCTACGCCGGGCCGCTGGCGTCGCGCACCTCGTACTGGTGGCAGGTGATGGTGTGGGACGAGCAGGGGCGCCCTTCGGCGTGGAGCGCGCCGGCACATTGGCATACGGGCCTGCTCTCGGAGGAGGAGTGGTGCGGCGAGTGGATCGGCGCGCCGTGGCAGGGCGAGGAGTCGTACGACGTTGCGGGGAGCCGCGACTTGGTGCCGGCGCCGCTGCTGCGCCGCGAGTTCACGGTGTCGAAACCCGTGCGCTCGGCACGCTTCTACGGTACGGGGCTCGGGTATTTCGAGCTGTATGTCAACGGCAGCCGCGTGGGTGACGAATACCTCTCGCCCAACCAGACCAACTACGGCCGCCGCCCGAAGCTCGATACGCGCGGCATTGTGGTGACGGACCCCTTCCGCGAGTATACGGTGATGTACGTAAGCTACGACCTGACGCCTATGGTGCGCGAGGGGGCGAATGCCGTGGGCGCGATCCTCGGCAACGGCTTCTACGACGTGGTGGAGTATTGGCCTGCGATGGGATACGGCACGCCGCGCTTCATGGGCCAGATCGAGATCGAGTATGAGGACGGCACGCGCGAGGTGGTTGCCAGCGACACGTCGTGGCGCGCGGAGCGCAGCGCCATCGTGAGCGATCAGGTATATCTGGGCGAGCACTATGACGCGCGCCTCGAGCATGACGGCTGGGCGGAGGCTGGATACGACGACTCGTCGTGGGCCGCGGCGGCCGTGAAGCGTGCGCCGTGCG
Source organism: uncultured Alistipes sp. (assembly GCA_949296635.1). GTDB lineage: Bacteria > Bacteroidota > Bacteroidia > Bacteroidales > Rikenellaceae > Alistipes. The sequence continues at coordinate 1,869 of CASFQF010000082.1, read as the reverse complement.
GCAAGCTGATAGCGCAGAACGGCCCCGCCGACCGTATCACGCGCCGCTACGATCCCGTGGGCATCGAGCGTACCGACGGGGGCGCATTCCGCGTGCGTTTCCCTGAGGAGGTGTCGGGATGGGTCGCGCTGAAGAACATAGCGGCCGAGGCGGGCGACCGCATCGACATAAAGTATATATGCGAGTCGTTCATGGGGACGAACTCCTACACGGCGCGCGGCACGGGCGACGAGTCGTACCATGCCCGTTTCACGTGGTTCGTCTTCTCGGAGGTGGAGATCTCGGGCCTCGACGAGCTGCGGGCCGATCAGGTCGAGGCGCACGCCGTCAATTCGGACGTCGCACCTGCGGGCCGCTTCGTCACCTCGAACGACCTGCTGAACCGTATCAACGCCATATGGCAGCGCAGCCAGCTCGACAACATGCACGGCTCGGTTGCGAGCGACTGCCCCCACCGCGAGCGCTCGCCCTATACGGGCGACGGGCAGGTGGCGTGCGTCACCGTCATGCACAACTTTGCCGCGCAGACCTTCTACAACAAGTGGCTGCGCGACATACGCGGGGCGCAGACATATGGCGGCTATGTGCCCAACTCGGCGCCGTGGCAGCCCGGGTGCGGCGGCGGTGTCGGCTGGGGCGCGGCGATGGAGATCATGCCGTGGGAGTTCTACCGCCACTACGGCGATGTGCGCGAGCTGGAGGAGAACTTCGACGCCATGTGCCGCCACGTGCGGTGGATGACCACATGGGTCGATACCGATACGGGCATCATGCTCTCGAACGACGTGCAGCAGTGGAAGAACCTCGGTGACTGGCTGCCGCCGCGCGCGCTGCCCCGCACCGACCTTGTCCACACCTTCTTCCTGTGGCAGTGCGCCGACATTGCGGCCGAGGCTGCCGCCGTGCTGGGCCGCGCGGAGGAGCAGGCGGAGTTCGCGGCGCTGCGCGACAGTACAGCCGCGGCGTTCCACCGCGCCTTCTATGACGAGGCGGCGGGATCGTACGGCAAGCACGGCAGCAATGTGCTGGCGCTGCGCATGGGTGTACCCGATGACTGCCGCGCACTGGTGGTGAAGGCCCTGCGCGACAACATAGCCGAGTGCGACGACCACCTCGATACGGGTATCGTCGGCACGCGCTACCTCTTCGAGGTGCTGTGCGACAACGGCATGGCCGACCTCGCATACAAGATAATGAACCAGCGCACCTTCCCGAGCTACGGCTGGTGGATCGAGCAGGGCGCGACCGTCACGTGGGAGAACTGGAACGGCAACGACTCGCGCAACCACCCGATGTTCGGCGGCGGTCTGGGCTGGTTCTACCGCGATCTTGCGGGCCTGCGCGCCGCGGAGGCGGGGTTCCGCCGTTTCGCCGTGCGGCCGTCGGTGCCCGAGGGGCTCGAGTGGGTCGAGTATACGCACATGACCACATACGGCGAGATCGCCATCCGCTGGCAGAACCGCAAGGGGCGCTTCACGCTCGAGTGTGAGGTCCCCGTCGGCACCACGGCGACGGTATGGCTCCCCTTTGCGGGCGTACAGCCCAAGGTGAAGGAGGGAGACGGCATCCGCTGTCTCGGCGAGCGGGACGGGCGCATGCTGTACGAGCTCGCGTCGGGACGCTACACCTTGAAATCCAAGATCTGAATATGCAAAGGCTGAAACTCTCCATATCGCCCTGCCCGAACGACACCTTCATGTTCGACGCCATCGTCAACGGCCGCATCGACCCCGACGGCTTCGCGTTCGACGTGGAGTACCACGACATCGAGGAGCTGAACCGCTCCCTTGAGAACGGCACGCCCGACATAAGCAAGATGAGCTGCGCGCTGCTGCCCGCCGTCACGGCCGGTTACCGCCTGCTGGAGAG
>CASFQF010000081.1 GCA_949296635.1 uncultured Alistipes sp. | reverse complement strand
GTCGGCATGTATAGATATTGCGAACCACAGGATAGATTACAGCCGCTGCGTGGTATGTATGGACTGCATAGACGTCTGCCCGAAGGATGCCGTCAGCTTCCGCCTCCGTTCGAAGGCCAAGGCTGCGGCGGGCGCGGCTTCGGATAAGGCTGCGGCTGCGAAACCGGCCGCTGCCAAGGGTGCCGGAAAGGCCCCCGATGCCGTCAGCCGCAAGGGGTTCATCACGGGTGCCGGCCTGCTGGCCATGTCGGCCGTGCGGGCGCAGGAGATGAAGGTCGACGGCGGCTTTGCCGAGATCATCGCCAAGAAGGTACCCAAGCGCCAGACGCGCATCGTGCCGGCGGGTGCGCAGTCGCTGCGCCATCTGGCGTCGCACTGTACAGGGTGCCAGCTTTGCGTCGAGGCATGCCCGAACGGTGTGCTGCGGCCCTCGGGCGGCCTGATGACGCTCTTGCAGCCGGAAATGGGGTTCGAACGCGGCTATTGCCGGCCCGAGTGCGTTGTTTGCTCGGAGGCGTGTCCTACGGGTGCCATAGTCAAGATCACGGTCCCCGAGAAGTCGTCGATACAGGTAGGGCATGCCGTATGGATCCGCGAGAACTGCATCGTGCTGCGCGACGAGCAGGATTGCGACAACTGTGCGCGCCACTGCCCGACCGAGGCCATCACCATGGTGCCGTCGGATCCCGACAACCGCCGCTCGCGCAAGATACCTGCGGTGAACGCCGAGCGTTGCATCGGGTGCGGGGCGTGCGAGAATCTGTGTCCCTCGCGTCCCTTCAGCGCCATCTATGTCGAAGGACACGAGAATCATCGAACGATTTAACGAGACGAAGAGATGGAGAAGAACAATATAAAGATCAAAGCAAATGGTATGATCGGGCGCGGCGAGTTCCTCAAGCGTCTGGGCGGCGGGGCCGCCGTGACGGCGGTGGCTCTGGCAGGATGCGACAAAGGTGAGATGGCACAGTCGGGCCCCTTGGGCGAAGTCCCTACCGACAAGATGACATACCGTGTCAACAAGGAGAAAGGCGACCGCGTCTCGATTCTGGGATACGGTTGTATGCGCTGGCCTACGCGCAAGCGTGCTGACGGCAACGGCAATGAGATAGATCAGGAGACGGTGAACGGGCTGGTCGATTATGCCTTGAGCCACGGTGTAAACTATTTCGATACGTCGCCCGCATACGTTCAGGGCTGGTCGGAGAGGGCGACGGGCATAGCCTTGAGCCGCCATCCGCGGTCGTCATACTATCTGGCTACCAAATTGTCGAATTTCTCGAACCATTCGCGCGAGAGTTCCATGGCTATGTACCGCCGTTCGTTCGAGGAGCTGCAGACGGATTATCTCGACTATTATCTGCTGCACTCGATAGGCGGGAGCATGGGCGACTTCAACTCTCGATATATCGACAACGGCATGCTCGACTTTCTTATTCAGGAGCGCGAGGCCGGCCGTATACGTAACCTCGGCTGGTCGTTCCACGGCCGCAAGGAGAATTTTGACGAGATTCTGGCCATGCATGAGAAGGTGCATTGGGACTTCGTGCAGATACAGATGAACTATTCGGACTGGCGGAATGCCCGCGGCAACAACGTCAATGCCGAATACCTGTATGCCGAGCTGGAGAAGCGCTCGATCCCCATCGTCATCATGGAGCCCCTGCTCGGAGGCCGTCTGTCGAACGTCCCCGACCATATCGCGGCGCGGCTGAAAACGGCGCAGCCCGACCGAAGCGTCGCATCGTGGGCGTTCCGTTTTGCCGGCAGCAAGGACTTGATACTTACCGTACTGAGCGGAATGACATACATGGAACACCTGCAGGATAACATACGGACCTATTCGCCTCTCGTACCGCTTACGGAGGAGGAGAACGAGTTTCTTTACGAGACGGCCGAATTGATGCTGCAGTATCCTACGATCCCGTGCAACGACTGCCAGTATTGCATGCCGTGTCCCTACGGTCTGGATATTCCGGGCATATTGCTCCACTATAACAAGTGCGTCAATGAGGGCAACCTGCCGGCGTCGTCAGGAGACGAGAACTACCGCAAGGCGCGCCGCGCCTATCTGGTGGGATACCTGCGCAGCGTGGAGAAGGAGCGTCAGGCCGACCGTTGTACGGGGTGCAAGCAGTGCAACCCGCACTGCCCGCAGAGTATCGACATCCCGCGCGAGATGCGGCGCATAGACGAATTTACCGAGAAACTCAAGCAGAAACTCGAGTTTTAGGCAATGGAGGAGTTGATACGGACACTGCGCGAGGGCGGGTATTCGTGCGTCATACGCAATGGCGGTGTGCAGCGCACCTTTTCGCAACGCGGCGTGGCGGACCTTTACGACCTGCTCGTACATGATGCACAGTTCCTGCGCGGGGCGTGGGTCGCAGACAAGGTTGTGGGCAAGGCGGCCGTGGCGCTGATGATCCTCGGCGGCGTGGAGCGTCTCCATACCGGCGTCATAAGTACACCGGCCTTGGAACTTGCTGCGGGCAGCGGCTTGGAGGTTGCGTTCGATGAGCAGGTGCCGCACATAATCAACCGCGCGCATGACGGTTGGTGCCCTTTGGAGCGCCTGTGCTGCGATGCCGCAACGGCCGAGGAGTGTTTCGTGCGGATCGAAGGCTTCATCTTGCGCATGAGGTCGGAGGCCCGGCAGCAGGGTGCGGATGCGAAGAGATGATATTAGTTATCCGGCCGCAGCCGATAACGGCCGTGCGGTGCGGACGATTTAAAACATGAATAACAAAAATGATAGGTAATATGCAGACAACGAGCGTTAAACTTTATTCAATGACTTACCGGCAGGCGGCCACCTACGGCGCCGCGCTGCTCTTTGCGGCAGGGAATATCGTGCTGCCGCAATTGTGCCATCTCATACCGCAGGGCGGTCTGATCTTCCTGCCGATATACTTCTTTACGTTGGTCGGCGCCTACAAGTACGGCTGGCGTGTGGGCCTGCTGACGGCGGTGCTGTCGCCGCTGGCCAACCACCTGCTCTTCGGGATGCCGCCGGCACCGATGCTCGCGCCCATTTTGGTGAAGTCGGTAGTGCTGGCGCTGGCTGCGGGATATGCTGCCGCGCGCTTCCGCCGCGTGTCGCTGTCGATCATGGCCGGTGTGGTGCTCTTCTACCAGATCATTGGCTCGGTTGTGGAGTGGGGTATGACGGGCAGCATTGCGGCCGCCCTTCAGGATTTCCGCCTCGGAATCCCCGGTATGGCATTGCAGATAGCAGGCGGATACCTCTTTATAAAACACCTGCTTCGCAAGTAATGTCTCCGAATACAAAGTGAAAGCGGCGGCCGTTGCAACGGCCGCCGCTTTAGGTTTGAGGGCGTTTTTCTCGGTCAGAGTATGCGTATCGGGGAGTTGGCCGTCGACGCATATCCCGTGCCGTCGAGTACATAGACATATACCCGGTAGTTTCCCGCTTCGTCGATCTTGAGTTCCGCGTAGGGCTTGTCCGTTACGACGACGTCGCCGTATCGTTCGGGGCGCGGTTCGTATGAGCCGCCGAAGCCGAGAACGGTAGCCTCGTGCAGGATCTCCCATACGTATTGCAGAGTGTCGCCGTCATGGTCCTGTGCCGACACCTCTACGCGGAAAGGCGTGCCGCTCTTTGTTTCGGGGCTCTCTTTCGGGTCTGTCTCATCTATACGTATATACTTAACCACAGGGGCGTGCCGGTCGGGTTCCTTGCCTGTCCAGAGCCGGTGCATGGCCTCGACGGAGGGTGTTTTCTCCCCTTTTAGGGGCAATCCCTCGACACCGTCCTCGACGAACATGCTGAACCATGTCGGGGTGCGCTCCTCCTTTTGCCCCCACAGGAACACGAACGATCCCAGACAGCGGGGGTTGTAAAGCACCGCATTTTTGTAGCGGGCCTCGTATATCTTGCGTTTCTCTTCTCCGGTCTGCTCTATGGGGGCGCCCCATGAGGTCTTGTCGGTCTCCCACCATCCTGTGGGACCCCATTCGGTTATCATGTACGGGCCTTCGTAATCCGATGCCAACACCATCGGAAGGACCTCGTTTATGGAACCGTAGCTGTTTATGCCGACCAGATCGAGCGAGGGGGCGTAGCGTGCGATCGAGTCGAGAGCGCTGCGGTTATGGGCGATGACGGTGGCCGTAAGGTGGCGTTTGTCCACGGACTTTATTATTTTGGATAGTTCGTTTATGAATTTCCATACCTCGCGGCTGTTGTTGCCGCTCAGCTCCACCTCGTTGCCTATGCCCCATATGAGCAGGTTGGGGTCGTCCTTGAAACGCTCGGCCGCTTGGCGGCAAAATGTGCGCATCTGATTTTTGAACTCTTCGTCGGCATATTTCTCGGCCTCTTTGGGCAGCCATATGCCTTGCATGACATAAAGGCCGTTCTCGGCGGCCATGGCTGTCGTGGCGGCGATGTCGTCGATGCTGCCGCCCCATGTGCGGCATGCGTTCGCGCCGCTTGCGGCGGCGATGTCGGGGCGGTTCGTGCCGCCTATGCCTTTAATGAAGGCGGGGGTGCCGTCGACAGTAAGTTCGAAGCCCTCTTTAGTCGAGCGGATATGCGCTCCCTGCTTCGGCGAGCAGGCCGCCGCAGTCGATAAGATTACGGCGAGGATGATTATCCGATCTATTATTTTCATGATGAGAATTGTTTTATTGCAATACAAAGATAGTGAAAGGTGAGCGCAGAAAAACAAGCTTGCTTGATTTTTTATGCCGAACCGCCTCATGTCTTTTCAAAGGTACAAAAAGGCGTGCATAAGGGTAACCGCGGAGGAGGTTTATGGCCGTCCGTACGGAGCCGTCCTTAATTATGCGTGGCGACGATGAGTACGTCGTGTAAATACTTCTTTGTCGGGGTTTCCGTATCATGTTTTTTTCGTAATTTTGTTGGAGACGGGTGCAGTACGGCAGCGCTTGTCCGATGCGGTGAGACATTCTGCCGGAAAATACGGCCCGTATGCGGCGAATATTTTGCTATGTGTCGAATTTTAATTACTTTTACGCACTCAAACAAGGGAATGTAGTTACAATCTAAAATAAAAACTTCCTATCAATGAAAAAACTGTTAACCTATTCGACCATGCTCCGGCGTTGTGCGACGATGTTGTCTTGTGCGGTATGCGCCGCGGCGGTGCCGATGGCGGCGCGGGCGCAGACGACAGAGATCTCGGCCGTGAAGATCAACCCTACGACGGTGGATGTGGTCTTCGGCAATGAACGCATGACGTTCGATTTCTACGGCGACAACATCTTCCGTCTTTTCCAAGACAATTCTGGGGGTATCATCCGCGATCCCGAGGCCATGCCCGAGGCGCAGATACTTGTGGACAATCCGCGCCGTGAGGTGACGGGGCTCGATGTGAAGGAGGGCGGCGAGGCCGTCGTTATATCGACGCCGCGCATAGAGGTGTCTCTTGACAAGTCTACGCGCCTGATGACCGTGACGGACAAGGAGAGCGGGCGTGCCGTAATCGAGCAGACCGCCGCTGTCGATTTCGGCGACAAGGGCGTCTCGATAACACTGAAGGAGGAACCGCAGGAATACTTCTACGGCGGCGGCGTGCAGAACGGCCGTTTCTCGCATAAGGGCAGGATCATCGCTATCGAGAACCAGAACAGCTGGACCGACGGCGGGGTGGCCTCGCCCACGCCATTCTATTGGACGACGAAGGGTTACGGAGTGATGTGGTACACGTTCCGCAAGGGAGCCTACGATTTCGGCGCTACGGAGGCGGGCCGAGTCACTCTGTCGCACGAGACCGATTACCTCGATCTCTTCTTCATGGTGGACGCGGCGCCTGTCGCTCTGCTCAACGATTACTACCAGCTTACGGGCAATCCTGTGCTGCTGCCCAAGTTCGGTTTCTATCAGGGCCATCTGAACGCCTATAACCGCGACTATTGGGCCGAGGACGAGAACGGCATACCCTTCGAGGACGGCAAACGTTACAAGGAGAGCCAGCGTGACAACGGCGGCGTGAAGGAGTCGCTCAACGGCGAGAAGGATAATTACCAGTTCTCGGCACGCGCCGTGATCGACCGTTATGCGGCTCATGACATGCCTCTGGGCTGGCTGCTGCCCAACGACGGTTACGGCGCCGGATACGGACAGGAGGAGACGCTCGACGGCAATATCGCCAACTTGAAGTCGCTCGGCGACTATGCCCGCGAAAAGGGTGTCGAGATCGGCCTTTGGACGCAGTCGGATCTGCACCCGAAACCCGAGGTGAGCGCCCTGTTGCAGCGTGACATAGTAAAGGAGGTGCGCGACGCAGGTGTCCGCGTGCTCAAGACCGACGTGGCATGGGTCGGCGCGGGATATTCGTTCGGCCTGAACGGCATAGCCGACGTCGCGCAGATCATGCCTTACTACGGCAGCGATGCCCGTCCTTTTATCATCTCGCTCGACGGCTGGGCCGGCACGCAGCGTTACGCCGGCGTGTGGACGGGCGACCAGACAGGCGGCGAGTGGGAGTATATACGCTTCCACATCCCGACATATATCGGTTCGGGCCTTTCTGGCCAGCCCAATATCACGTCGGATATGGACGGAATCTTCGGCGGCCGCAACCTCGTGGTCAACACCCGCGACTTCCAGTGGAAGACCTTCTCTCCGATGGAGCTGAACATGGACGGTTGGGGCTCTAACGAGAAGTATCCCCATGCGCTGGGCGAGCCCGCCACCTCGATCAACCGCTGGTATCTGAAACTCAAGTCGGAGATCATGCCCTACGCCTATTCTATAGCGCACGAGGCCGTGGACGGCATGCCCATGATCCGCGCCATGATGCTCGAGTGGCCCGATGCCTATACGCTCGGGACGGCTACGCGCTACCAATACATGTACGGCCCGTGGTTCCTCGTGGCCCCCGTATATCAGGAGACAGCGGCCGACGGGGAGGGCAACGACATCCGCGACGGCATCTACCTGCCGGCCGGGGAGTGGATCGACTACTTCACGGGCGATATGTATGAGGGCGGCCGCGTGATAAACAACTACGAGGCTCCGCTGTGGAAGCTGCCTCTGTTCGTGCGCAACGGTGCCGTCATCCCCATGACGAACCCGAATAACAATGTGGCGCAGATCGACAAGGGCCTTCGCATATACGAGATATATCCTTCGGGCCGCACGTCGTTTACGGAGTATGACGACGACGGTACCACCGAGGCCTACCGTCGCGGCGAGTATGCCACCACGACCGTGGAGTCTGCGGTGGAGGGCGACAGGGTTACGGTGACGCTGCACCCCGCCGAGGGCGGCTTCGCCGGCTTCGAGCGGAATAAGCGCACGGAGCTGCGGGTGAATGTGACGGCAGAGCCCGACGGTGTGAAGGCGTATGCCGGCGGTCGCCGCGTCAAGCTGGCCGAAGCTGCCTCGGCCGAGGAGTATGCCGCCGCTGAGAACGTATGGTATTACGAGCAGGCCCCCGACATGAACCGCTTTGCCACCGCAGGCAGCGAATTCGCCGATGTCAAGGTGGTGAAGAACCCCGTTCTGCACGTCAAGCTGGCGGCTGCGGATATTACGGCTGTCGAGCAGAAGGTTGTGGTCGACGGCTTCGAGTTCGCACCGGTTGACCGCATGCGCACCAAGCACGGTGCGCTGGCTGCCCCGAGCTTTGAGACTCCCGATGAGAACATAGAGGCTTATGCCGTGACGCCCGTATGGTCGGCAGTGGATAATGCCGACTACTATGAGGTTGAGTTCGACAGCATGCTCTATTCGACGATACGGTCGACGGAACTGCTCTTCGCCGACCTTAAGGCCGAGACCGACTATACGTTCCGCGTGCGTGCCGTAAATGCCGACGGCGTCTCGGAGTGGGGCGAGCAGACCCTTCGCACGAAGGTCAACCCGCTGGAGTTCGCAATCGAGGGCATCGAGGGTACGGCATCGGTTCCCGCACAGGGCGGTGCCGGTGTGGGCCGTCTGTTCGATTTCGTGGAGAAGGGCGATGTATGGCATACGAAGTACAATGCCAAGGCCGTACCGTTCGATGTGACGATAGACCTCAAGGCCGTCAATACGCTCGACCGCTTCGATTACCTGCCGCGTCTGGATTCGGGCAACGGTACGATCCTCGAGGGCAGCGTTGCATACAGCATGGACCGCAATACGTGGACCGAGGCCGGCACCTTCTCGTGGAAGCGTGATTCGGAGACCAAGTCGTTCGGCTTTGAGGGACACCCGTCGGCACGCTACATACGCATCAGCGTCACCAAGGCCGTGGGCGACTACGGTTCGGGCCGCGAGATATATGTCTTCCGCGTTCCGGGTTCGGAGAGCTATATCCAAGGCGACGTGAACAACGACGGCAAGGTTGACGGCAACGACCTCACCTCGTATATGAACTATACGGGTCTGCGGAAGGGCGATGGCGACTTCGATTATGTGAGCATCGGGGACTTGAACCGCAATAACCTGATCGATGCCTTCGACATCTCGGCTGTGGGGATCAAACTTGAGACGGGCGTAAGCAGCCGTCGTGTAGAGCCGGTAGCCGGAACGGTGACGGTGAGGGCCGACAAGAAGACCTATCAGGCCGGCGAGACGGTAGAAATCATCGTTCGTGGCGAGGGATTGCGTTCGGTCAATGCGTTGAGCTTCGCTTTGCCGTATGATACGAAGGATTTGGAATATGTGGGTGTAGAAGCCAAGGGCATGAAAGAGATGCAGAATCTCACCTACGACCGTCTGCATACGAATGGTCAGAAGGCCCTCTATCCGACGTTTGTTAATTTAGGTGAGAAACCATATTTGGAAGATGGCGAGTTGATGATTGTGCGTTTCAAGGCTAAACGTAAGTTTACGTTCGATCTGAAGGCCATCGATGGTATGATTGTCGATAAGTATATGAATAGTGTGAAGTTCTAATAAAGAACGTCATACAATATTCAATAATAATAAAACCATTCGTTCGGAAGATTATTCTTCTGGCGAATGGTTGTTTTTTTGAGGTTGGAGTTTTTGGGTTGAAGAATATTAGTTCAATATTTTTAATGTAATAGATTATAATATACAAATTAACTGAAAGAAATAAGATGAATCAGAAATTACGTGAAAATGAAGGATTACCCCGTAGTTTACTTTATGTATTAGCGACGATCGCCGGACTTTCTGTGGCCAATCTTTATTACAATCAGCCGTTGCTCCATGTGATGGGGCCGGATTTGGGATGTGGCGAGGCGCAGACGGCCCGCATTGCCCTGCTTACTCAGGTGGGCTATGCCTTAGGACTTTTTTTCATCGTACCATTGGCCGATTTGTACAGCCGTCGGCGTATCATTACGGCCGATCTTGGGCTGTTGGTCATTGCGTTGCTGGCCATGGCTTTGGCTCCGACGGTCGGTGTGGCCTGGGGCGCTTCGGTTGTCATCGGCATCTGTTCGGTAGTGCCGCAGATTTTTGTTCCGCTGGCAGCCCAGTATTCCACCCCTGAGGAGAAGGGGCGTAATGTGGGTATTGTCGTTTCAGGGTTGCTTACGGGCATTTTGGCTTCACGTGTGGTGAGTGGAGCGGTAGGCGAACTATGGGGCTGGCGCACCATGTACTATGTTGCGGCCGGTCTGATGGTGTTGTCGGCCGGAGTGATGTTGCGGGTGTTGCCTCCTTCCGAAAGTAATTTCCGTGGGTCGTATGGCGCTTTGATGCGTTCGCTTGTGTCGCTCTTACGAACCTATCCTGCACTTCGTGTCTATGCCTTGCGTGCCGGTCTGGCTTTCGGGTCGTTTATGGGATTATGGTCGGTATTGGCATTCCGGATGGCACGTGCGCCGTTTTTTGCCGGAAGCGACGAAGTGGGTGCTTTAGGCTTGTGCGGCGTGGCCGGAGCCTTGACCGCTTCGTTCATCGGGCGACTGACGGGACGAATCGGGGTGCGCCGGCTGAGTGTGGTTGGTGCCTTGATGCATTTGGTGGCCTGGGGCCTGTTTTTCATTGCCGACGATACGTATGCGGGGCTCATTGCCGGCATTTTAGTGCTCGACATCGGTATGCAGTGCGTACAGCTCGGCAATCAGACCCGAATGTTTGCCCTTTGTCCGTCGGCTTCGAACCGTATGAACACCATTTTTATGACGGCCTATTTTATCGGTGGTTCTTTGGGAACTTTTGTTTCCGGTTCGGCCTGGGTGGCCGGCGGTTGGCCGGGTGTGGTGCTGGC
>CASFQF010000080.1 GCA_949296635.1 uncultured Alistipes sp. | reverse complement strand
TGGAAAACGACGCCAATGCCTGTGCTCTGGCCGAGTGGCTCCAGGGTGCAGGGCAGGGGACAGAAAATATGGTGTTCCTCACCTTTGGCACGGGCATGGGCGCGGGCCTGATCCTCAATGGTAAGCTCTATGCCGGCACCAATAGCATGGCCGGTGAGGTGGGGCAGGGACGGCAGGCCCAGGGCCCCGGTGGTCTTCAGAATCGGATACGGCTCCGCCGCCTTACACGGCGCAGGCTCCGCCGAAGCAGCCTCCGGCTCTGCCGTCTCTCCCGCCTCATCCGTCTCCGCCTCATCGTCCGTCTCCGCCTCATCATGGCGGTTCTTGATGACATGCTCCTTTACGACCGTTACCAAGCGCTCGCTCTGCAACACCATCTTGTCGCTGGCGTTGTTTACCGTACGTATAAAGTTACGGTTTATGAACACACCCGTAAGTATCCACCCGGCAAGCAGGATCAGGATCGTACCGAAAGCGCCCGCTATGTCGGACAGGTCGGCCGCGCACGCCTGCCCCAGCGACCCTCCTATGTCGTACGCCGCGCCGGCATGCGAGCCGATGAAGCCCAGCGTCAGCGACCCCATCACCAAGACCAGCGCCGCGCTCAATGCGAAATGATTGAGGTGCAGCCGCTTACGGCGGAATATACGCCATCCCGTAACGGTGATCACTATAGGTATGATGATGCCGAAAATACCGAACGAGCAGTCTACGGCCCAATATGCCACCGTGGCGCCGGCCTTGCTGCACAGGTTCTCGAACGGCACCTCCTCTCCCGACAGGGAGACGTCGTTGCGCAGCGCCGTCAAATCCGACGCCCAATGGAAGAAGTGCGAGGCGACGGAACAGAACGAGAATACCCCGAATACGAGCATCACGAACCCCAGCATCCACAACATGTTGTCGTTGGAGGCCGGAGCGGCGGCCTTCGATGCCGCCGGACCTTTGTCATATCTCTTTTTTTCGTTTTTTGCACGTTGCGTCATAACCAACCAAAAGTACTATGATAACATGAGCGGAACCCGGCAGGACATCCGCATCAAGCAAGGTTAAATATAAACATTATTTTTCTCGTGCGCAACCGTCGCCCGAGAAAGCCTTGCGGCGCAGGCGCTCGCAATACTCCCCGCCGGCCATAGACAAGAAGCTGTACGTCGCCGTGTGACCCTCCGGTGCCCGCAGCCCGTATTCGTCGAGCAGGCTCTCGACACGTTTCTCCACCGCAGCGCCCGAATCGATCACCTCGATGCCGCGCCCGCCGACAACCTTCTCGATGACGGGGCGCAGGAAGGGGTAGTGCGTGCATCCCAGCACTATAATGTCGGCACCCGCAGCAATCACAGGCTCCAGCACCTCGCGCACGCGCGCCTCCGTCTCGGGCGCAGCCTCGGCATCGGCCTCAACGGCCTCGACCCAGCCGCGGCCCTCGGCCTTGAGGATACGTTTGCCGCCGCCGTAACGCGCCACCGTAGTGAGGAACTTGCGGCCCGCAAGGCTGCGCTCCGTAGCCACGACACCCACGACGCCGCTGCGCGTACGCATACAGGCAGGTTTCACCGCAGGCTCCAGCCCCACGAACGGCGTCGAAGGGAAGGTCTCCCGCAGCCGCTCGATAGCGGCCGCCGTCGCCGTATTGCACGCCACAACGACAAGTTTGCACCCCGTCTCCAGAAGCCGCCGAACCGATGCGTCGGCCAATTCCGCCACACGCTCCTCCGACAGAGACCCGTAGGGGCAGTTCTTGCCGTCGCCCAAATACACGAGCGACTCGTTCGGCAGCGCACGGCGTATCTCACGCCACACGGTAAGGCCGCCGAAACCCGAATCGTAGATCCCTATGGGAGCATCACTCATCACCGCGGCATTTTGAGAGGATCAAATCTATCAGTTCGTCGTCGCTCCGTTCGGCACAGTCGATGCAGAGGCACGCACGGGAATAGAACGGCTCGCGCTCGGCCATGTTCGCCGTCATGAAGGCCACGAGCTCATCATCGTTCAGTCCGCGCAGCTTGGGCCTCTTCTGCCGCCCGTGCGGGCTCAGCCGCGAGGCTATCTGCTGCGGCGTACGACGCAGGTACACCGTTATCCCCGCAGCATTCATACGCTCCATGTTGTCACCCCACGCCGGTGCTCCGCCCCCCGTGGAGACAACCATGTCGCCGACCTCGGCAGCGAGGCTGTCGATAAGGCCGCGTTCCATACGCCGGAAGTGATCCTCGCCCTCGAAACGGAATATATCGCCTATCGAGGCGCCTTCGCGCTGCTCGATCTCCGAATCCATGTCTACGAAACGCACGCCCGCGCGCTTGGCCAGACGCCGTCCCAGAGAGCTCTTGCCGCAGCCCATGTATCCGATAAGAAATATCTTCATCCGTCGTCGCTTTTATCCGCCGTCAGAACAGGTTCAACTGTTCTGGGTCGATGGTTAAAACAGTATCTTCGCCCGCCCCGTCCGAAGGCTCGGCAGCTGTGCGCGGCTCTCCGCCGGCAGGCGCACCCGCCCCCGCATCGGCCGCATCGGCTTCGGGGGCCCCGTAATCCGAATCCTCGGCAGCATCCGGCACCGCCTCGGGGAGCTCGGGCTCCACGAACGTGAGCGACGCAATATCATACGTCGACAAGCGCTTGCCCTTGGCGCGGTGGCTCTTAACCCCGACAAAAGTGTCGACGTCGATCTCGTCGGCCGGACGCGACGCCTGCGCCCCCTGATACGTTACCACGAGCGTCGCGCCGCCGCGGTCGGTCATGGCGACGAAACGCACAGGACCCTCGTCGAGGAACGACTGCATCTTCTCGCCCGCCTCCAGCTGGAAGCGCTTCATGTAGTAATAGCCCTGCCCGCCGTCGAAATAACATACGCTGTAAACGCGGCCCGCCACATAACGGTCGATACGAACCGTCTCGTCGGGGAAATGCTGCCCCACGTTGAAATCGGTGATGTAGTATTGGTTCTTCGAGGTCCACACCACGATCTTGTCGTCGCCCTTGAACTCGCCCAGCAGGATGCCGCGGCCGTCGGTGTTCAGGCGGCGGACATCCTCGTCGTACCATATGTTCTGCCCCCCGAGCGTCGAGGTGCCGCGCTCCTTGAGCGAGATCTTGTGTATGCCGTAGCGCGAGAAGAGGTTGCCCTGACTCTGGCGACCCTTGATCGCCACCGTAGAGAAGTCGAGGTCCACGATCACCTTCTTCAGGCGCGGGCGCGGACGGAAGTATATCTTCAGCACCTCGGCCTCGCCGTTCGGGTTGACCGACATGTAGAGTATCTCGCTCTTGGGCGTACCCTTCGTGAGGTCGTACTCCCTGTCGCGCGTGATGCTCTTGATGGCGCAGCGCTTCATCATGATCGGGCCGCCGCGGCCGTCGCGGTAGAGCACGTTGTAGATGGTGCGCTCGTCGTTGCGATTGAAAACGCCGATATAGTATATCCCCTTGTCGAAGAAATCCTTGTCGCTCACCTTCGTGATCTTGTAACGGCCGTCCTTGAGGATCACGATCACATCGTCGATGTCGCTGCAGTCGCACACGAACTCCGAATCCTTCATGCCCTTGCCGATACCGAAGAAGCCCTCCGCACGGTCGACGTACAACTTGGCGTTCGTTACGGCCACCTTCGTAGCCTCGATGGCATCGAAACTGCGGATCTCGGTGCGGCGTTCGCGGCCCTTGCCGTACTTCTCGCGTATGCGCTCGTAGTAGGCGACCGTATAGTCGATCAGATGAGCCAGATCGTACTGCGTGGTCTTTATGTCATCCTCGATGCGGCGGATCTCGTTGTCGGCCTTGTCGGCGTCGTAACGCGATATGCGGATGAACTTGAGTTCCGTAAGCCGCTGCACGTCCTCGATGGTAACCTCGCGCCGCAACAGTTTCTTGAACGGCGCCAAACCCTTGTCGACGGCGGCATACGCCTCCTCGTGCGAGCGGCACCCCTCGATCAGTTGGTAGAGCTTATTCTCGATGAAGATGCGCTCCAGCGACGCTGCATGCCACGCCTCGTTGAGCTCGTGCAGGCGTATCTCCAGCTCCCGCCCCAAAAGACGGCGCGTATTCTCCGCCGAACGGCGCAGGATCTCCTTCACCCCCATGAAATGGGGCTTGTCGTCGCATATGACGCAGGCATTCGGCGAGATCGACACCTCGCACGCAGTGAAGGCGTAGAGCGCGTCGATGGTCTTGTCGCTCGACTCGTCGTTGGCAACATGTATCACGATCTCGACCTTGTCGGCCGTAAGGTCGTCGACCTTCTTGATGCGTATCTTGCCTCGCTCGTTGGCCTTGACGATAGACTCCTTTATCGACTCCGAAGTCGTGGTAAAGGGTATCTCCGTAATGGCCAGCGTGCGTTTGTCTATCTTCGATATGCGCGCGCGCACCTTCACCGAACCGCCGCGCAGGCCGTCGTTATAGCGCGTGACGTCCATAAGGCCGCCCGTCGGGAAGTCGGGATAGAGCTGGAAATCCTCGCCGCGCAGGTGCGCGATGCAGGCGTTTATCAACTCGTTGAAGTTGTGCGGCAGGATCTTCGACGCGAGGCCCACGGCAATGCCGTCGGTGCCCTGCGCCAGCAGCAGCGGGAACTTGATGGGCAATGTCACGGGCTCCTCGTTGCGGCCGTCGTACGAACGCATCCACTCCGTCGTCTTGCGGTTGAACACCACGTCGAGGGCGAACTTCGACAGGCGCGCCTCGATATAACGCCCCGCCGCGGCCTCGTCGCCCGTAAGGATGTTGCCCCAGTTGCCCTGACAGTCGATCAGAAGGTCCTTCTGCCCGAGCTGCACCAGCGCGTCCTTGATCGAGGCGTCGCCGTGGGGATGGTACTGCATCGCCTGCCCCACGATGTTGGCGACCTTGTTGTAGCGGCCGTCGTCGCAGCACTTCATGGCGTGGAGTATGCGGCGCTGCACCGGTTTGAGACCGTCCTCCAGATGGGGGACGGCACGCTCGAGGATCACGTAAGAGGCATAGTCCAGAAACCAATTCCTGTACATGCCCGTCAACTTGCGCACGCTGCCGCCATCCTCGCCGAAGAGCCGCCCGTAACGCCCGTGCGGACCCGACGCCGAGGCTTCCGCCCCGTCCGGCATGTCGACAGGCAGCTCGTCGCCGCCGATCTCCTCTTCTCTCGTATCTTTGTCTTCTGCCATCTACGGTAGATTTTTATTCGTTACAATATTCCGCGTCTTCCCTCACGTCAGCTTACGGCATCCTCCACGAGGTCCTCCTCGATGCGCAGGTTGTCGATGATGAACCCCTGACGCTCGTAGGTGTTCTTGCCCATATAGAACTCCAGCAGGTCCGAGATGGGGTCGTCCTTCGTCAGGCGCACCTTGTCCAGCCGCATCTGCTCGCCTATGAGGTCCTTAAACTCGTCGGGCGAGATCTCGCCCAGACCCTTGAATCGCGTGATCTCGGCCGTAGAGCCGCAGCGCCGTATGGCCCGCTGCCGCTCCTCCTCCGAATAACAGTAGTAGTTCTCCTTCTTGTTGCGCACGCGGAACAGCGGCGTCTGCAGGATATAGAGGTGGCCGCTGCGGATAAGGTCGGGGAAGAACTGCACGAAGAAACTCGTCATCAAAAGGCGTATGTGCATGCCGTCCACATCGGCATCCGTGGCGATGATGACCTTGTTGTAGCGCAGGTTGTCCATATCCTCGTCGATGTTCAGGGCCGACTGCAGCAGGTTGAATTCCTCGTTCTCGTAGACCACCTTCTTGGTCAGTCCGTATGAGTTCAACGGTTTGCCGCGCAGGCAGAAGACCGCCTGCGTCATGGCGTTGCGGCTCGCCGTGATGGGCCCCATGGCCGAAAGACCCTCCGTGATGAAGATCATCGTCTGCTCGGCCAGCTCGTGTTTGTCCGTGAAGTGTATCTTGCAGTCGCGCAGCTTGCGGTTGTTCACCGCAACCTTCTTGGCCGTCTCGCGCGCCTTCTTCTGTATGCCCGATATGGCCTTGCGCTCCTTCTCGTTCTCGACGATCTTCTTCTGGAGCACCTGCGCCGTCTCGGGATGCTTGTGCAGGTAGTTGTCCAGATCCACCGACAGGAAATCGTTCACGAACTGCTGCATCGACACCCCCGGCGCCGCCTCCTTCGACCCGAGGCGTATCTTCGTCTGCGACTCGAACACGGGATCGTTCATACGTATCGACACCGCGGCAATGATCGACGTACGCACGTCCGACGGGTCGTAATCCTTATGGTAAAACTCCTTTACCACCTTGGCTATCGAGGCGCGGAACGCCGCCTGATGGGTTCCTCCCTGCGGCGTGTATTGGCCGTTGACAAACGAATAGTAGCTTTCGCCGTATCCCGTACCATGCGTTATGACCACCTCGATGTCTTCCCCCGAAAGATGTATCGGAGGATACAACGGCTCATCCGACAGGTTGTCGTTGACAAGGTCGAGCAGGCCGTTCTTCGAGACGTACTCGCGGCCGTTGAGATATATCTTCAGCCCGAGGTTCAGGTAGGTGTAGTTGCGCACCATCTGCTCGACGAAGTCCATATTGTAGGCATAGTCGCCGAAAATCTCCGTATCGACACGGAAACTGATGCAGGTACCCGTGCGTTCGTCCACGCCGCTCTCCCACTTGTCCGACACCTCGAGCCCCTTGGCGAAGGTCACCGTATGGGCCTCGCCGTCGCGCACGGACCGCGCCGTAAACTCGCTCGAGAGCATGTTCACAGCCTTGACGCCCACACCGTTAAGACCCACCGTCTTCTTGAACGCCTCGCCGCCGTACTTGCCGCCCGTATTCATCTGGCTCACCGCCGCCGAGAGAGACTTGAGCGGGATGCCGCGGCCGTAGTCGCGCACCGTAACCACGTTGTCCTCGACGGTGATGTCGATGCGGTCGCCGGCGCCCATGATGAACTCGTCGATCGAGTTGTCCACCGTCTCCTTTATCAGCACATAGATGCCGTCGTCGGACTGCGAGCCGTCGCCCAGCTTGCCTATGTACATTCCCGGGCGCAAACGCAGGTGCTCGCGCGGCGAAAGCGTCTTTATGGCATCGTCGTCGTAGGCCGCCTGCGGCGTATTGTTTTTGTTTATGTTCGTCATATCGGATTCTCTGTTTTTATTCCTGCCGGCATCCGCCCCGTACGCACGGCATCATCATTTGCCGGAGGCCGCCTCTCCGCGCAGCTCGGCCAAAGCCGCCGCCATACGCCCCTGCACCTCCTGTGCAAGTTCCTTCACATCCATCTCGGCGGCCTCCCCGACGCCCACCGCAGGCAGCACGCGGATACGGATGCGGTTCGTCCAGTTCATACGCCAGCCGCGGAACATCGACGCCGTGCCCGTCATCACCACAGGCAGGATCTCCACTCCCGCCTCCTTTGCCAGACTGAACGCACCCGCCTTGAAACGGTGTATCTCGCCGTCCTTCGAGCGCGTACCCTCGGGGAAGATCGCCACGCTCGCACCGCGCCCGAGCCATATCTTGCCCTCGTGGATAACCTTCGCCATAGCCGCCGCGGCATTGCCCCGCTCGATGGGGATGTCGCCGTGCACGAGCAGCATAGGCCCGAAGAAAGGTATGCGGAAGACCTCGCGCTTCGACACCCAGCGGAAGTTGAGCGGGATCTTGTAGGCAGCGATAATGTCCACGCCCGACGTGTGGTTGAGTACGATGACATAGGGTTTGCCGCGGTCGATGTTCTCCAGCCCGTCGATGGTGCGGCGCACCCGCGGCGGCAGCCCGAAGAACACCCACGTCATGTAACGCGAGATCTCATGCACCCAGCGGCGCGACTTGTCGAACGGATAGGTCAGGGCCAGCACTATGGCCGATATGATGCACCATACTGTGGTGTGTATCACGGTAAAGATATAGTAAAGGATCGACAACATGGCTATATGGATCGATAAAGATTTACCCGAAACTAATCATCCTGCAAATTTACTCTTTTCGTCGGGCCGGCACAAAAAAATCGCCGCATTTTTTTCTTAAAAACATTCCGCAAAGGTATCGGCCGCGGCAGGCGCCCCATCGGAGACGCCGCCGCGGCCGATTCGCGCCGGCAAGGCCCGCCCCGCAAGGACCTACATTTTCACCGTCAGTTTCTTGCCCGTGTACGTAACGGTCCGTTCGCGTCCGTCTGGCATGCGCAGAGTGAACGTGCGCTCCGAAAGCATCCCTTCGTACGCCCCTTCGCGCTCACCGATGGCAAGCGTACGGCGCGCATCGTTCCAGCGCATCGCTATCTCGGTACGCTCCCCCCCCCGCTCATATGCATATCCGTCACCCCCGTCCTCATAGAGCGTGAAACTGCCGTCCGCACCCGGGTAAAGGCACAATGTCAGGTGTCCCACGCCTTCTCGCCGCTGTACTGCACGTCGGGGCCCAGAGGCACGATACTGCCCGCACGCACGAAGAGCGGGATGCGGTCGAGCGTGGTGGCGACGGTGATCTCACGTCCCCCGTCATGGCGCTCGTTAGTCCAGAAGTCGTACCACGACGTTCCCGCAGGAAGGTAGACATCCGTCTCACGGCTCTGCGAGAAGTCTACGCCCTTGACCTCGGCGCCGCGCTCCGCGTTGGTGCTGCGGTCCCAGCCTTCGTTCTCCTTAAGCTCGCGCTGCGCCTGCTCGGGCGTATACTGCGCATGCAGGACGGGGGCCACGAGCAGCGCCCGCCCGAACATATATTCGTCCCCCACATCCCATGTCCGCCTGTCACCGACGAAATCCATGAACAGCGCCCGCATGAAGGTCGACCGCGAGTCGGTCACCTCCCACGACGTCGAATAGATGTATGGCAGGAGCCTGTATCGCAGTTTCACCGCATCCACCAGAGCATCGTATACGGGTTCGCCCGCCTTGCCGTACCAGAAGAACTCGCGCGGCACGTCGGCGCCGTGGCTGCGCATCATGGGGCAGAAGACGCCGAACTGCACCCACCGCACATAGAGCTCGCGGTACATGGGGTTCTGCGTCGCCCCGCCGGCGAAATTGTTGTACGAACCGGCAAAGAATCCGCCCAGATCGGAATTCCAGTGCGGCATTCCCGTGAGCGAGAAATTCAACCCCGCCGTCACATGCCGCCGCAGCATGTCCCACGACGACTGCACGTCGCCCGACCATACCACGGAGCCGTAACGCTGCTGCCCCACGAATCCCGAACGGGTGAGGATGAACACACGCTTGTCGTCACTCGCCGCGCGCTGGTGGTCCGACACGCCGCCCACAGTCACCAGAGGATATGCGTTGCGCACGCTGCGGTAGGTGCCCAACCCCGTCTGACGGTCGAAGTCGGCATCCTTGGGGTTGAAGTGGTCGGGCTCGGTAGAGTCCATCCACCAGCCGTCGATACCCAGCGTGAAGAGCCCCTCGTTGAGATATTTCCAATATATGTCGCGCGCCTTGGCCGAATATGCGTCATACACACGCACCCCCGAAGGATAGCTCAAATCGGGCGGCCAGCCCTCGACGCCCGACTGCGGCCACGTCTCGATGTCGAACAGAAGGCCCTCGGCATCCAGCTCGCGGTAGGGTTTCGTGGCGGGGCCGAACGACGACCATACCGAGATCATCATGCGGGCATTCATCGCGTGCACCTCGTCGACCATCTGCTGCGGGCGGCTGAACGACGGGTTCTTGAAATCCATGGCGTTCCACAGGTAGTTGTTGCCCCAATACTGCCAATCCTGAATGATGCAGTCCAAAGGTATGCCCAGCTCGCGGTAGCGGCGCACTACGCCCACGGTCTCCTCCTGACTCTTGTAACGCTCCTTGCTCTGCATGAAACCGTAACCCCACAGCGGCATCATCGGCACGTCGCCCGTCAGGGCGCGGATCTGGCCTATGACGCCGTCGGCCGAGCCGCCGTACATGAAGTAGTAGTCGATACACTCGCCCACATCCGAGCAGAACGATGTCTCCCCGTCCCTGTCGGTATAGAGCGTACCGGAATAGTTGTCCCAGAATACCCCGTAGCCTTTGGTCGACTGGAACAGGGGCGTCACATCCTCGACATTGCCCTGCACCAGATATTTGGTCATACCGCGCTGCATCATCGTACCGTTCTGCAGCTGCCCGAGACCATAGAGGCCCTCACCCTCGTCCGTCGCAAAGCCCTGACAGACCGAATAGGTATCGTTGCCCGCATCGTTGAAAGGGGTAAAGGCGCGGTCGTTCTCCGTCTCACCCAGCAGGGG
>CASFQF010000079.1 GCA_949296635.1 uncultured Alistipes sp. | reverse complement strand
CCACGACCCTAACGGGCGCGGGCGACGACGCCGCCGTCATAGCGGCCGGCGACGGCGAGGCCTCGGTCGTCACCACCGACATGCTGCTCGAGGGGGTAGACTTCGACCTCACCTATTTCCCGCTGAAGCATCTGGGATACAAGGCCGTCACCGCCGCCGTAAGCGACGTGCTGGCCATGAACGCGCGGCCCGAGCAGCTGCTCGTGTCGCTCGGCGTCTCGTCGAAGATGTCGGTCGAGGCGCTCGACGACCTATACGAGGGCATACGCTTCGCCTGCAAGGAGTACGGCGTGGACCTTGTCGGGGGCGACACGCGCGCCTCGCTCACGGGGCTTGTAATAGGCGTTACCGCCGTGGGCCGCGCCCGCCGCGACAGCCTGACATACCGCAGCGGCGCGCAGTTCAACGACCTGATATGCATCACGGGCAACCTCGGCGCGGCATACATGGGGCTGCAGCTGCTCGAACGCGAGAAACGGGTCCTGAGCGACGTGAAGAACCCCGAACCGCAGTTCGGCGGCTACGAATACCTGCTGCAACGCTACCTCAAGCCCCGCGCCCGCAAGGACATTACCGACCTGCTGGCGGCGGAGAAGATCGTCCCCACCTCGATGATAGACATCACGGACGGCCTCGCGAGCGAGGTGCTGCAGATATGCAAGGCATCGAAGTGCGGCGCCCGCATATACCTCGACCGCATACCGCTGGCAAAGCAGACCACGGCGCTGGCCGAGGAGATGCACGCCGACCCCGTGGTTGCGGCGCTCAACGGCGGCGAGGACTACGAACTGATGTTCACCGTGCCGCTGGCGATGCAGGAGCAGGTCATGCAGCTGGGCGTCGTGGACGTCGTGGGACACATCACGCGCGAGTCTACTGGGGCATATCTGGTCACGCCCGACGGCAGCGACATAAAGCTGCGTGCGCAAGGGTTCAAGGAGTGACCATGCCGCCGCACGAAATGACAATGCCGCGCCCCCGAACAGGGGCGCGGCATTCGTACTGCATGCGCTACTCGACACGGTGGAGCCGCACGACCGACCCCGAAGCCCCCTGCACGACGAGGCGGTCGCCCTGTTTGTCCTCGTGCAGTTCGGCACGCGCGGTAAAGGGGTAGCGCTCGACCGAATCGGCTGCGATGACCGCCTCGCCCGTTATGCATATCCGGCCCGGGGCAGAGGCATCGACATACCAGCCGTCGAAGCGCAGCAGCGACGGCGGCGCCGCCTGCCGCAGCGCCCCGCGGGGCAGCAGTTCCAGATCCACGGGCAATTCAGCCCGCGCATCCGTCGCCCAGCGCCCCAATACCGCGGGATAGGTCTCGTCGGCCGTAACCTCCAGCGCCAGCAGTTCGTCCCCGCGGCGTGAGGCGCGGTAACGCACCTCCACGGCGTTGCCTTCGACCGCATCGCCGCCTTCGAATACCGTGTTCTCGTCCACAACGAAGCGCAGCACGCTGTCCCCCGCCATGTTCCTCACCGAGAGGGCCGTCTCCGACACCTCCCCGGCCAATCCCGTCATCGTCTGCACGGGCATCTCGCCGCGGCATGACGACACCGCCGCCATGACCGCGCACACCGCAAATATCCTAACGTGTCCCATACGGCAAAGGTACGAAAAATACGCCGCGCACAAACCTCCGCACGGCGCCGTCACCCCGCGCCGCCGCAATATTTCCATGTCGCCGCAGGTAAAATAGGTATTTACGTCACTTTTTTGTATTTTTGAAGCCGCATAAAGGACCAAACTATTTAATCACAATATACCGTATGCTTAACATCATACTTTTCGGAGCGCCCGGGTGCGGCAAGGGAACGCAGGCGGCGCGTATCAAGGAGAAATACAACATCAACCACATCTCTACGGGCGACGTCATCCGCGGCGAGATCGCCCGCGGCACCGAACTCGGCAAGAGCATGCAGAAATACATCGAAGCGGGAGAGCTGGCCCCCGACTCGATCGTCATCGGCATGATCCGCAACTACATCAACGAACACAAGGACGCCACGGGCAACATATTCGACGGCTTCCCCCGCACCACGGCACAGGCCGAGGAGTTCGACCGTATCCTCGCAGAGGAGGGCGACGACGTCAACGTCATGGTTTACATGGAGGTACCCGAGGAGGAGCTCGTAAAGCGCATACTGCTCCGCGGCAAGGAGTCGGGCCGCGCCGACGACGCTTCGGAGGAGATCATACGCAACCGCATCTCGGTATACCGCGACCAGACGGCCGTCGTAGCCGGCCACTACGACCGTCAGGGCAAATACGAAGCCGTAAACGGCGTGGGAACGATGGACGAGGTGTTCGACCGCATCTGCGCCGTCATCGACCGTTACAACAAATAACCGCGGGCGGCGACATGCCTCCCGCAAGCCGAAGGTGACACGCGGGTACAGCGCCCCGCGCATGAAAGTACGGCACGCGCGGCGGAGAGGCTCTGCCGCCGTATGCCGCACCGTAACTTTTTCGGTTGATTTTGTTGCATATTACTTTTTTTTGGTTACCTTTGCGTCGCTAAAGCCGCTTTCCGCCCGCAGGCGGAGGAGGCGATAGCGGTAAGGCCCATTCGTCTATCGGTTAGGACGCAAGATTTTCATTCTTGAAAGAGCAGTTCGATTCTGCTATGGGCTACGACTTATACCCGGGGCGAGTGAGGATTTACTCGGAGCGGAGGCAGGTTAACTGAAACGGCGTTGTCCTGAAGGGCCTTACTGAAGAGGTGGTGTCTCGGAAGGGCTTTACTGAAGAGGTGGTATCTCGGAAGACATTGCTGAAAGGATATAGGCTCGGAAGACCTTATTGGAAAAGAGTGGCCGCGGAGGGCATCTTTGCCGGAGAGCCGAAGTTACCGGATACACGACCCGAGTATTTGACAGGTGGAAAGTGACGAGAGAACGCTCCACGGAGCGTTGCGGGTCGGACCCGCAGGCGCGGGCGCCGCATACGACCCCGCACGAACAAGGTAATTGAAAAGTAAAAATAAAAAAGCAAACACACATTATGGCAAATCACAAGTCATCAAAGAAGAGAATTCGCCAGACCGTTACCAAGCGTGCACACAACCGTCTCTATCACAAGACTGCGCGCAACGCCGTGAAGGCTCTGCGCAACACCACCGAGAAGAGCGCCGCAGAGGCACTGCTGCCCAAGGTAAGCTCGATGCTCGACAAGCTCTCGAAGCACGGCATCATCCACAAGAACAAGGCCGCAAACCTCAAGAGCTCGCTCGCACTGCACGTAAACGCTCTCTAACGAGGGCGATTCCCGCATGGAACAAAGGCTCCGGTAATACCGGAGCCTTTTTCGTTCCATGCGCCGCCGTATGCGGGGATCCGCCCGAACGGTATGCCGCACCATGCGGCGCCGCGCCCAGCCGTAAAAATAGGGGCCGCACGTTTGTTCATACGCGGCACATTTCGTACTTTTGCACTAAACCAACCCCGTTTACCATGAAACGTATCATCGCAATCCTCACGGCGGCACTGTGCGCCGTCTCGTCCGTATCGTGCGACCGCCCCGCAGGTGGCGTACGCGGCGTGAAGCACGTAATACTCATCGGCCTCGACGGCATGGCCGCAGACACCTACGCCAAGGCCGACATGCCCACGTTGCGCTCGATGATGGAGCAGGGTGCATGGACGCTCCATGCACGAAGCATACTGCCCTCGTCGAGCGCATGCAACTGGGCCTCGATGTTCATGGGCGTGGGGCCCGAGATGCACGGCTACAACACGTGGGGCAGCAGCAAGCCCGACTTCCCGTCGATCGAGATCGGCCCATACGGTATATTCCCCGCCATCACCGGCGTACTGCGCGCGCACGACCCCGAGATGCACATGTGCGCGCTATACGAATGGCCCACAATAGGCTCGCTCATCGAGGGCGAAGCGGTCGACGTCTCGCGCAACGTCCCCTTCGACGACACTCACGGCGAGGCCATCACCTCGGAGTTCATCAACTGCCTCGACTCGCTGAAGCCAGCATTCTCGATGGTGATATACGATTCGCCCGACCATGACGGCCACGGTTCGGGCTGGGGGTCGCCGCAATACATGTCGGCACTCCACACACTCGACGGATACATCGCCCGCATCATCGAGGCGACAAAACGCATAGGTATATACGACGATACCGTCTTCATCGTCACGGCCGACCACGGCGGCACCGGCACAGGGCACGGCGGGACTTCGATGTCGGAGATGGAGACGCCGCTGGTGATCTTCGGCAAGGGCGTCAAGCGCGGCCACGAGATAACCTCGGCCGTAATGCGTTACGACACCGCCCCTACCATCGCCTACATCTTCGGTGCCGCGTGCCCCGAGGTATGGCGCGGCAAGGCCGTACGCGAGGCTTTCGAGTAGCGGGCTGGGCACCGGCACCCTGCGGGCACGGAGGCTCTCCATGACACCACGTTGAAACGGCACCGCACGGGAGCCGGAGCGACTGTTTTCAGCGTACCTTTACATGGGTAAAACAATAAAACAACAAGACTTATGGATTCGCAAAAACCATACGCATACCGTTTTTCAGAAGGCCGTTACACGGTCTGCATAGCCAACCGGGCCCGCGTCGAGGAGGCCATAGCCGCCCTATGCCGCGATCTGGGCATACGCTCGGCTTCCGTCTGCGGCATCGGTGCCGTGGACGAGGCGGTGCTGCGATTCTACGACCCCGCGACAAAACGATATGTAGACCGCCGCTTCGAGGAGCAGATGGAGATCGCAGCACTCACGGGCAACGTATCGGAGATGGATGGGAACGTATACCTCCACCTGCACGCCACGTTCGGCCGCGCAGACTATACGGCCGTGGCGGGGCACCTGCTCTCGGCACGTATAAACGGCGCCGGCGAGATATTCGTAACGCCCTTCGATGCCGCCGCGCCGCGCCGCTACGATCCCGTCACGGGGCTCAACATCTACGATTTCAGGTAACCGCAGCCGTTCGTACCGCTATCGGCGCAAACGCCGGCACCGGCACCGGCATAACCACAAAGGGAACAGTCTTCACAGCCTGTTCCCTTTTCATCTGCTCCCGTCTGCACACCTCCTGCGCCGCACACGACGCCCGCAAAAAAAGGAGCCGTCACACGGACGGCTCCCCCTTATACCCGCCTCGGCGGGAACTATTTGCAAAGAGAAATTTTACTTCTTCTTGTTGGCATCCTCCATGGCGGCCTTCAGTTCGGCCAGACCGGCGATGTCGCCCAGCGTCGTCTTCTCGATCGAAGCGTTGATCTTCTTGACCGACGACTTGGTAGCCTCGGCGGCAGCACGCTTCTCGGCCTTCTCGGCAGCGGCCTCGGCACGCTTCGACTCCTCGAAGATGCGGGTGTGCGAGAGGGTGATGCGCTTGGTGGCCTTCGAGAACTCGATTACCTTGAACTCGGCCGTCTCGCCCTGCTTCAGGGTCGTGCCGTCCTCCTTTACGAGCTGGCGGGCCGGAGCGAAGCCGTCGATGTTATCGCCCAGCGATACCACGGCGCCCTTGTCCGTCATCTCGGTGATGGTACCCGTGTGGATGGTATCTACGGCATACTTGCTCTCGTACTCGTTCCACGGATTCTCCTCCAGCTGCTTGTGACCGAGGCTCAGACGGCGGTTCTCCTTGTCTATCTCCAGAACCACGACGTCTATCTCGGCGCCGATCTGGGTGAACTCGCTCGGGTGCTTTACCTTCTTCGTCCAGCTCAGGTCAGAGATGTGGATCAGGCCGTCGATGCCCTCCTCGATCTCTACGAACACGCCGAAGTTGGTAAAGTTGCGAACCTTGGCCTTGCACTTGGTGCCCACGGGGTACTTGGTCTCGATGCCCTCCCACGGATCGGGCGTGAGCTGCTTGATACCCAGCGACATCTTGCGCTCATCACGGTCGAGCGTAAGGATAACGGCCTCGACCTCGTCGCCTACCTTGAGGAACTCCTGTGCCGAACGCAGGTGCTGGCTCCACGACATCTCCGATACGTGGATCAGACCCTCGACACCCGGTGCGATCTCCACGAAAGCACCGTAGTCGGCCATGACGACAACCTTGCCCTTGACCTTGTCTCCGATCTTGAGGTTTGCATCCAATGCCTCCCACGGATGCGGCGTAAGCTGCTTCAGACCGAGAGCTATACGCTTCTTCTGCTCGTCGAAGTCGATGATCACGACCTTGAGCTTCTCGTCCATGTGAACGATCTCCTCGGGACGGTTCACGCGGCCCCATGACAGGTCGGTGATGTGGATCAGGCCGTCCACGCCGCCCAAGTCGATGAAGACGCCGTAGTTGGTGATGTTCTTGACGGTACCCTCGAGGATCTGACCCTTCTCGAGCTTCGACATGATGACCTGCTTCTGGGCCTCGAGCTCGGCCTCGATCAGAGCCTTGTGCGATACCACCACGTTGCGGTACTCCTGATTGATCTTCACGACCTTGAACTCCATGGTCTTGTCGACATAAATATCGTAGTCGCGGATGGGCTTCACGTCGATCTGCGAACCGGGCAGGAAGGCCTCGATTCCGAAGACGTCGACGATCATACCTCCCTTGGTGCGGCACTTGACATAACCCTTGATGATCTCGTCGTTGTTCAGAGCCTCGTTCACACGATCCCAGCTCTTGAGCTGACGGGCCTTCTTGTGCGAGAGAGCCAGCGCGCCGCTCTTGTCCTCGACCGACTCGACATAGACCTCAACCTTGTCGCCTACCTTCAGGTCGGGATTGTAACGGAACTCCGATACGGGGATCAGGCCCTCGCTCTTGTAGCCTATGTTAACGGTAACTTCGCGCTTGTTGATCTCGGTTACGGTACCCTCTACGACCTCGCCCACGGCGATATTCGACAGGGTCTTGTCATAAGCCTCGGTGACCTCCTCCTTGTTCTGGCCGCCATAGAGATCCAGATCGTTCTCGAACGAGTTCCAGTCGAAGTTCTCGTTTGCTACATTCTTGTTTTCTTCCATAAGTGGAAATTTTTGCGATGCAATCGCTCGTTAAAAGGTTAATATTTCAGTTCTTGCGTCACGCGCGTGCGCAACGGCCTGCAAATATAGGTCAATTTCCTCAAACCGCAATATTCCGGCACGTTTTTTTCTCCGGAAAATACAAATCCGCCCTCGGCGGAGGCGGTGGAACGGGCTTCGGCGGCGCACGATTCGAAAACTGCATTTTCATTTGCCTATACACGCGCCTTTTCGTATATTTGTCATGCGTATAAATAAACAATCTATCCATACGATGAGAACCCATACCTTTCTGGCGCTGTGCGCCGCGGCCGCCCTCGGCGGATGCGGCTCGCAGCAACCCGCCGCGCAGCACTTCGACGGCAGCCGCGGAGAAGTAAAGCTCCTGACGCTCGACCCGGGCCATTTCCACGCGGCACTCGTACAGATGTACATGTACGACCAAGTGGACCCGACGGTATATGTCTATGCCCCCGAGGGCGAAGATGCCGCCATGCACCTCGACCGTATCAAGCTCTACAACGAACGCACCGACGACCCCACATCATGGAACGAACAGCTGTATACGGGCGACGACTTCCTGCAGAAGATGATCTCCGAGAAACGCGGCAACGTGGTGGTGCTCGCCGGTAACAACGGCAAGAAGACGGGGTATGTCAAGGCCGCCGTCGACGCCGGCATCAACGTCCTTTCGGACAAGCCCATGGCTATCGACAGCAAGAACTTCGCCCTGCTGGAGAGCACCCTCGACGAGGCCGCCGCAAAAGGCGTGCTCGTATACGACATCATGACCGAGCGCTCGGAGATAAACAACGAGCTGCAGCGCGTCCTTGTGGCTATACCGTCGCTCTTCGGCGAGATGGAGAAGGGTACGCCCGACGACCCCGCCATCACCAAGGAGAGCGTGCACCACTTCTTCAAGTATGTCTCGGGCCAGCCCCTCACGCGCCCCGAATGGTACTTCGACGTCGAGCAGCAGGGCGAAGGCATCGTCGACGTGACGACACATCTGGTCGATCTGGTGCAGTGCACCGTGATGCCCGAGCAGCCCATAGACTACGCCTCGCAGGTAGAGATCACCTCGGCACGCCGCTGGGCTACCGACATACCGCTCGACAAATACCGTCTGGTGTCGGGCAAGGAGTCGTATCCCGACTTCCTCAAGAAAGACATCGTCGACGACACGCTCCGCGTATACTCCAACGGCGAGATAAACTACCGCCTCAACGGCGTGAACGTCCGCGTGAGCGTCATCTGGAAATTCATGGCCGAGGTCGGCAACGAAGGCACGGGCGACACGCACTACTCTGTAGTCAAGGGCTCGAAGGCCGACGTCATGATACGCCAAGGCGCCGAGCAGGGATACAAGCCCATGCTCTACGTGGCATGCAAGGGCGACGATACGGCCGCCTTCGAGAAGGAGCTGCGCGCGGCGCTGGCATCGATAGCCGACCGCTACCCGGGCCTCGACATCGAGCCCAGCGGTGATAAGGAGTGGCGCATCGTGGTGCCCGACGCTCTGGTCAAGACGCACGAGATGCGTTTCAGTTCGGTGATGAAGGTATACCTGAAGTACCTCGTCGACGGCAAGATCCCCGACTGGGAGCTCTCGCAGATGAAGTCTAAATACTACACCACCACCGCCGCCCTCGAAGCCGCACGCAAGGCCGGCAAATAATATAAGGCGACAGACGGCCCGATAATGGTTCTCCGGCAACAGGCGGAGGGCCCTTTATCGGGACATGTTTCCGCCATGCGGCAAACATGCGCCGATATTGCCAAAAACCTTTTGCCGAATATCGGGATCCGAACCATAACATATCATTTATAAACCTACGATTATGAAATACATAATTCTACTTATGTCCGTCGCGCTCTCATTGGAGCTCTGTGCCCAGAACAGTCCGGACAGGAAGATCGCCGTACTCGACTTCAAGGCAGGGCAGGAGGTATCCCAGAACGACGTGGACGGTATGTCGGCCATGTTCGGGGCCTATTTCGCGCCCCAAGGGTTCACCCTTGCCGACAGGGGCGATATAGACCGCGCTATGACCGAGCTGCAGATACCCAGAACGGGCATGACCGACGACCAGACGGTACGTATCGGGCAGGCTCTCGGCTTGGACAACATAGTCACGGGCACCATAACCTCCGCAGGCGGCAAATACAACGCCGACATATGCGTCATGGATGTCCGGAGCGGCCGCGCGGCCCTCACCGTAACCGCCGACTGGAACAGGGAGCAGCCTTACAGGGACGTGATGCAGAATATCGCCCGCCAGCTCGCAGCCAACATACCCGCCGCGGCGCAGAGCGCAGCCGCAACGCCGGCAGCGGCACCGGCACCGGCCGCACAGCAGACGCAGACGCAGCAGCCACAGCAAAATACGGAACCCGCACCGAACGCGCCGCAACAGGGCGGGACGCAGGAACAGGCAGGCAAGGTATATGTCCTCTACGGCTATATCAAGGTCTTCCCGAAAGACC
The DNA here is from genome assembly GCA_949296635.1 of uncultured Alistipes sp. Classification (GTDB taxonomy): domain Bacteria; phylum Bacteroidota; class Bacteroidia; order Bacteroidales; family Rikenellaceae; genus Alistipes. The sequence continues at coordinate 777 of CASFQF010000079.1, read as the reverse complement.
TCGGTCGCATATCCAACATACCCGCATCCACCATCGAAAACATAAATAAACAAGGTTCATACGGCTACAACTCGTGGCGCCTTCCGACCAAAGAGGAGATCGAGCTGATCACCTCGGCGATAGATGGTATGGCCGCCCCCTCCGAGTATATGTATACGGGCAACAGTTCAGCCGACGACCACACCTCGGGATACGTACGGCTCGTGACCACCGAGCCCACCAACGCCGCAACGGCCAACGAGATAGCCGTAACGAAATCGCGCCGTCCCATCGTGCTGTTCGAATACCTGAAGATATTCCCGAACGATCTGGGCATGTTCTCGGCCGTGCCGCAAACGATCATAGACAACATAAACCGTCTGTGCGTATACGGATACGACTCATGGCGCCTGCCCACGCCCGAAGAGGACCAGATCATACGCTCGAACCCCGACATCATAAAGGACTACATCGACGCCTACATGACAAGCGAATATCAGCAGCAGTCAAAGATAAGGCTCGTCACCAACGGCCAACCCGTCGCCGCCGCCGCGAATGCCGCACCGGCGGACAATGCCGCCGCCGCGAATGCCACGGAGGCTGCTGACGCGGCCGCAGGGACGGCTGCAGCTGCGGCTGCGGCCGAAACGGAAGCTGCGCCGGATCAGGCGGGCAGCATACACCTCGACCTCACCCAGACGCCGGCACAGGCCGGAGGCTCCGGCAGCGGCGCACAGCAGACGCAGACGGCGTCTTCGGACATATCGATAAAGATAAACACGGGAGCGGCGCAGCAGG
>CASFQF010000078.1 GCA_949296635.1 uncultured Alistipes sp. | reverse complement strand
GTTTTTTCCACCGTTTCTTTCGATAAGATGCTTGTATTCGTCCCGTGAATGATGGACAAACACGCCACTGATGACAATGGACTGCCCGGCCAGTTTGTCGGTATATCCGCTCAAATCTTCTGCTGAACGTGCAAATTGCAGGCCTGCCGATTTCAGTCTTTCAACCAGCTCCCGGTTGGACGGATTGGCGAAATAACCGATAATGCTGATTATGGCAGCTACCGCAAGGATGAACCACAGAAAGCCCATATCGGCCCGCAGCGAACTGTAGAGGGAATACGTATAAGGGACAGCCGTACGCATCACCGCATAACGGCCGCGGCGCGCAGAATAGAAATAACGCTCGGAGGTGCTCTCCGACAGGCGCTTTATGGTATAGCCCGAGCCCGACGACAAGGCCGTCTCCACTTCAGGACGGTGGCGGTGGTTCTCCGAAACGGCATTCGCTTGGCTCGCCTCGTTGTAAGAGTCGTATAGCACCTCGCCGCCGAAACCTATAACCGTCACACGCAGCGTATCGGGCAGATCGACCTCGATCAAGGGAGCGAGATCGAGGCCCTGCCGACCCTCGACCATATCAAGCAGATGGACATTCTCAAGCTGCAGCACGGCATCAAGGCTTGACACCTTGTAACGCCGTTCGCGTACGTATTGGAAAAGGATAAAACAGGCTACCAGCGCCCACGACAGCGATATGAGCAGCAGGAAAGCGCGGCGGTGGAACGGCAGCCTACGCTTCGAATCCGTAGCCATAGCCCTGTCGTGTCACGATTTTGTCGCCGTAGCGTCCGATCTTGCGGCGCAGGCGCGTGATGTTCACGTCGATGGTACGGTCGAGCACTATAACCTTGTCGCTCCACACGCGGTGCAGGATCTGCTCGCGCGAGAATATGCGGCCGCGGTTCGACAGCAGCAGCATGAGTATCTCCAGCTCCTTCTTCGTAAGCTGCACCTGCTCGCCGTCCAGCGTGCACACCTTGCGGCGGCAGTCGATACACAGCCCCTCGTATGCGATGCGCTCTTCGCCCTCTTCGTCGGCCGGCCGCGTACGGCGCAGCACGCTCTTGACGCGGGCCACCAGCTCGCGCACCGAAAAGGGTTTGGCGATGTAGTCGTCGGCACCCAGATCGAGGCCCGACACACGGTCGTCCTCGCGGTCGCGCGCCGTGCAGAATATGATCGGCACATGTGCCGTCTCGGGGTCGGCCTTGAGCAGCGACGCCATGCGCGTACCGCTCATCTCGCCCATCATCACGTCGAGAAGGATCAGATCAAAACTCTTGATGTCGAGCCTCAGCGCCTCCTCGGCGCTGTTGGCCGTCGTCACCTCGTAGCCTTCGCTCTCGAGGTTGAATTGCAGGATCTCGCACAACGACTCTTCGTCGTCCACAACGAGAATTCGACCGTTAGCCATAACAAATCGTTTTTCGTATGCGTCCCAAAATTATGCAACAAATACGAATGCGCCGCCTGTGGCCGCGCACATTTAATAAAAACGTAACACTTTCCGCATACGGGAAAATATCGACGGCGTAAAAAAAGTCATCGGGCCTTTTTACGGCGGCACCCCAAAAACGCCTATTCCGGAGCGGGGAAACAAGGTTCGGCCGCCATACCGTTCGGGGTTGGCACGGAACCGACAATTAGACCAAAATCCATCCGGTTTCGAAGATACTTAATGTATATTCGGATTATATATCCCTATATGATAATGCCATATAAAAAAAATTCTTATCTTTGTTAGGATTGATACGCCGCCGGCCGCGCAGGGTTACACTTCGCCGCGACCGCTCCGTTCCGACAACATAGGGTATAATTCTCCGATTTAATCTGAGCAGAGATGTTGACACAACTCAAGGAAGAGGTTTTTCGCGCCAATCTCGATCTGGTGAAGTACGGATTGGTCATATTCACATGGGGCAACGTCAGCGCCATAGACCGCGCCAGCGGCCTCGTGGTGATCAAGCCCAGCGGCGTGGAGTACGATGTCATGCGCGCCGAGGACATGGTGGTCGTCGACCTCGACGGCAACGTGGTGGAGGGCCCGCTGCGCCCTTCGAGCGACACGCCCACGCATCTGGAGATATACAAGGCGTTCGAGGGTGTCGGGGGCGTGGTGCATACCCACTCCACCTACGCCACGGCGTGGGCGCAGGCGGGACGCGACATCCCCAACATCGGCACCACGCATGCCGACTATTTCCATGACGCCATACCCTGCACACCCGACATGACGGCCGAGGAGGTCGAGGGCGACTACGAAAAGCAGACGGGCAGCGTCATCGTACGCCGTTTCGAGGGCCTCAACCCTATACACACCCCGGGGGTGCTGGTCAAGAACCACGGTCCCTTCAGCTGGGGCCGCACCGCCGCCGAGGCCGTACACAACGCCGTGGTGATGGAGCAGGTGGCCAAGATGGCCTTCGTGGCCTACTCGGTGAACCCCTCGCTCACGATGAACCCCCTGCTGGTGGAGAAACACTTCAACCGCAAGCACGGGCCCAATGCCTACTACGGGCAGAAAAAGGGCTGACAGATAACAAACGCATTAACCAATCAACAAAACCTAAAACTAAATTGTCATGTTCGAAAATTATGAAGTCTGGTTCATAACCGGCGCACAGTTGCTCTACGGCGGCGACGCTGTCGTAGCCGTAGACGCTCACAGCAACGAGATGGTACAGGGTCTCAACGCATCGGGCAAGCTGCCCGTAAAGGTGGTGTATAAGGGTACGGTGAACTCGGCCGCCGAGGTGACCGCCGCCTTCAAGGCCGCCAACGCCGACGACAAGTGTATCGGCGTCATCACGTGGATGCACACCTTCAGCCCCGCCAAGATGTGGATACACGGCCTGCAGCAGCTCACCAAGCCCCTGCTCCACCTCCACACGCAGTACAACCGCGAGATTCCGTGGGAGACCATGGACATGGATTTCATGAACCTCAACCAGTCGGCGCACGGCGACCGCGAGTTCGGCCACATCTGCGCCCGCATGCGCCTGCGCCGCAAGGTGGTCGTAGGATATTGGCAGGACGAGGAGACGCAGCGCAAGATCGGCGTCTGGATGCGCGTCTGCGCCGCATGGGCCGACTCGCAGGATATGCTCATCCTGCGCTTCGGCGACCAGATGAACAACGTGGCCGTGACCGACGGCGACAAGGTCGAGGCCGAGCAGCGTCTGGGCTACCATGTCGACTACTACCCCGTCAGCGAGCTTATGGAGTACCACGCCGCCGTCAAGGACGGGGATGTCGAGAAACTCGTCGCCGAGTATTTCAGCCTCTACGACCACGACGCCGATATGGAGAAACCCGGCACCGACAACTACAAGGTCGTATGGAACGCCGCCAAGGCCGAGCTGGCCCTGCGCGCCATCCTCAAGGCAAAGGGAGCCAAGGGCTTCACCACCAACTTCGACGATCTGGGACAGACCGACGGCAGCTATTTCGACCAGATCCCGGGCCTTGCATCGCAGCGCCTCATGGCCGAGGGCTACGGCTTCGGCGCCGAGGGCGACTGGAAGTCGACCGCGCTCTACCGCACCGTATGGTTCATGAGCCAAGGCCTGCCTACGGGATGCTCGTTCCTCGAGGACTACACGCTCAACTTCGACGGCGCCAACAGCGCAATCCTGCAGGCGCACATGCTCGAGATCTGCCCGCTGATCGCCGCCAAGAAGCCCCGTCTCGAGGTTCACTTCCTCGGCATCGGCATCCGCAAGGCCCAGACCGCACGTCTGGTCTTCACCAGCAAGACCGGCATGGGCTGCACCGCAACCGTTGTCGACATGGGCAACCGCTTCCGCCTGATCGTGAACGACGTGAAGTGCATCGAGCCCAAGCCGCTGCCAAAGCTGCCCGTGGCTTCGGCGCTGTGGATCCCGCAACCCGACTTCGAGGTGGGCGCCGGCGCTTGGATTCTCGCAGGCGGCACGCACCACTCGTGCTTCTCGTACGACCTGACGGCCGAATACTGGGCCGACTACGCCGAGATCGCCGGCATCGAGATGGTATACATCAACAAGGACACCACCATCCCCGAGTTCAAGAAGGAGCTGCGCATGAACGAGGTATATTACCTGCTCAACAAGGCTCTCTGCTAAAGAGACAGATTCCGAAATACGCCGGCACCCCTGCGCGGGGCGTCGGCGTATTTCAAAACCGACCAAAAACACGAATCAAATGAAATATGTAATAGGCTTAGATTACGGCACCGATTCGGCACGCGCGCTCGTCGTAAATGCCGAGACAGGCGATACCGTCGCCACATCGGTGAAATACTACCCCCGCTGGAGCGAGGGCAAGTACTGCGACCCTGCAGCCAACCGTTACCGCCAGCACCCGCAGGACTACATCGACGTCTTGGAGGCTACCGTCAAGGATGCCATAGCCCAATGCCCCGCCGGCACGGCCGAACAGGTCGTCGGCATAGCCTTCGACACCACGGGCAGCACCCCCGCCTTCACCGACCGCACGGGCATGCCGCTGGCCATGCTGCCGGAGTTCGCCGAGAACCCCAACGCCATGTTCATACTGTGGAAAGACCATACGGCCGTCAGGGAAGCTGCCGAGGTGAATGAGCTGTGCCGCAAGTGGAACCCCGACTACACGGCCTACGAAGGCGGAATATACTCTTCGGAATGGTACTGGGCCAAGGCCCTTCATGTGCTGCGCGAGGATGAGCAGGTGCGCAAGGCCGCATACTCTATCGTCGAGCACTGCGAGTGGCTGCCCGCCCTGCTTACTGGCGTCACCTCATCGGACAAGATCGTCCGCAGCCGCTGCGCCTGCGGCCACAAGGCCATGTGGCACAAGAAGTGGGGAGGGCTTCCGTCGGAGGAGTTCCTCACGGCGCTCGACCCCCTGCTGTCGGGGTTCCGCGCCCGCCTGTTCGAGGAGACCGAGACAGCCGACAAACCCGTCGGCAGGCTCACGCCCGAATGGGCCGAGCGACTGGGCCTCACCACCGGCGTAGTGGTTGCCGGCGGCGCCTTCGACTGCCATATGGGGGCCGTCGGCGCAGGCGTCACGCCCCACACGCTGGTACGCGTCATCGGCACCAGCACCTGCGACGTCATGGTGGCCGACTATGAGGAACTCGGCGACAAGCTCATACGCGGCATCTGCGGGCAGGTCGACGGCTCGGTCATCCCGGGCATGATCGGCCTCGAGGCAGGGCAGTCGGGCTTCGGCGACATTTACGCATGGTTCAAGCGCCTTCTGGAGTTCCCGCTCAAGAAGATCGTCGCCGGCATGAAGTGGCTTTCGGCCGCCGACCGCGAGCGTATCGTCAGCGAGGCTGCCGACAGGATCATCCCCGCCCTCACGGCCGAGGCCGAGCGCATCCCCATCGAGGAGAGCACCGTTCTGGCTACGGACTGGATGAACGGCCGCCGCACGCCCGACGCCAACCAGCTGCTTACGGGCACCGTCACGGGCCTCACGCTCGGCAGTTCGGCCCCGCGCGTATTCCGCGCGCTGGTCGAGGCCACGGCATACGGCACCAAGGCCATAGTCGACCGTTTCGTCAGCGAGGGCGTAAGCATCGACAGCGTCATCGGTATCGGCGGCATAGCGCTCAAGTCGCCCTTCGTCATGCAGACAATGAGCGACGTGCTGAATATGCCGATCAAGGTATGCAACACCGATCAGGCATGCGCTCTTGGCGCAGCGATGTTCGCCGCCACGGCCGCGGGCGTATATCCCAAGGTAGAGGATGCCATCGCCGCCATGAACTCGGGTTTCGCCAAGGAGTATACGCCCGACGCGCAGAACGCCGCCGCATACAGGGAACTTTACAAACGCTACCTCGAAATCGGCGCTTTCACCGAGCAGCACTGTTAGAACCGCGGCGGCACGGGCTGAACGTCACGCCGCACGAGGACACGACAAGGGAGCCTGCGCATGCGACTGCGCAGGCTCCGTTTTTTGTCTTGCGGCGGCCCCGCCACTCTCCGCCGCATGCCGCTACGACGAAAAAATTTTACGGAATTTGCTTTTTTAGAACGAAAAATGCGTATCTTCGCAACGCAAAAAGTGTCGAATATGAGAGCGCGAATGATCAATATTATGTTCGTGCTGCTTCTCGCGATGACGTGGAGTGCCGAAAACATGACGCCCGAAGAGGCGGCATGCCGGACCGTATGCGACACCCCCACCCCCTGCGACTGCAACGCAAGCATCACGCCCGCGGCATCTGTGCCTCTGTACATACACCTGTCGGCCGAGGCAAGCCTCTTTACCTGTACGATGGAGCCGGCATCGAGCATCTCGATGCAAAAGGCCATGCTGCGCCACCGCAGTGAAACGGAGAACGCACGTCCGGAGGAGATGACGCCCTGCGACACGGTGCGGCCCGATTACAGCGGCGTCATAGTCCGCACTGTCGACTATTACGTCTTCTCGCTGGAACGCATCCTCATTTGATACAACCGAGGGGCGGCCGTGCGCCGGCTCGCCATGCGGACCTTGTCGCAAGGTCCGGCGGCTACGGATCTCCCGATCCGCAGGTCAATTTCGTGATATCGGAATCCATAAAGATCATATTTATGTATTTTACTCTATTAGTGGTCGTTATATTGACAGCCCTTGCATTGGTGGCCGTAGCGCTGGGTATAGCGCGTGCCATATCACCGCGTTCGTACAACCCCCAGAAGGGCGAAGCATACGAATGCGGCATCCCCACACGCGGACGCTCGTGGATGCAGTTCAAGGTGGGATACTACCTATTCGCCATACTCTTCCTGATGTTCGACGTGGAGACCGTCTTCCTCTTCTCATGGGCCGTCGTGGTGCAGGATCTGGGGCTGTACGGCCTGACGAGCATCGTGTTCTTCCTTGTTATACTTGTATTGGGCCTTGCCTACGCATGGCGGAAAGGAGCTTTGGAATGGAAATGAGAAAACCCGAAATAAAGTCGATGAAATACGAGGATTTCATCGACAACGAATACCTCGAGAAGATGGCGGAGCAACTCCGCGAGGGCGGAACCAACGTCGTGTTGGGATGCCTCGACGACCTGATCAACTGGGGTCGCAGCAACAGTCTCTGGCCCCTGACCTTCGCCACGAGCTGCTGCGGCATAGAGTTCATGGCCGTGGGTGCCGCCCGCTACGACTTCGCCCGTTTCGGGTTCGAAGTGACGCGCGCCTCACCGCGTCAGGCCGACTTCATCATGGTGGCGGGAACCATCACGCACAAGATGGCGCCGGTGCTCAAACGCCTATACGACCAGATGGCCGACCCGAAGTATGTCATCGCCGTAGGCGGCTGCGCCATAAGCGGCGGCCCCTTCAAGAAGTCGTACCATGTGGTCAACGGCGTCGACACGATATTACCCGTCGACGTCTACATACCGGGCTGTCCGCCGCGACCCGAAGCGATGCTCTACGGTCTGATGCAACTGCAGCGCAAAGTGCGGCTGGAACGCTTCTTCGGCGGCGTGAACAAACAGATCGGCAAAAAGGAGTACGAGGGACTCATGCGTCGGGACCTCACCGCCGAAAAGATCGATTTGAATGTGGAAACGGAACACAAGCTATAATATGACTATACGAGAGAAGATAACGGCATGGGAACCCGCGGCCGAATGGTCGGCGGAGGGTGACGGCATGCTGACCGTACCCGTCGAGACGTTCCACGATCTGGCGGTGCGGCTCAAGCGGGAGGGATTCGACTTCCTGCGCAGCCTCACCGGCATGGATTGGGGCGAAGGGCGTTTCGGCGCCGTCTACCATATAGAGTCCACGGCCACGGGCGAGAACATCGTATTGCGTGTCTTTACGCCCGCGCCCGACAAATGTGGCCTGCCATCGGTGGGAGACGTATGGAAAGGCGCCCTGCTAAACGAACGCGAGGCATACGACTACTTCGGCATACAGTTCCTCAACCACCCCGACATGCGCCGCCTCTACCTGCGCGACGACTGGGTGGGCCATCCCCTGCGCAAGGACTACGACCCGGCGCTCAACCCGCTGCGCATGAACAACGAGGTGTCACAGGACAGCACGCCCCACTTCGAGCTCATGCCCGACGGCAGCCTCATACGCAAGCGCGAAGTGATCTTCGACGAGGGCGAGTATGTTATCAACGTGGGCCCGCAACACCCCGCTACGCACGGCGTACTGCGCTTCCGAGTCTCGCTCGAGGGCGAGATCATACGCAAGCTCGACGTACACTGCGGTTACATCCACCGCGGCATCGAGAAGATGTGCGAGAGCCTCACCTACCCGCAGACACTCGCCCTTACCGACCGTCTGGACTACCTCGGGGCGTCGCAGAACCGCCACGCCCTCTGCATGTGTATCGAGAAGGGCCTTGGCCTTGAGGTGAGCCGCCGCGTGCAGTACATACGCACCATCATGGACGAACTGCAGCGTATAGACTCGCACCTGCTCTTCTTCTCGTGCCTGTGCATGGACATGGGAGCACTGACGGCCTTCTTCTACGGGTTCCGCGACAGGGAGAAGGTGCTCGACATCCTCGAGCAGACCACGGGCGGCCGGCTCATACAGAACTACAACGTCATCGGCGGTGTGCAGGCCGACATACACCCCGACTTCGTGCGCCGCGTCAAGGAGTTCATCGCATACATGCGCCCCACGCTGCGCGAGTACCACGAGATATTCACGGGCAACGTCATCGCCCGCCAGCGTCTTGTGGGAACGGGCGTGCTCACGCGCGAAGACGCCATCTCGTTCGGCGCCACCGGAGGTACCGGCCGCGCCTCAGGTTGGGCGTGCGACGTGCGCAAACGTCACCCCTACGCGATGTACGGCGAGGTCGATTTCGACGAGGTACTATTTACCGAGGGGGACTGCTATGCGAGATACATGGTGCGCATGCGCGAGATCGAGCAGAGCCTGCGCATAATCGAGCAGCTTATAGACAACATTCCGGAAGGCGAATACCGCGCCAAGACCAAACCCGTCATACGCATCCCCGAAGGCACCTACTACTCGGCCGTAGAGGGGAGCCGCGGCGAGTTCGGCGTCTTCATCGAGAGCCGCGGCGACAAGTCACCCTACCGCATGAAGTTCCGCTCGACGGGGCTGCCGCTGGTATCGTGCCTCGAGACCATAGCCCGCGGCGCGAAGATCGCCGACCTGATCGCCATAGGCGGCACGCTCGACTACGTAGTGCCCGACATAGACAGATAACAATTTAACAGACAACAATATGTTCGATTTCAGCATAGTAACCCAAGCGATCCATACGGCACTACTCTCCATCATGCCCGAGGGTCTGGCCATATTCCTCGAATGCGTCGTGGTCGGGGTGTGCCTGCTGCTCATGTACACGGTCATAGCCATCGTGATGATATTCATGGAACGCAAGGTGTGCGCCGCCTTCCAATGCCGCCTCGGCCCCGTCCGCGTCGGTCCGTGGGGTACGCTTCAGGTTATCTGCGACGTATTCAAGATGCTCACCAAGGAAATCATCACCATACGCCACGCCGACAGGTTCCTCTACAATCTGGCCCCCTACATCGTGATTCTGGCCTCGGTACTCGCCTTCTCATGCCTGCCCATAAACCGCGGCATGGAGGTGCTCGATTTCAACGTGGGTGTCTTCTTCACGATGGCCGCCTCGTCGATCGGTGTGGTAGGCATACTGCTCGCCGGCTGGAGTTCCAACAACAAGTACTCGCTTATCGGCGCCATGCGAAGCGGCGCGCAGATGATCAGCTACGAGCTCTCGATAGGCCTGTCGATCCTCACCATCGTAGTGCTCACCGACACCATGCAGCTCTCGGAGATCGTCGAGCGGCAGGCAGACGGCTGGTTCATCTTCAAGGGCCACATACCCGCCATTATAGCCTTCATCATCTACCTCATCGCCGGCAACGCCGAGGTCAACCGCGGACCGTTCGACCTGCCCGAAGCGGAGTCGGAGCTCACGGCGGGGTATCATACCGAATATTCGGGCATGCACTTCGGCCTCTTCTACGTTGCCGAGTTCGTCAACCTCTTCATCATCGCCGGCTTGGCCGCCACGATATTCCTCGGCGGCTGGATGCCGCTCCATATACCCGGACTCGACGCCTTCAACACGGTAATGGATTACATCCCCGGCTTCGTTTGGGTCTTCGCCAAGGCCTTCTTCGTGGTGTGGCTGCTCATGTGGATAAAGTGGACCTTCCCGCGTCTGCGTGTGGACCAGATCCTGACTCTCGAATGGAAGTACCTCGTACCGATAGGACTGGCCAACCTGCTGCTGATGGTGATAGTCG